>JAKBAC010000023.1 GCA_021809365.1 Planctomycetota bacterium | reverse complement strand
GAGGCGCATATCCGCATGGATTCTGTAACGAGCGGGCAACGCCGCCGGCGGCCAAAAGTACCAGCCAGAATGCTCAGGTTATTTTTTCGCGATGCCTTAAGTGGAGCGGCGGGGTCGCCGGGGTTTGACGGGGCGTTTTCCGGCATTGTCGGCATCTTGATGAGCAATGTCCACGGGCAGCAGAGGCTGCCTGATTTTTTCGCCGCTGATCTGGGGTGGAACGCCCATGCGCGTACCTTCCGATGTCATTTGACGGGCGGCATTATTACCGGAGAATGGCACCGCCGGTGGCAACCAGCATCGATCCGCCTCCGACTCGGTGATTATGGCGCAGGCCTCCGCTGGATCATCGGTAAGCAAAAAAAGTTTGAGATCCTCCGGCCCAACGCACTGAAATTTCTTTTGCATGGTTTTTGCCAACCAATCCAGCAGACCGCCCCAGTAATCACGACCGATGAGCACCAGCGGGCGTGGATCGATTTTCAGGGTTTGAAGGAGTGTCAGGGTTTCGAAGCACTCATCCATTGTGCCAAATCCGCCGGGAAAGCAGACTACGGCATGGGAATATTTAATGAACATCGTCTTACGGACGAAAAAATAATGGTGATTCAAGGCAATGGTTTGATAGGGATTGGCGTTCTGTTCATGCGGAAGGCTGATGTTAAGTCCGACCGACACGCCGCCCGCGTCATGTGCGCCGGAATTGGCAGCTTCCATAATGCCGGGGCCGCCACCGGTAATCACCGCAAATTTTTTTCGCGCCAGCATGGCGGCCAGCAGTCGGGCCTTTTTATAGTATGGGTCTTTTCGCGGCGTTCGGGCGGAACCGAAAATGGTCACCGCGGGACCGATGGAAGCAAGTGCTTCAAATCCTTCGACAAATTCCGCCATGATACGAAACACGCGCCACATATCGCGTGCGGGTAAGTCACCATTCTGCGACGATTCATGATTGGAAATCATCAGTTCCCCAAGACCGGCGTTGACATATTATTCCTCATCGTCCGATTCGGCATCATCATCCGCGGCATCGGATCGTCCGCCTGGCGGGATAAGCCCCAGGGTTGCGAGGATCGAACCATCAAGAAAGCCCTCCAACTTTCTGGATCGAACGGGATGCTGAAGCTTTCGCAGTGCCTTGGCCTCAACTTGGCGCACGCGTTCACGGGTCACCTTGAAAATCCGTCCGACCTCCTCGAGCGTGTAGGTATATCCGTCCCCGATGCCGTAGCGTAGCTTGATAATTTCCCGCTCACGATAGGTCAGGGTTTTAAGCACCTGATCAATGCGTTCCCGCAGCATTTCCTGGGTCGCGGTTTCCACCGGATTGTCGGCGGATTCATCTTCAATGAAATCACCAAAGTAGGAATCTTCCGATTCTCCAACGGGCCGATCCAGGGAAATCGGATGGCGCGCGATCTTCAATACGCGGCGGCACTCGGCAACCGGCATTTTGGCTTCCTTGGAAATTTCATCAATGGTGGGTTCGCGCCCCAGATCCTGTAGAAGTTTTTTACTGATATTCCGCAGGCGCGACATTGTTTCAATCATGTGGACGGGGATGCGGATTGTCCGAGCGTGATCCGCGATGGCGCGGGTGATGGCCTGGCGAATCCACCACGTGGCGTAGGTGCTGAACTTATATCCGCGGCGATATTCGTATTTATCCACCGCCCGCATAAGGCCCGTGTTGCCTTCCTGAATAATATCCAGAAAGGACAGGCCGCGGTTCCGATATTTTTTGGCGATGGAAACCACCAGGCGCAGATTGCCGCCGGAAAGTTTCCGCTTGGCATCCTCATATTCATTGAACACCAACTGGATGCTCTGGCATCGTCGCTGAAGGGCGTCGGCATCCTCCAGAACCAAATCCATCAGGCCCATATATTCATCCGTCATGGCCAGCCGGTCATCCTCGGAAAGCCGGGAGGATTTACCATGCAGGCTCATGTGCAGCTCCATAAGTTTTGTGCTGATGGACTGCAGCTTTTTCATCAGTGGGATCACTTTGCTGGTTCGTAATGACAGCTCTTCCAGCAGAGTCACGGCCTTACGTCGGCGGTTGCGCATGCGGCGGCGAAGTTCTTCCTTGGCGGCTTCCGCGGTACCGGCAGCTTGAATGCTGTCCCACAAGTCGCGGTTTTGTTCCAATATTTTACGAATGGTGCCGAGATTTTGCGGAATACGTTTGGTGATGGTGCCTTTAGCGTCCACTTCGGCGGTGGAAATGCGCATGGTGCGATCAAACGGCAGCTCGCCGGATTCAACCTGTGCCAGAATATCCACCGCACTTTGCACGCAGTAATCACTTTCCAGCACCTTGCGCCGGAAGGCCATGCGGGTTAATTCAATTTTCTTGGCCAGGCGGATTTCCTCATCCCGCGTGAGCAGGGGAATTTCCCCCATCTGCGTGAGGTACATGCGGACCGGATCGTCAATGCGTTTGGACCCCGCTTCGGCAACCTCATCCTCATCCTTCATGGACTTAATTTCTTCCTCCGCCTCGCGCATCAGGGATTCATCCGGATCATCCGCTGACGGGGCGGCGACATGCTTGTTGCCTTCGGCTTCGTCCAGCAGCTCCACGCCGATTTCATCGAATCGCTGCATCAGGGCGTCGAGCCGATCCGGCGCTATGGCATCATCGGGCAATAATTCGTTGAGTTCCTCATAGGTGAGATACCCCTGCGATTTGCCTTTTTCAATGAGCAGTTGAATATTGGCGCTGGCGTTGGCCAACGGAACCGTACTGACAGCAGCCGGCGGCTGAACCTGCGAATGTGTGGCGTGACTCACAATTTTCTCCAATGCGTCCAAAGTTCGGACGGCGTATGATAATCGGCGTTCTTCAAATCGAAGCGCGACGCCGGAACAAATTTTCACACTCCCATGCCACGCTTCATTTATACGTAACATGCAATGCGGCGGCTCAAAGAATAACCCACCGCGGATCCAACAGCACCCGCAGTCAAAGCCGACGTATCCTCCTCCCGGCCCTCCCGAAAATACCTTTACGGCCAAAACCCGATGGACGTTTCCGCATTCCCCGGGCACCGGACGAAGCCAAATCCGAACCTCTCATTTTAGCATCGGTATGCGGCGAACGCCAATAGTATTCTTGCGTATGGATAAAATGACAGATTGCCCCAGTCTACTGCAAACGCCATGCCAGATATTTTGCCAAGGATTCATGCCACTCTCCAATGCTCCGGAAGCCCCAGCCCGGCGGGCCGATGGCAAATGTCAAAGGCCCATTTCACTTGCGCTCAATTGCCCATCCCAATACCGGCGATTAGGATTCATATAACTTTTTCGGTTGGGCATGGTCTTGCGCCTTGGCCGGAAGGACTTTAAGCAGAGGTATGAACATGATGACACAGTCCGATCCATTGGCGGCACTGCGGGAGCGTATTGATCAGCTTGACCACCAGATTGTGGAACTGCTCAACGCGCGGGCGCGGATTGTGGTGGACATTGGAAAAATAAAACAGCAATCCAACGCGCCGATTTACGCGCCGGATCGGGAAAAAATTGTTCTCGAACGCATACGCAAAGCCAACAAAAACGTCGGTGGGCCGCTGCCGGATGCGTGTCTGGAGGCGATTTACCGGGAATTAATGTCGGGCAGTTTCGCTTTGGAAAAGCCTTTACGCATCGCCTATCTGGGGCCTAAGGGGAGTTTTTCCCATCTGGCATCGGTCAAAAAGTTCGGGTCATCGGTGGATCATGAACCCGTGGCGGACATTGCCGGCGTTTTTGATGAAGTGGCCCGCGGCCACGCCGATATGGGGCTGGTACCCATTGAAAATTCAACCATCGGCGGCATCGTTGAAAGCATGGATGCGTTCATTGAATATCCGCAAGTCACCATCGTGGCGGAAATGCAGATTATGGTGCATCACCACCTCTTGGCCCTGTGCGAACCGGGACAGGTGAAAAAAGTATACAGCAAACCGGAAGTGCTCAATCAATGCCGACGCTGGCTTAATGCCACCATGCCGGATGTGCAGCGGCTGCCCGTGGCATCCAGCAGCAAGGCGGCGGAGCTGGCGGCGGCGGAATCACATGCGGCGGCCATCGGCTCATCGCTGGCGGCTGAACTTTATATGCTCAAAACACTTTTCGCGAACATTGAAGATAATCCCAATAATGTCACACGGTTTCTTGTCATCGGGCGGCATTTTCCGCGCCGCAGCGGGGATGACAAAACCTCCATTATTTTCACAACGGCCCATAAATCCGGTGCATTGGTGGATGTGCTTGATGTGTTCCGCAAGCACGGCATTAACCTTACCAATATTGACACCCGTCCCAGTCAGAAACGGAATTTTGAATATTATTTTTTCACCG
Source organism: Planctomycetota bacterium (assembly GCA_021809365.1). The sequence goes on along the minus strand of JAKBAC010000023.1, from coordinate 27,742 downwards.
ATCTGGTGGGACATATCGAAGATTCCGCGGTCAAGGCCGCACTGGATGAAGTACGATCCCACTGCCTGCATCTGGCAATTCTGGGCAGCTTTCCCCGCGCCATTGAGACGCTGTGATTAAATCTTACTATTGAGCTTTCATCAGAGCGCATAATTCCAGGTAATACCAAAGACAGCCCCCAATACAATCCAGCCAATGCTTCGAAGCAAGGCGCTACTGGTATTGATTTCAATGCGCAGCTGTGCTGGCCCACACGAATTGTAAACGGTGTAAACAGCTATAATAACGGAGGGTGAAAACGAAAGGGTGGCCTTTCGCACTCTGCGAGGAGAGCTAAAGGGTACGGCGTGGATCCATCGGACACGTAAGAGAGCCTGCGAGGCCTGATCAGTAGAGGCATTGTATGAAGAGTATGCAAACCAAGTTGAATCTCGCCGAATATTAAAACGGGGTACGTCCCCGTTTCACCGGGGTGTCACGTCCTGGTATAGGTTGTCACTTTGGCGGCTGTTCCGTCTTCGTGCTTGCCGCCGCGCGTATTTCTGTGGCCAGTAATCCGAGCGTTTCAATCCACAAAATGATCTGTCGTTTCGCCAAGCCCGCATCTTTAAGTTCCTGCTGCTGATGAGCCACATAGGCATTGCGAAAATCGTAGACCTTCTGAATTCGTTCCAACAGACGCTTTGCACCGTCCAACTTGAACGCGGCGGCGATAGATTCAAACACTTTACCAGGTCGTGATCGCTCATTAAGAGCCAAATCAAGGCATGTCCGCAACAAGCCAATCGGCATGGTTCCGCTTTTGAAAACCAATGTCTTTTTCAGATTCAATGCGGTCTGTTCGTAACGCTTTTGCACACCAGCCGCAGTCCCATAGGGGAGATAGGTCGCGAACCATGATTGCTGGCTCGCGGAATCGACGGGCATCGCGGGTGCGAGCCGACGAATCATCAATTCTCGGGCCGCATCATCCAGAGGCCCCAGAAGAGCGGTAAATGCTGCCGCATAATTGCTTCCCGGCTTTCCTTCCATAAACCGGAAAAGCGTCGTGGCCTGTTCGGCTGCCTGCCGATAGCGCGGCGGCAAAGCATGAATCACTTCTGCGGCAACCAGGGGCGATTCCGACTTCTTCTCATCAGCATCTGCAAAATCGACCGCGAAAAGGTTCGGTGATGCAGCACCCTCATCGCTCTCCAGTAGATTCTGTAAGGCGGGCCGGCAGGCGTTGGCCAATTCCGCAAGAGTAGAACCCTTCATGCGTTCAAAGACACCCTGCGGGATATACAGGTATTCCCAAGGGCAGGCCTTGCTGCTCGCCGACGCGCACCAGGTTATCGCGGCCTTTGCCTTTTTAGGTACATCCAGATCCTCTCTTCCCTTGGTCTCAACAATGTAATGTTTTCCCGGTTTAGTGCGGACAAAAAAATCAGGCGTGTAAAACGCCAGACTTCCCGCATGTCCCAGAAAATCAATGCGCAAGCATTGCGGGCCGGCATTCTTGGCAAATGCAGCCGTGTCGCCCGCGTGATCAATGAACGCAGTGGCTGCCTGTTCCAGCGCTCGGTTGCAGGGGACAAGATTAAAGAGCGTATTTTTAGCCTCCACCGCCGGATGCGTTTCGCTATGCGTGACCTGGTACGGCTTCCAGCCCGATAGCTTTATAGCCGGTCCGACAACGGCACGTTTCTCAACCGTAGTCGTGCGCGACCGTACCAGCGGTACAAACACCGCCCGAATGTGTTCCGCCACGTCGGAATCACTAAGTCTCGCGATGAGGCGTTGATCCGACAGACTTGTCTTCTCGTCGAATAATATCTCCTCAAGGAATGTCTGCATCAGCGTTCCCAGTACCGGATGTAAATTGCGGAGTTTGCATACCTGTTCAATTTGCTGCACATAATAACTCACCGCGCCAAAACCGGTGCCCAGGAGCGGCAAATGGATTTGCATCCGCTCCACAACCTCGCCGGTGAATAAATGCTTTCCCTCATAATCTATTTCGGGCTTCACCGCCCGGCCCAGCGGGAGCGGTCTGTATCTGGCGAATTCTTTCTTCACGTCATCAAGGGCCAAGCCTTGTAACGTCGGTAAAATCCGATGCGCCTGCGACAAACCGGGCAGCGTGATCTCAAGCGCCCTGAAATCCTTGCGTGCCTCGTCAGGATAGATGGATATTGTCGTGGCGGGAATGTGTTCAACATCGACCGAGTCAATGGCTACGCCCTCTTGTGCAAGTTGCTCCTTGTACAGCGCCGCAAACATCGGGTGTTCGACAACGGAGACCAATTCGGCCGCACCCTGTCCCCCCGGCGGCGTCATGCGGCGAAGCCCGCGTCCCAGTGTTTGCTCCGGCAGAATCGCCGCCTTGGATGAGTATGGCCGCAGTGGAACAATGGTTGTGACATTCCGCACGTCCCAACCCTCGCGCAGCATCAGTACCGATACAATGCACCGATAAGGCGTGGAATTATCATCAAGCGAGCGGCTTAGTTCGCGCAACGCCTTGAGGTCCTCATCCGTAATCTCGCGGTCACTTTCCACGAACTCCTTACGCGCATTGGCCCCCTTACCGACCGTCTTCACCCGCCCCTTGAGGTTCGTGTGCAGATTGATGGTCTTGCCGTTGAGATGCTTGAATGCCTCATCGGTGTTCAGACGTTGGGCAATCGCATCAGCGGCTGCGGTGTCCTCGCACATCACGAACATCAACGCCTTCTTGCCGCTTTTTTCCCACTCCACACGGCTGCGGTTCCAGCGTTCATATCCCAGCCGCAGGTGGCGATCAAAGCGGAAGGCGGCATTATCGCTCGGTTCTTCATGCAGAGAATCACCCGCGCTGCCGATGATCGGGGTTTTAACAATGCCGCCGTCCACCGCTTCGCCCAGCGGCGTATCGCACACAATGTGCTTGAAGGGCTGCCCCCTGTTGTCCTTGGGTGTCGCGGAGAAATCCAACTGGGCCACCAGCCCGGTGCCGGTGCGTGCCCGCGTAGCGTCATGGAGAAACCCGATTGCCTCATTCCACGCCGAATCAGGATCCCAAACGTGATGCGCCTCATCATTGAACACCATCAGCCGCTTATGGGAAGTAATGCGGTCTCGCAGCAGTGCCCCCGTGTCCAGAGCCTTGCTCTTGGATACCGCAGGCCCCATGAAACCATAGGTTTCCGCATCCCGCCCACGCTTTTCCGAATTATCGTAAAGCCTGTGGATATTGGTGAGATATAATACGCCCCCCGTGGTCGTCCCGCCCGCTTCATCCTGCAGCACCACGCTTAAGTTCCAATCACCGCGCCATTCGGGTGGAATCAGCGGATCAGTGTCAAATATTTTCCCGCCCGCAAAGTCATCTTTGAGCCTTTCGTAGACCGTGAGGTTTGGCGCAATAATCACAAAGTGCCGGGCCATCGGGGAATCCGATTCGCGCAGGGCATGAAAATAACTCCATACCATGGCCAAACTCATGCACTTGGTTTTGCCCGCCCCGGTGGCCAGTTTGAAGGCGTACCGCGTCCAGAGGTTTTCATCCTCGGTAATTCCCAGTGCCGCAATTTCCCGGTCCGCCCCGCCGAAATCAGCAACCAGTTGCGACAGGCAATCAATCCGCCGCACTTCCTTGAGATAAATCAGCGTTTCAATGGCTTCGCGCTGGCAGTAGTAATAACGGAATTCATATTCATCCCCGGACGGCGTTGTCATGCGGTGCGGACGCTCGAACCAGTGCTTAAGCAAGCGGAAGGTCGTTTCGCTGGCCCCGATGTAAAAGCCCTCGCGCCATTGCCTGATCTCCGCCCGAAGATTCTGCACGATGGCAATCGGCGATGGCCGTCGGTGCGGGATGATCAGAGCCGGTTTGCCAGATTCAGGGTTCCGCACGCGATGCGAGCGCGGTTCTTCCCACGGCTCAAAAAGAGGTTCCAGTGCGGATTGTCCTTCGGTAACGGGCGTTTCACCGGCCATAATGAGTCACCTAGCACTAAAACACGAATACGGGCAAAAACTACCGGTAAAAACTTTACCTGTCCCGCCCAATGGTATAACATATTTAATGCAGGTGTGCGCGAGAACACCCGTGGGTCGCCCTCAGGGCGGCAGTCCCGGTTAACATCGGGATGGGATCCCACGGCTCGGGACCTGCTGTGTTTGCCGACTGTTCCGGCACGCCAATGACAATTATATCTGTGTCAAGAGAACGGTTCTTTTTCAAGGGCATGCAATGAACCAATCTCATAATTCAGCAGATATTCAGGCGGAGGTTGACCGCAATTACGAGGCGTTTCTTAAAGCTCTCCCGTCGATTCTTCCGACCCGGCGGGATCGGTACGCACTGATGAAGGCCGGAAAAATTCTCGGCTGCTACTCGACCGCTCTGGACGCACGGCAGGTGGCGGAAGCATTCATCAAAGATAGCATCTACTCTATCCAAATGGTAACGGATTCTTCCATAGATTTAGGATATTTCTCGCATGCCATCGCTGGCGGGGCAAGTCGCAAATTCATCTCAGATTCCCACGCCAGACAGTAGCATTCGTGCCCACCGGCCGCCCTGACGCGCTTTGGCACATTTATGCGGCTGCATCTAAGTCGAGCAGAAGTTGCTCTGGCGCGGAGAGCCGTGAGATGGTTGATAAATCGGCAAGCAATTGAAAATCCTCTTCCCGCCAGACATCGGCCGTGTCGTCAAAGAGAGACACAAAATGCAAGGCTTCCGGCCCGGCGGCCAGATGGCTTAGATCGTGCCACTGGGCCACGACATGATCAACTATAGGACGCGCCGCCGATCGGCTCCCCGTCGCCAGCACGCTCACCAGCGAACTGCGGCTGGCCGCGCGGACGTGAAAGTCGATGGTCCAACTTCGTCCGCAGCGTCCGATCAAACGCTCGTTGCGCTCGAAGGCAATGTGCTTATCCGTTAAAATCCCGGCGACCTCCTCGGATGCGGTTTCGATACCATTGGCACGAAATGTGAACCATAAATCAGAAATCCGCACTGCCGCTTGGGCCACGCGCGTGGCTACCGCCGCAATATCATCGTCAACCCGGCATCGGGCTACGATCGTTCCTTTGAAAAACTCCACGCCGTGCGTCAGACAAATATCATCAATCAAATGGCTCTGCCGCGAAGACCGCCTCGGCGATGACGTTTGCATTCTTAGCCAGCGTGTTGTTTCTCCCAGATCGCTGATTGAAACGGTGCCCATCTGCTTCCGGCAGAAAAGGTCTATGTTATCGCCGTCGGGATACAGATACGGTGTGCGAATGCGCTCATATTCACCGACATTGCTACATACAAACAGCCGGCCTATGCCCGTCGAGAGTCTTTCACACATGCCTGATGGATTCATAGGAATGGCTCCTTTTGCAGGGTTGAGGGAGATTCCATTTTCCCATTATGCGCTATTTTAGCCTCGGCACAAAATTGTTCCCAGACGGCAACCGGATCATCCACCCCGGCGGTAATATCTGCCGGAACATACGCCTGTTTGTCCGAAAACTGCTCGCTCCACCGGTGCTTGTGCTTCTCCCCGGTTTGTTGGCAGGTAGGATTATGGTGGTCCTTGCCGACATCCAACGCATAAATCCTTCCGACTGGTTTCAAGATAAGCGCAAACGTCAGGGCCTTCGCCAGTGGGTTGTAGCTGCCGCGAACAAACAGCGGCCAGCCAGCCTGGGAATCCACCGCAGCGCGAAATTCCCACGCCGGGGAGTGGTCCTCATCCTCGGACCATTGGATATCCCTCGCAATTGTCTTGCTTCCATCCAATAGGATTGTTTCAAATTCGGCGTTGTCCATTCTGCAAAACCTTTCTACCTTTGCCGATCAAACGGGGCGGAAGGGCCGGTAACCTCAGCCATCGCATCTTAACATCCTCTCATACCTTAACCTCCAGCGTGATACTTGTATCACAGCCGAACGTGTCCACCACCTTGACACAGACCGTATGCACGCCGCGCTTGGCGTACACATACCCCGCTTCACTGACAGTTTTCAGTGAGCGGTCTTTGCGCGTGCGGTAATCCTGCCAGTGGTGATTAAAGGGCTGGCCCGGTTTCCAGTCAAAATCCACCGCCCAGAAATCAATAAAATCAAAACCGCTTTTGATGGCCCGTTCTTTTATCGCCTCAAGTTCACTGCCCGGGACCTCCGCCAGCGATGGCAAAAACCGTGTCAATTTTACATCTACGCCCGGCATGTCGCCATTTTTCTCCGGGTCTCTGGAGATACCCTGGGCCTCGAGCACGGCAACCTCCAAAAATGGCGGCGGCCCTTTGCGGTTTTTTTCCATAATTTCCCGCGGTATCTGAATGAGTTTCAACGCCACGCCCAGTTCCTTTTCCAGCGCTGCCGTGGTAAGTCGCAAATCCATTTCAAATTCCCACGCCAGGCAATAACATTCCCGCCCACCGGCGGCCTTGACCGCTTGGGCTACGGCTGTTGCCTCTTCACGGGAAAATATGGAATCAATCCCATCGACATGGCAGAACGCATTGCCCTTGCGGCCATGGAGCAGTGGCGACGGCGAACCAACCGGAGAAATAATTTCCGCGCGGAAAAATTCCAGCACGACGCGGCGATGTTCCTCATTGGCACCGTGCAGGGTTTCCTTTTGCCACCATTGGCGCTCATACCGGCCAAGGTTGTAAACATCAAACGCCCGGTAGGGTTGATCGTCGGTGTGCAGCTTCCGCTGAAGTTCGATTAACCGCTTGCGGCTGGTGTGAATGGCAAAACGTCCAAGATCAGCCATAATCCAGCGGCGTCCCAGTCGCTCGGCCATCGCCCCGGTGGTGCCGCTGCCGCAGAAAAAATCGGCGACAAGATCGCCCTCATTGGAGGAGGCTCTTATGATGCGTTCAAGAAGAGCCTCGGGCTTTTGCGTGGAATATGCTAAATATTGTGTTTTATCAGCAGGTTGGAGCATGGATATTCGCCAGACATCGTCCAGCCTTTTTTCTTCTTTAATTTGATATTGGACAGCGCCCGATGGATCTCTTACGTTAATAGCTTTGCCGCCTATGAATCTACGAACTAATTGTTTGACCGGTTTGTCTCTACGCTCATATTGTTGATGGAAGATATGCTCACCTGCACATTTAGTATATGAGATAATTCTATCTGATCCGCGTGGGAAGCAGGAACTTTCCGGAGCCATTTTATTATAATAATGCCATGTGATCTCATTCAAAAAGTTTTCTTTCTCGAAGATTTCCGAACAAAGGAATTTAATAAAATGTCCCACATGCCAATCGCAATGAATATATATCGTGCCATTCCGTGATAAAAGTTCTCTCATAATGAGTAGTCGCTCATACATCATATATACATACGAATCCGTCCCCCTGCCCCACATATCTCGGAATGCCACCATCTCCAACGCCGACTGATCTTTTTCCACGGCCTCGGAGCCGTCACCGATCGGCACCTGCATGGTAAAATCCGCACCTACATCAAATGGTGGATCAATGTATATCAGATCAATTTTGCCACGGAATTCCTGCAACAAACTGGCCATGACCAATTTGTTATCGCCCCATATCAGGCGGTTGCGGAAATCATCCAGCCGTTTGGTTTTTTTATTAAACAAATCCAACTGCCCGGCGGCGGCCGCTTCACTGCGCGGCTGGTCAATGGTTTCAATGCGCTGCATCGGCATGGCCAAACCGGCAATATCCACCTCCCGGCGATTTCCATATTCATCATATTTTCCCTCCCACACCAACTCCGTTTTCATTTTAGAAAGCGGATGCGGATTGGCCGGCCCAAAAGGCTTGGCTGAATTGTCATTATCATTTTGGCCCATACATCATTTTCCCGTCGTCAATCACAATGTGCCGTATTACAACGGCAGAACACCCATAAGTCCAATACATCGGGGCGATCCACAGATTGGGCCATGAATGCCGAAATTCTCGATGCCCTCGCAGGAGTAGTAGGTCGGGATATCTTAGATTACACAAATTTCGTCCATGAATACCGGGAGGGCGGCGGGACTGGAAGTCCTACGGAATCTGCCGGGCACGGACGCCCAACAACACATGGTGCAGGGTAAACTGGCCGTTGGACCTATTGTGCCGGGTATCAATGCTCCACCGATGATTCTGTAACGCTGACGACGGCGTGTGAACTCCGGCCCGAATCGGCAAACCCAATGTCTGTTCCTTCTTTCTAATTTCTTTTAGCACAGATGCGAGCGCTTTATCCATCTGGTTATCCATAACATATCCAACCATTCCCCCGCACGGCAAGCCCGTAGAGTACCTGTCATCAGCAAACCGGCGTACGCCTTCATCAACGTACTTGTCCGCAAGGCACGAAAAGCCGGAATCTGTGGTGGCATGCAGACGTTTGCATTCAACCGCAAAGAAAACGGTTTGTCCCGCATGGTTCGGCGGGTAAACACGGAAATCATTCCTTCCATTCTGAGTTCCAACGTCCGGATCAGTGATCGGATCCTCCAACGTGATGAACCATGAACGGCCTGCGGCGTCATAGGCGGTAATTAATGCCTTCCTGAAAAGCGCGGTTATGGGAGTTTCATGGCAAACATCAGGCGGCAGTTCCAACTCGCGCCACGTTTCAACGATGTGCTGCATCACCTTGCCGGCGAACCCGCGGGGGAATAATTCCCTTCGCAGGTCACGGGTCGATCCCGAATGGCTCAATCGCGCCATCCATCTTCCTCCATCATCTGGGTCAGAATCTCGTCGGCATCGTTCAAGGCGGCGGTGTTCGTCCAATGTCGGCGGCTCAGCGGTTTGAGGATGTGGACGCGATCCGGTTCATAAAATAAAAAGCCTCGGAGCACGCGAGAAACTGCACCGTCCAGCGCGGTAACATTACGCAGTCTTTCAAGCACACCGGCCACGCGATCATCGCGTGGCGTTTCCTTATATTCCCTGGCCTTGCCACCGATGCCCAAGGTGACGACTGCCAGTCCCAGATCACCGGCGACTGTGCATTCAATCCAGATCGCTTTCTTCGCATGCATCCAGCCGCGAAAGGTTTCGATCAATGTACCCGCATATTCCTCCCGGTGGGTTGGCGTGGATCGTTGTACAGTGAAAAGTTTCTTTGAATGCGAAGTTGCCGGTGTGGAACTTGGGCGGAATATATTTACTGTATCCTCGATGAGTTGCCTCTCCCAACCGCAAACCGTGAAATAGTCGTAGACGAGCTTATTAAGATGCATTTGTGTTTCGTTCACCAGCGATTGGTGCCGCAGGAGATTTTGCGGTTTGCCAAGAATCGCGTGGAGCTTCCGCAAGTGTTCAGCACACGCACGCATAATTTTCGTACTCTTGGCCGGATCATCAGTATCCTTCGGTAATGGGAATGGTAGAGCCAACATTTCCTTCAGCCCGGCAACGTCACGCTCTACGCCAATATTGGCGGTAGTGTGGAACAATAGGTATTGGGCAAGCGGGCTGGATAGTACGGCTGTAAGTAAAAGAAGTTCGTCCTCCTCGCCAGCCGGCGCGCAGATTGATTGGAAATCATCATGAAATAAAACGTCAAAATCGGAGAACAGAAATTTCGTGCAGGCTTGGTTGATAAGCAATAAAGGGGCCTTGAATAATTGAGGGGCCCTCGCCCTGTGAAGGCCTGTGTTTTCGTAAAGCACGCCAATGGGCCTACATTCGCTCCGCAACAGGATGAGGCCCGAAACCTGAACATTGGCGGAAAGAAAAAGATCGGATTTCTTCCAAAAGACCGGCTGTTGATTCGTCGTACTCGCAGTGGCCGGCTGAAATCCCTGCCCCTTGTACCATTGGAATCCCACACGGTTGGCTGCCGCATCTTGATTCCGCGGTGGCCTAGTTACCATCCGATTCAGACGCGGCATTCTCATCAACCGCTCTATAAGCCGGAGGTCACGCGGCGTACCCCAGTACTGTTTTTTCCATGCCGCGGCGGCCTCGCCGCGTTTTGCGGCCGAGACAATATCGGATTCAGAAAGCGCTTTCTGATCTTCCGGATACACGGGGATTAGCGCTTCCCGCGGGTCGAGCAATTCAACTTTTGGCGTGATGAAATCAAAAAAGCCCAACGATTCCCCATCGCCGCGCGGATGGTAGCGGCCAATAAAGCATGGGCAAGCTGCGGATGGAAACAGTATGAAACTCCAATCCGCCAATAGCCATACCGTTTCCAGGCGATGCTTGTTTATCCATGCGGCTTGAAAAAGATCAGTATTATTGCTGAGGAATACTCGCGATGGCAAAATCTGGCAGACGCGGCCTTCCGGCTTGAGATGCAACCCAACTTTCCACATAAATGCGGCAGCCAGTTCTTTTGCGGGCATCAGGGACTGGGGCCTCTCAGTCGCACTGATCGTGCCCAAATATGGGTTTGCAGGGGAAGAAAGCCACTTATTGGCACTTGGAGCTGCTCTGCGGCTTACCCAGGGTGGATTGCCGATAACAAGATCAAATGTTTTTTCAGCCGGAACCTCAAAGAAATCCGATTCCCGGACGGTCGCAGAGTTCGGAGGCTTCGGAGCCGTGCCATCGGCTTTCCAAAGGATATGGGGCAGAATTTTGTGTCGTCCGTCGCGGTCAAGAACCTCCCGCAATTCCGTTATTTCCTTGGGATCCATTTGATCCAGAAAAGCAAGATACAGGCTGAAGCAGGTAACGAGGCAAGCCGTCAAATGCGTATCGATCCCGCGCAGATCTTCGGCCAGCATGCGCCTCAATTCGTCATAGCGACGGCGCGCGTCAGCGTTGGGATTGCGCTTACGCCACTCCTCCGCCATCCGAATGAAGATAATGACCAGAAATACTCCTGAGCCGCAGGCCGGATCCAGGCAACGTTTATCCAGCAAAGTTTCCCAACGTTCGGTCGCAATATCCACTGCCAATTCCGCCAGGCGGGGAGGGGTATAATATGCGCCTGATGCGCGTTGGGTACCCATCTTAGCCTCTATATCTGGAGCTGTACTCCCGGTCGCCCTGGCTTCCGCCCCAAGAAAGTCTTCATAGATGCAACTAATAAGCTCAACCGGAATAACGCTGAAATCATACAGCTTAAAAAGTGACAACTGGCCGGTAGCCAAACTGTCTCCGGCGAGAAACCTTCGCAGATAACCGATCTGCGTGCCGTCAATTCTATGATTACCCAATAGATTGCCGAAAAGAGAGCCGTTGAAATCCCGCTGCAATGCGTCAAACAGTGTCTCTAAAGCGCGAGAGCCATCCGTCTCGGCTCTTTCTAAAAATTTTGCCATATCCTCCGCTTCCGGGAGACGAGCTTTTTGAAGGTAGGCAGGTCCGATTATGCCCCGATCCAGCAAATAACTGGAAAATAGGAAGCGGCCAATAAATGCGTGGGCCCGCTGGTAGTCCCTCCGCGACCGTCCCGACAGGATCTTCTCGCGCAGTGCGCATAAATTTTCCAACAGACTTCGATCAACGGCACTTTTGGGATCGAATAAAGATTTATTTTCCCGATAGATTTCCCCCGTCTCCACGCGACGAATAAGCCGTCGCAATCTAAGAGCAATCTCAACCGACTCCAAATTTTGTATTGTCTCTTTAGAGAGTTGTGCTCTGCTGCCGTTGCTGTCGTCGGGTGCGGGCTTGCACAGTGTTGAAAATATTTTTATGTCGCTCCTGCCCTCCGTGACCAACAAAACAGTGGCTCCCATGTTCCATAGCCGCCGCCTCAAATCCTCGACCTCATTTGGTGGCATCCCTCTCGCATCTTTCACGCAAACGGTGGGGCGGTTCCCGACGCAAAGGACAGCGTTGATTTCCAGATCAGTAAAGAGCCGCCGAAGCGTGTGGCCGTGGCTCTTGAATTCCGGAGCCTCCTGCCAGTCCTGCGCACGGAGCAGTCGCGAATCAATGCAATCATCCCAGCCGGCACTGTTGAGAAAAGGCAATTCCATTGTAGTATTTTCACTTTTCACGGTAGTAACCAGCCCATCAATTGCGATCACTGTACCAATGTAATTGCGTGATTTCCGGCGTTGCCGAAAACCCATGATGTGAGGATGGCTGACATACAAGAACGGGATGTTCCTTGTCCATTGCCATCATCCACTCACACCTCATTGCCGGCTTGCGCCATGCTTCTCCCTGTATGCCGTTGTTCCGACAAGGATCAAGGCTATCTTGACTGATGTTGATTGTACCCCCTTGTTAGGTTCGTGCAAAGCTACGCAGAATCCAGAAGGGTGTGGCCATATTTGTTGGCAAAGGGCGGGTCGATAATAGAAACAGGCACCCATAAAAAAGATAGCATGATTGACATGTGCTCGGGGGTGTTCGCTGTACGCACGGCAGCCCTGATTTCCTTTGTCGATGTTTTGCCAGGCGTTATAATCCATCCCGGATTGCTCGAAGAGGAATGCATCGTTGGTCGCATCGGCTGAAAAACTCCTGAATCACAAATCCGGTGGCCTCGCCTCCAGTCGCGGGCTTGGCGCTCTTTGCGCCTTGGCGGTTCAAGAATCTGTGGAATCCGAGAAAGGAGTTTATCCCGGGCGCGCCGGGATGGTTCGGTTTCCCACCCCCGCCACCCGTCCTCCGCTTTCCTCCGCCGCCTCTGTGGTTCAAACGTCCGTAGATTGTGTTACGTCGTTATGCCATGATGATCGCCAATCCAGATTTCCCCTCCGCTCGCCTCCCCTTCCTCGTGGTTCAAAAAACGTCGTGTCGTCGTGCCTTCGTGGTGAAAAAAGCGTATCCGGCACGCAGCCACCGGTGAACAAGCCGGGCCTGGAGGAGTTCTGGAATGGCGGTTCTTGGGCTGTGGCGTCCATAAAGCGAAGCCAACTACGGTGACAATACATTTTGCTTGCCGTGTCGGCGGCCATTATTTCGCGGCGAACGAAAGCCCGGGGACATGGCCTGCAGCGCCGACGCTGCGTAGGGACGATCACAAAGCATGTGTTCTGGCCCTGGCATTCGACGGCATTCGACGGCGAGCCGGAGTAGACGTGGATGTGGTAGAATAGCCATCGTATGAAAAGATCAGTTTACATTGAGACCACCATCCCGAGCTTTTATTACGAGGTTCGATCCGAGTCCGAGATGATCGCCCGACGGGAAAGCACGCGGCGGTGGTGGCGAAGCGAGCGCCGGCATTACCGCCTGTACGGTTCGGCATTCGTCATTGGTGAATTGCAGGAAGGCCAATACCCGGGACGGTCCGAAGCTTTGGCCATGGCCGAATCTCTGTATCTGCTTGAAATCGTACCGGCGGTCGAGGAGATTGTATCCGTTTATGTGCGGCGAAAACTCATGCCGCTGGGTGATGCGTATCACCTGGCCGTAGCTTCCTATTACGGAGTGCACTTCGTGCTGACTTGGAACTGTCGGCACTTGGCCAATGCCAATAAAGTTCGACATTTGCAATTGATCAATGCCGAACTTGGCTTGGCTGCGCCGATCGTGACGACACCAGACCTTTTGCTTACGGAGACTGACCATGACTGAATTCAAAGATGACGCGGTGGTGGAACGGGTTCGCGCCTCGCGGCGACGGATTGTTAAACATTGCGGTGGGGACAAGCATCGGATGTTTCGCTGGGCGAAACGGGTTGAAGCGGCGCGCAAAGCTGGCGTGGTTGCGTTCGAAACATCCGTTGGCAGTCGTAGTGAATAACACGCCCATGAAGGCAACAGTTTGGCCCATGCGCATGATACGACGGACAGTCGCCTATTAATGCGGAGTGCGCGCGGTGCTGTACCCTTGCGGATCAGGTTGTTGTATCTTTGCGTGGCCTGCCGGTTTGCGTGGGCCGGCGATCACCATTGACGAAAAAAAACCGCTTGACGGCTATTTCCACGCTGGGTAACGTCGTGGGGTACATCGGAGGGCGGCGGGCGGGGCGGGCGTGCGGCCCGCGTCATGGATCGGGTTGCCCTATTGGAGGCTCGTAAATGATCTTTTATAACAGTCCCTTCAACAGGGAGGGCTGGCCCGGAAATCGTGTCTTGAGATACCTAGTTGGGGCGCTCAGTTTGGGCACGGTCCTTTCGGTGCTCATGCCTGGCCCGGGAGACCGCCTGATTGCCGGGGGTGCGCGCATCTTATTCGCAATCTGCGTCTACACCCTCGTGTTTCTGCCCCTCTACGGATTCCTCCGCCTTCGATCGCGGGCGAATGCCCGAACTGATGCTCCGGATGCAACCGGTCGAGTTGCGAACCGGCGAGTATTTAGTCGGTGCGTCGTGATCGCCGATATCGTGGCAACGCTGCGCGTGAATTGTTTTGTTCCTTTGTTCTTAGGCTATTTACACGGTACTCGCGCGATGTGGTCGCAGTATTTGTGGGAGGCGTTCAGTGTTGCACTGTCTTTCCTGGGTGCTTGCATTTTCGGGTGGGCGGCACCGGTGGAGTGAAACGGCCCGGACGGGACATCTGTAGGAGGCACGGGCCCTCGTGCCGTTGGCGTGGCTTTGCAGCCGTATAACGGCATTGCGGACGATGCCTACTATAATGTCGCCGCTGATAACTAAAGCTATTTGTGAATGTATCATCAATGTCCGCGCTGACTATAAATGATAACGATGCGGTACGATGGACAGCCGCCTATTAATCCGGAGGGGCGCGGTGCTGTACCCTTGCGGATCAGGTTGCCGTAACTTTTTGTGGCCTGTTGGGCGCATTTGGAAAGTGTCTGGCCGGTGGGGTAAAATGTAGAGCTTGCCATGCGTGTGACTTTGCGCGCCGGCAAGTCGGAGAAAGCAATGGCACTTAAAAGTATTCGTATTCGTGGCGCGCGTGAGCATAATCTCAAAGATGTCAGTTTGGAAATTCCACGCGATCAACTGGTGGTTATCACCGGTCTATCCGGATCGGGCAAAAGTTCATTGGCATTTGACACGATTTTTGCCGAGGGACAGCGTAAGTATATCGAATCCCTTTCCGCCTACGCCCGGCAGTTTCTTCAACAGACTCAAAAGCCGGATTGCGATGAAATAGAGGGTCTGCCGCCCACGATTGCCATTGAGCAGCGGGGCGGCGGCAGCAATCCGCGTTCAACCGTGGCCACCACCACGGAAATCTATGATTATCTGCGGGTTTTGTTTGCGCGGGTGGGCAAGCCGCACTGCTGGATTTGCGGCCAACCCATAGCGGCTCAATCGGCGTCGCAGATTGTGGACAGTATCATGCAGTGGCCGGAAGGGCAGCGGATCATGATTATCTCTCCGCTGGTGCGCGGGCAAAAGGGGGCACAACTCGACGTGCTGGACGCCATGACGCGGCAGGGCTTTGTGCGCGCGCGGGTGGACGGGCAGGTGCTGGAAATAAAATCTGTTCCGCCGTTGGATAAAAAAATTGCGCACACCGTGGAAGCGGTGGTGGATCGCCTGGCGATCAAACCCGAAGTTCGCACGCGTCTGGCGGACTCACTGGAACTGGCGTTAAAGCTTTCCGATGGACTGGTGATTATCGCCCGGGAAGAATCAGGAAAATGGATGGATCACACGTATTCATCCCGGTACGCATGTCCGCAACATCCGGATAGTTCGCTGGAGGAACTTTCGCCGCGGCTGTTTTCCTTTAACAGCCCATACGGCGCATGCGCGGAATGTGATGGACTTGGAACCATTCTGGAATTTGATGAGGAATTGCTGGTTCCGGATAAAACCGTTGGTCTGCTGGACGGGGCCATTGAGCCATTCCACCGCAACGGCAAGCGCATGAACATCTATTACAACCACCTGCTGCGGAAATTCTGTGAGAAATTCGGTGTGGATGGGGCCACGGCGTTTGAGGATATCCCGATAAAAATTCGGCAGATTCTCATGCATGGCACAACCGCCAGAGATGAAAAAACCTATGGTGCGGAATTTGAAGGCGTACTGCCCAACCTGCAGCGTCGCTGGGAAAACACGGACAGTGAATTCGTCAAAAGCCGTCTGCATGACTATTTAAGCGAGCAGCCGTGCGAAAAATGTCATGGTGACCGTCTCAAACCGCAGGCCCTGGCGGTGAAAATCGGCGGGCATAACATCCGTGCCATCACCGCGTTGACGATCACCGGCGCCCTTGAACTTTTTGAGGGCATGACATTTTCCGGAGAACAGGAGTTGATCGCGGCTCCGATTCTCAAGGAAATTCGCGCTCGCCTGGGCTTTATGAATAATGTGGGTCTGGAGTACCTGACCATGGATCGCCAGACTGGAACGCTTTCCGGCGGCGAGGCGCAGAGAATCCGCCTGGCCACGCAGGTGGGGTCGGGCCTGGTGGGAGTGTGCTATGTGCTTGATGAACCGACCATCGGGCTGCATCAACGTGATAATGACCGGCTGATCCACACGCTGCGCCGCCTGACCGACATCGGCAATACCGTTATTGTCGTGGAGCATGATGAAGATACCATCCGCGCCGCGGACTGGCTCATTGATGTCGGCCCCGGTGCCGGCTCGCATGGCGGGCGGATCATCGCCCAGGGCACCGTTCCGCAAGTCATGGCATCGCATGAAAGCATCACCGCCAAATATCTTTCCGGCGAATATCAGATTCCCGTGCCACAGCAGCGGCGAAAGCCCGATTTCAAACGCGTGCTGGAGGTCACAGGGGCCGCGGAAAATAATCTGCGCGGAATTGACGTGCAATTTCCGCTGGGGGTGATGACCTGTGTGACCGGTGTTTCCGGGTCCGGAAAATCCTCGCTGGTCAACCACATTTTGCTTAAAGGACTGCAGCGGCAGTTGTACGGTTCCAAGGAACATCCGGGCCGGCATAAAAAGATTCTCGGTGTCGCGAATATCGATAAGGTTATTGAGATTGATCAGTCACCGATTGGCCGCACTCCGCGGAGCAACCCCGCCACCTACACGGGCGTATTTGACCTGATCCGACAGTTGTATGCCAAAACCCGCGAAGCCCGGATGCGCGGCTACCAGATCGGCCGTTTCAGTTTTAATGTCAAGGGGGGCCGGTGCGAAAGTTGCCAGGGGCAGGGCACCAAGCGCATTGAGATGCACTTTCTGCCGGATGTTTTTGTAACCTGTGAAGAGTGCCGCGGCACGCGGTACAATCGGGAAACGCTGGAAATAAAATACCGCGGCAAATCCATTGCGGACGTACTGGATATGCGCATTGAAGAGGCGCTGGCGTTTTTCGACAGTTTTTCCCACATTCGCGCGTTGCTGCAATCGCTCAATGATGTGGGATTGTCCTACGTGCAACTCGGTCAGGCCAGTACCACGCTTTCCGGTGGTGAAGCGCAAAGGGTTAAACTGGCCACGGAGTTGGGCAAGGCCGGCACGGGCCATACGCTGTATGTGCTTGACGAGCCGACCACGGGGCTGCATTTTGCCGATATTCATAATCTGCTCAATGTGTTGAATCGTCTGGCGGATGCGGGTAATTCCGTGGTGATTATTGAACACAATCTGGATGTGATTAAATGCGCCGATTGGATTATTGACCTGGGGCCGGAAGGCGGAAGCGGCGGCGGTCAGGTTGTCGCCACGGGCACGCCGGAGCAGGTGGCGGCGCATCCCACGAGCCACACCGGGCGGTATCTGCGGCATAAATTACTGAATCCTCCGCTGGCCGCGGCGGGGTAAGGGACCGTGCAAAAACAACTTCACACTTCCTGGCCGGCCCTTTTGGCCGCTGGCATCGTTATTCGCTCCTTACAGACCCACTGGCGGGGTATGCGCGTCGCTCACGCCTAGTGCTCTGTTCCACCTGTAATTACGGGTGGAACAGGGCACTAGCCAGCGGCCAAAATTCCTGCGTCATAAAGCATGAATTTATTTTTGCGCGGTCCCTAAACAAACGGCTGCGGGTTATCACCACGGCGCTCTGGCGAGAGAATACTGCGATATCCATCACGCACGTAAAGTATCACGCACCCACGAGCAGTAACTTGATCGGCAAACAGTTGACCCGTATATAAGAATCAGTATAATAGAAACAATGAAAACGCTATTCTGGCTCGGATCAGCAAAGGAAGACATAAGGCTGCTCTCCGATATGGCTCGCCAGGAAGCGGGCCACCAACTGCATCTGGTCCAAATGGGCTTGGAGCCGTCCGATTGCAAGAACATGGTTGGCGTCGGATTGGGCGTGAAGGAAATACGAATCCACGCGCAGAATGAGTATCGCATTCTTTACGTGGCCCGCTATGCGGAAGGCGTTTATGTCCTGCACGTTTTTACGAAAAAGACGCGAGCTACTTCCGAACGCGATATTAACCTGGCTCGCGCGCGACTAAGGTCGCTTTTAATATGGAGACAACAGCATGGATATTAAAATTTCTCGTTCCGGTGGTAATGTATTTAAGGATTTGGGTTACTCTTCAGATGAGGCGCAGAACCTCCGCCTGCGATCTGTTCTCATGGCCGCATTGTGCCAGTACATTCATCGTCATCATCTGACCCAAAGCGCAGCAGCGGACATTTTTGCCGTGAGTCAACCCCGCATCAGCGATCTACGCCGTGGAAAAATAGCGCTGTTCAGTTTGGACACGCTGGTAAATATGGCAGCGCGTGCGGGGATTTCGTTAGATTTTCGCATGCGGCTCCGGTCAGGAGGAGGTGCCTCCAAGGGTCGCGCACGCGGTAAAGAACTGGCCGCGGCGGGGTAGGAATTGCGGCACTGGTGCTGATAGATACGATCCGTTACGTCGGACAAGTTTCAAGTGCTGATATTGGCGCGCCGCAGGCACTTTTGCAGTCTTGCACGGAAACGGCTCAATATTATGCCTTATGATGCGGCAGTATTGCATATTTATAGCCTAATGAGTAATCTTTTTCTCTGCTTTGTGATTACATATTAGTCACAGATGTTTAGAATGTGCACGCATGGATGAACGCGTGCATGGAAATCATGCAGACATTTCTGGCCGACTTGCCTGCAGCGGAGGAAAAATCATGGTTTGTACAATTTCAAGGCGGTGGCGCGCGTGGTTTGGCACAATGGCTCGCGTCGTGCCTATTACCGTGGCAGTTCTGGCAATAATGTTGCAAGCTCCTACCGCGCCAGCCGTGACGCGGCAACTTTCGGTGCCGATACATCCCGTTTTGGATAGCGGCAGCACCGCGTGGATGATGGTTTCCACGGCACTTGTGATGTTTATGATTCCGGGGCTGGCGCTGTTTTATGCCGGCATGATCCGGAAGAAGAATGTGCTGGCCACGATGATGCATTCGTATACCGCGCTGGTTGTGGTGTGTCTGCAATGGATGGTGGTGGGGTACATGCTGGCTTTTGGCGGAGATCAGCATGGCCTGATCGGCTGGCAGCCGCGGGATATATTGTTGATTGGGATGAACCCGAAACATCTTGTTCTGCAGGGTGGAACCTATATTCCTGAAACGGTATTCTGCGTGTTTCAAGCCATGTTCGCGATGATTACACCCGCTGTGATCGCCGGCTCAATGGCGGAGCGGATGAAATTTCGTTCATTTGTTTTATTTCTGGTGCTGTGGAGCACGCTGGTATATGACCCGTTGGCGCATTGGGTCTGGGGCGGCGGTTGGCTGGATACCATGCACGTCGCGGACTTTGCCGGTGGAACGGTGGTGGAAATCGCATCGGGTGTTTCCGGGCTGGTCATGGCAATTTTTCTGGGTCGCCGCCTGGGTTATCCCACACAGGTGCTGCAGCCCAGCTCCCTGGCGCTGACGTTGACCGGCGCGGGAATACTCTGGTTTGGCTGGTACGGTTTTAATGCCGGCTCGGCCGGTGCCGCCAACGCGGTGGCCGGTGCGGCCTTTTTGAATACCACCATCGCGGCGGCAGCGTCCGGTGTGGCGTGGAATTTTGTGGAGTGGGTGCATCATCGTCGCCCGTCCACGCTGGGCCTGGCATCGGGCATTGTCGCGGGACTCGTGGCCATTACACCCGCATGTGGTTTTGTGGCGTTATGGTCGGCTCCGATTATCGGCGCGCTGGCCGGCGTAGCATGTTATCTGGCAGTGCAGTTCAAGGGCGTCATGGGATACGACGACTCGCTGGATGCGTTTGGCGTGCATGGCGTGGGCGGTTTTCTGGGCATGTTGCTCACCGGTATTTTTGCGGTGGCCGCGGTCAATGGCGTGCGCGGGCTGATTGCGGGTAATGGCCATCAGTTGATGATTGAATTGATCGCGGCGACCAGCGCTGTGGTGTATGTGGCCATCGGCACGGCGGTGGTGGGATTTATTGTGGACAAAACATTTGGCCTGCGGGTCTCGGATATTGTGGAGACCGAAGGATTGGATCAGGGCATCCATGGCGAAAGCGGCTGGGATATTGGAGCCATGCCGGAGATGTCCATCATGGCCCCATCCGATCTGGGTTAAATTGCCCGGAAGTAAAATCGCCGGGATGCTGGGCATACCAGGCAAATACAAATCCGTACGCGGTGGCGATGCGCTGCGGTGAAATCACAGCCACCGTCCGCCATTGCGGCTCGGCAAAGCATTGGAGCACCACCGGCACACCGGCAATTTGCAGGTGTGTTACGCCCGCGCGATTTCGGCGGGCGAAAATCCATGAAAATGCGATGGGGTGCCAATGATGTTTGATGCGCAGAAGAATCAGCCGGGACTTGAGCGCCGGTGCCGGTTGATTCCAAAGTGGTGCTATCGGATACCGCGGCCCCGCAAGGTTGTGATCATACGGGCCGTAGACATCCTTGCGATAGGCCGCATAGAGGCTGGTGACACCGGCGATCATGGTGGTATGTGGATACATACTTTTCCAGTTTCGCCAGGTTACGACCTGACACGGCAAAAAGGTTAAGGCTTCCTTGCGTGCCGCCGCCGGACCCGCGATGGCATGACCGGCAATCGGGCTCCATAAACTTTCGTCGGAAAGCTTCGGCTCAACGTCATAAAGAAGAGCATTGCCGTTATAGACCAGACCGCTGTAGCCGAAGCGGATAATTTCCCCGCCAACGCGCCGGCGCACCACCACCGCCGTGTCGCAAAAGCCATCCCATATCACGGCAATGGCCTGGCCGCCGAGGCGATCATTGCATACGGCATGCCAGTTCATCATGGGCAGCGGATAAGCCCGCGCCTGGCCATGAATCACCACGCCGATCACCCGGTCCGGCCCCTGAATAAATCCGCCGGCATCGCGGCGGGCGTCGTTAATAGCGCTGACTTGCGGCGGGACAAGCAGTCTGGGATGATCCAGCGCGTTGAGGCCGTCTTTGCTGTTGCCGGAGGCGACCAGCAGTTTGCGATTCCCCAGCAGCGGATGCAGATTGAAATCATAAGTGCGGACATTGGTGCCATTGCCGATGGTTCTGGTGAACTGGCCATTGGCCAGAGGGATGATGATTTCCTTGAGCGCCAGCGCCGCGGTAATCAGCACCATCAGAACGATAATCCATAATCCGGATGAAAAAAAATGAGTGAATTTGTTTTTCATGGCTTCGCCGGATTGCTCAGGGGTTTCTACGGAAGGTTTCTCTTCAATTCTCATTGTGCATGGATCGCCGGGGCCGGCAGCAGTTGAACGGTAACTCCCCGGCGCGTATCAGCGGCACCGGGCCGCGTATCGGCCACCATGATCATCAGCAACAACGGCAGATACATCACGCTGGCCAGAAATACTTTGCGAGCGCCGGCTCGGCTGGGGTCTCGGATCAACGCCACGGCCAGCCAAACCATTGCCATTCCCAGCACCACCGCGCTGGTGGCGTACCACGCTCCGGAGCCGCCTAAAATGCTCTGCGCCAGGGCCGCCGGAATCAGCAGGATGCTGTACAATAAAATCATTCGGCAAGTGAATCGTCCGGTGCGATCCACGACGGGCAGCATCCGGAAGCCGGCCTTTTCGTATTCATCCCGATAGAGCCACGCCAACGCCAGAAAATGCGGAATCTGCCAGACGAACAGTAATACGCCCAGGGCGATTGCCGAAGCGGCGATATGTCCCGTGGCGGCGGTATAACCCATCACCGGCGGAATTCCGCCGCAGATCGCGCCAACGAGTGTGTTAAGCGTGGAAAACCGTTTCATGGGAGTGTAAATGAAGGCGTAAATAACCACATTGGCCATTCCGAGAAGTACCGTGAGCGAGTTGGTGCCCAACGCCAGCATGACCATACCGGCGGCGGCTGTGACAATGGCGAATGCGGTGGCGGTGGATGACGACAACCGGTGGGCCGGTAAGGGGCGACCTTGCGTGCGTTTCATCCGGGCATCGCGTGTGACTTCAAAGAGCTGGTTGAGCGCCGCGGCGCTGGCCGCCAGCAGCCAGGTGCCCAGAGCAACCCAAACCAATCTCCACCAGCCGCTCCCTGCGGCACCACCAAGCCAGAACCCGACCATGGTGGTGATGACGACCATGCCGGTAAGCCTGATTTTGGCCAGTTCCATCATGTCGCCAAGCAGCGACGTACGCACCGTCGCCGCGGTGGCTCCATGGGCGGGACTGGCGGGCGTGGAAATTTCGATCAGTGTGCTCATAAATTATCAGGCAGCCTTTTCATACAAAACTCCGCCGCGCGTAAGAAAGCCGGTACTTCGCGCACGGAGACTAACAGTTACTTTATATTAGGCGTTCGACACGCCTGATACAACTGCCCCGCGACCAGCACACCACCCAGCGCCGGGCGTGGCAATAAATCCGAACCGTGGTGCCGGGACGCCCCATCCCCTTGCGCAATCTGAAATTTGAAGTCTCAAATTTCCCCTTTTAGCCGCGCGTGCTTGCACCGCGCGTTTTCCGCGGCAGTCGCCGGTGTTGAGAAAGTAGTCAGGGTGCGTGACACTTGATGCGGGTATGGTTTTATTGCGCCGCAATCACGAGTCCCCCGGAGCACCGTCATGGTAATGCGGTGCCGTTGGGGTTCGCAGGGAGCGGAACGGCACCGGATTATCATCGCGGTGCTCGGGGGAGAGACAACTGCGGTATTCGCAATCCGTGTAAAGTGTCACACACCCGCATAAGGCCCGCGGGAGTTTCAATTTCCGCCCTGGCGCACAGGCCGGGGAGGGAACACGAAGTTATTCATCCGCGCCGCGATCAGCGGTGTAATAGTTGGGGCTTTCACGGGTGATGGTGATATCATGCGGGTGGCTTTCGACCATGCTGGCATGGGTGACCCGGACAAAGCGGGCCTTCTGTTGTAATTCGTCAATGGTTTTCGCGCCGCAATATCCCATCCCCGCGCGCAGGCCGCCGATCATCTGATACACAAAATCGCCCAGAGGGCCGCGGTAATGCACAAGGCCCTCCACGCCTTCGGGCACCAATTTGCTGGATTGCCGCACGGCTCCCTGGCCGTAGCGATCGGCCGAGCCTTGCACCATCGCCCCCATGGAACCCATGCCGCGATAACTCTTGAATCGTCGGCCACGGTGAATGACCAGTTCCCCGGGGCTTTCATCCAATCCGGCGAACAGTGATCCCATCATCACCGCGTTGGCACCCGTGGCCAACGCCTTGGTGATGTCACCACTGTGGCGGATTCCACCATCAGCAATGACGGGAACGCCCAATGGCCCGGCCACCGCTACGACATTCATAATCGCTGTAATCTGGGGCACACCCACACCGCTGACAATGCGCGTGGTGCAAATACTGCCCGGACCAATTCCGACCTTCACCGCATCAGCACCCGCCTCGATAAGATCTCCGGCAGCTTCACCGGTGGCGATATTCCCGGCAATCACATCAATGTCAAATTTCCGCTTGATCTCGCGGACGGTTTCTATCACGTTCGTGGAGTGGCCATGCGCGGTGTCCACCACCACCACATCCACACCGGATTGAATCAGTGCGGTCACACGGTCAATATGTTTCACGCCCACCGCCGCCCCGACGCGCAGGCGCCCGCGCGCATCCTTGCAGGCTCTGGGAAACTGATGGGTTTTATCAATATCACGCATCGTGATCATGCCGCACAGGCGGTGGCGATCATCCACCAGAAGTAATTTTTCCACCCGGGCGGTATTCAGCAGTACCTCGGCCTTTTCCAGTGATGTCCCCGGCGGAGCGGTCACCAGATTGGTACGGGTCATCAGTTCCCGCACCACATGATTGTCATCACCGGCAATAAATTTCAGATCCCGCCGGGTCAGAATGCCCACCAGCGCGCCATCGGCGGAATCCACAATCGGAATGCCGCTGATGTTCTGTTCCTTCATAATTTTCCGGGCATGGCCGACCGTGGCATCCGGCGGCAATGTCACGGGATCGGTGATGATTCCGTTGGCTGAACGTTTGACCTTTTCAACCTCGCGGCACTGATGCTCAATGGACATGTTTTTATGGATGCACCCGATTCCGCCCTCCTGGGCCAGCGCAATGGCCAGCGCGGCCTCGGTGACGGTATCCATCGGTGCGGATATCAGCGGTAGATTCAATTCAATGCGGCGCGTCAGGCGCGTGTGTGTATCAGCCTCCGACGGCACAAAATCACTGCGCCCCGGCACCATGAGCACGTCGTCAAAGGTGAAGCCTTCCCCAATAATTTTATCTCGATATTCCATGTAGCAATAATGCCCGCCCGCGGCGGCAAAGTCAACTGTCCATGCGCCTGAAATCCGGAGAATTTTTTATTTTGCCGCTTTTTCACTTGCCAGTTTGGACATTCCGTGCTATCTAAAGCGTCAGCTTGGGACTCGCTATCCTCCGGTAAATGCCGGGGCGGCCCGGGTTAATCGTTTGAAGGAGCCTTTCCGTGCAAAAAAAAACAATGTTGTCGGCTGAACTTGGAATGATTGCCGCATTGATTCTGGCCATGGGCATGGGCGGTTGCGCTTATAAGCAGGCCCAGATGAACGGCCCTTCTCTGTATCAGCAATTGGGCGGCC
Organism: Planctomycetota bacterium; assembly: GCA_021809365.1. The sequence continues at coordinate 3,010 of JAKBAC010000023.1, read as the reverse complement.
AGGCCGGGATTACCACCGTGGTACACGCTTTTGTCATTAATGTCAGCAAAGACAAGCGCATCAACGCGGCCTTTGCCCACGCCAACCTGACCGAATTGCAGACGCAGCTTGTGGCCTTCATCGGCGAAAAGGCCGGTGGCCCGGAGATTTACACCGGCCCGGACATGTATCAGGCCCATAAGGGAATGAATATCACCGACGCCCAGTGGAGTGCGTTCATGCAGGACCTCGGGGCAACTCTGAAACAGGAAAAGGTGCCCGAACTCGCCCAATCCGAGTTGCTGGGCCTGTTAATGCCCATGAAGTCCGAAATCGTCGGCCACTGATTCTTGGAATACTTGGACATTCAAACCACAAGGGCCGGGATGGCGCTCTGTCGCAGAGCACGGGTACCGGCCCTTTTTTATTAGGCGTGCCAACCGGGAACCGTCATGCTTAATGGAAAGATGTCATTGCGATCCCACCGTGTGCCCGGCGGCCTGTATTTCGGACCGCCGGCATGGGACGCGCCGCTTTGGCCCGCCGTCGATCCCATCGCGGCCACGCCGCCCGCCGATGCGCCGCAATCGGCAACGCAACTTTGCGAACTGGCGCACCGATTGAATTTCAGCCGCAATGATATCTGGACTCCGTCCTTATCGGAGCAACTCCGTATTGCCGGGGAAGAAGCCCGATACATCATTCTTAACTTGATTCCACCCCAGCCGGAATCAATTATGTCCTCGCTTCTAAGTGAATTCGAGTTGCCGCGGATGGTGGCCGCACTGCAACGGGTATGTCAATGCTTTCCCGCTGCGCAGGCACGGGTGGCCATTGCCCGCAACGAATACAACCTCCGTTATCAATGGCGCGCCAGCGCCAAAAAAAATAAATGGCGGATTCGTCCGCTGGTCAATCGTTATCCGCAGGGGCATCCGACCATTCTCTTACGGGCGTTGCTGGGGTTGAAATTACAGCCGGGGGAATCGCCTGCCCGGCATGGCGTTATTCTGCTGGATCCCATTACCTGCTGGACGCTGGGATATTGGCTGGACACGGGCCGATGTCCGGACTGGCATCCCATTGAAGTATTCACGCACAATATGCGGCCTTGTGTTATCGCGGCTCCACTGGGACAGCCCCTGGCAAAAATACTTACCGACGCCGGTATCCATTGTGACTCGCGGCAGTGCATCATCAATGGAATGATGGCTGGAAAACTTGTGGACCCCGCAGCCACTGTGCTTGAGCCATGGATGCAGATGATATCCCTTCGTCCGCCACCCGCGTTGGAAATGGCGGTGGACTGCATCCGTTGCGGCTGGTGTGTCAACGCCTGTCCATCGGGATTGAATCCCGCCGGATTGATGGCGCAAGTGCGTATCATGGACTGCCTGTCGGCGGTGGCGGCGCATGAAGCCGACGCATGTATCGAATGTGGACTGTGCAGCTATGTGTGCCCATCCCGCCTGCCTCTGGCGGTCACCATCCGCGGAATGAAACATACGAACCAGGATTCAGCTTTGGTTTCCGGAGGGCGATCATGACGTCGAATTCCAGCCATGCGCTTAGGGGAGTTGGAGACGCGGGAAACCAGATGACTTCCGTGGCAAGCCATGAAAGTCCATTTCTTGTGTGGCCGGTGGCGCGGCGGGAATTTTACCAGACCATCGGTCTGTCCCTGTTGCTGCCGCTGTTATGGGGAATCGTGGTATTTGGATTCCGGGCCGCGCTGATCATCCTGGCGACGCTGGTGGCCGCCGCCGCCACGCACTTTTTTCTGGCGCGCTATACGACACGCGGTCGCCTGCTGACCTGGAATCATACGCTGACGTACGCGATGATCGCGGCCAGTTTGACGGCCCCGCTGGTTCCATACTTGTGGGCTTTGGCCGCGGGCGTGTGTGTCACGCTGTTAATCTGGATCGCCGGCTTACCCGGGCGGCAGCGATTTCAAATCGCGCTGCTGGCTCCATTGGCGCTATCGGCCATGCTGCCATTGCCGGGCCGATGGCCCGTGCTGGTACTGGATCGGCTTGCGATCGGTGATATTCATCATTCCATCGCGACCCATCGATACACGTGGCCGAAGCGCTCGCCTGTTGCCGGGGTGGATGCGGTTTCATTACCGCGACCCGAACAGGTGATTCAACAGACGGAAAGAAAAATTGCGCCAAATCCATCGGGCCGGCGCGCCGGGCGGGCATTGCGCACAATGTTCGCGATAAATTTGCCCTCGCCGCCGGCATTATTAATGGGCGGGGTTCCGGGGCTTATTGGAACGGTTGGCATTTTCGCAATCATACTGGCGGGGCTTTTTCTATCGTACCGGAATATTCTTCCGCCCGGTGCCTGGGGATTATTTCTGGTGTCGGTATTAGCGGGGCTGGTATTTGGACCGCTGTCCGGGCATGTGTTGCATCATGAATTCTGGCAGAGTTTGGGCGGATTATGGTATTTGCCGCCGGAGCGGGCCATGACGCTTTTATTCTATGAAATGGGCAGCGCCGATTTTCTTTTCGCGTCGGTGTTTCTTCTGGCGTTGCCGGGTACACTACCCATTGAACCGATGGCGCGCAGAGTATTTCTGGTGCTCGCGGGAATTGCCGCCGCGCTGCTGCATCGGCTGGCGATTCCAATTCCACCGGCCACGGTTGCCATTTTATTTTTACAGCCGGTTGGCCCGGTGTTGGACATGTTTCTGCACCGCCGCTCCTGGTTGCTCCGGTAATCCGTCCTGCCATGCATCACTATGGCCAGGGAGGGGCGAGGTCAAGTGCGGTATGCCCGGCGGCAACTACGAGCGTGACGGGCCTGTGACCGATTCTGCAACGCGGTGGTGTTGCCAGCATTGAGGAGTTAGGAGTTGGCCAAGTATTCAGGAGTTAGGAGATAGGAGTTAGAATGGGGGCGCGGGGCCTTGTTGTAACAAGCAACGAGCAACGGTGCGCCGTGACAAGGCGTTAGTTTTCAGCGGGGAAATACCCGCCCGGCAAAGTAATCGTTCCAGCCGGTAGCAATCGGGACGGTA
>JAKBAC010000022.1 GCA_021809365.1 Planctomycetota bacterium | reverse complement strand
TGGCCGCCGGCGGCGTTGCCCGCTCGTTACAGAATCCATGCGGATATGCGCCTCGCGAGCGCCTTGCCGGCGGTCAAAATTCCTGCGCCATAATTGCTCACGTTATTTCTTCGCGATGCCTAAGTATAAAAACAAGGCTATATCGTTTTATTCTTTTTGCATTGCGCTGCGGCAGAACGTGCGAAGGCCTCTGATAGCACTTTGAAGATATAGTCGCTCGGTGTGTACTTTCGCCAGAATCGCTTCGCGTCCAGCCCCAGCGCTTCGCTGATCGCGGCGGCTACCGCGGGGCTGCGGGATGTGCCCTTTTCACAGTGAACTACGAAGGCACCGACATCGGCCTTGTGCTGCTGGACGAATTCGCAAATCTTATCCGCCTGGGCCGGCGTAAAATATTTGATTCTTCGCTGCAGTCGGGTGCCGTGCGCTGGGTCGATACCGCTGAACGAAAGGTACAGTACATCCCGCAGTCCAGGCTGCTTTTTGACTTTGGCCCGCGGCTCGCCCGAATTGCGGATTGAAACGACGGCATACGCGGGCTTCATCTGAATGCCGGTTTCGATTTCCTGACGGGTGAAAACATGGATTTTCATAACTTCCCTTTCTAAAATTTCCTTTTGGTGCCACCACCGAGGCTGCACCGGTCAGATTTCATGCTACCTCGTGATGCGGACAGTTATTGTCCGCTCGGCGGATACTTCACAAATTTGTCGGCACCAGGCAAGCGGGACGCCTGCGTTACCGGCCAACCCCTAAGTTCTCGTCGCGGCAGGCAGGCGTCAGCGCCCTGTGTAAATTCGATAAACCTGTCGGGCGAAGCCTGTGGGCACTACCGCCCGGAAGGCCACGCAAAGGTGCAACAACCCGATCCGCAGGGCCGCGGCCCGCCGTAAACCCCGCATCTAATGGGCGGCTGTCGCTGTTAACTTTCGAGACGAGCGAACCCCGCCAGTGGCTCTGTAAAGGCACCGAGGATGGGGACATCCGCGCATGGGCATTCGGTGCGGGCACCGGTATCGCTGTGAAAAACGCTCTTAGCCATGCAATTTCCGTGAAAAACAGGCGCAATAAGGGACTACCGAGCGCAACTTGGCATTTTGCAAGAAAAATGATTGCACATTTGGCAATTTTGGGATGCTATCAAGCGTGTGCGTTGCTCTTCTTCACTGAAATAGCGAGGGATTTGTGCCGGTTCCCTTGACGCGCCGGGGTCTGTGGAGACGGATTTCTCATAGTGTTTGGCAACAGGGCCGGCGTTCCCGAGGCAATGCCGTGCAACACCAGAGAGCGAAATACCGCATCTATCCGTGTGGGGGGCAGCTTTGCGCCTTCATCCAGCCAGCTTGTTAGAATTGCCATATAGGCACCTACAATATATTGAATCATAAGATTCCGGGGTATATCGGCTGTACCGAAGCGCCCCATGTCGGCGGAAAGTTCGGCACGCACCATGTCTGACAACATGGAGCGGATTGCATCCAATGCCGCAGCACCGCCGCGATTACCCGCCAAAGCTTTGTACATATTTATGTGCTCACGGGCATGCTCGAACATAGGGAGGCTGAATTTGAGAAAACCATGGCCGTCCTCCGGATTAGCGCTGGAGTCGCGGCCCGTCTCAAGCACGGCCCGCAAGTGCTCCAGACCGCTGCGGTGGAGATCATCTTTATCGGAAAAGTGCATATAAAATGTTGACCTGCCGATATTGGCCCGGGCGCATAAATCCTCAACGGTAATCGCCTCGTATCCCTTTTCCAGAATCAACGAAAGCAGCGCATGGTTAAGCGAAGAACGGGTTCGGGCGATGCGGCGGTCTTTTGATATCTTCGACATCTTAAAAACCCTACGGCGTTACGCTGCGCGGCTGCTCCGCGCCGGGCAATTGAGCGTATTATGGAACATCCATCCCTACCACACAACCGCCGCCCCGGCAGGCGCGGAATTTTTTCCGCGCGGCGTTGTAATAGCGGCACAACCGAAACAAATCGCCCCCCATTGGAACCCAGCCGGCTTGACTACGGGCGCAGTGTCCATTAAAATACATATCGTCCATTAACGGACGAGGTATACGAATACGGATGAAAGGATACGGATATGGTGAATCTGACAGTTCCGAACAAACCACCGGCAGGTGGCGGACTAGTGTTCCATGGTGCGACGCGATATGACTGGCTGCTCTGGCTGGTGACTCTGGGGCGGGAGGGGGCTCTGCGGGAGCAAATTCTTGAATTGGCGGGCCTGGAACCCGGACAAAGTATTCTGGATGTTGGTTGTGGCACCGGGACTCTGGCGCTTGCGGCCAAGCGCCGAGTCGGCACAACCGGCCGCGTATACGGAATCGACGCATCACCGGAAATGCTCTCTCGTGCTTACCGGAAAGCCGCGAGGGCGAACACCGATGTTACGTTCCTGAAGGCGTTTGCTCAAGACCTGCCGTTTGCTGACGGGCAGTTCAACACGGTATTGACCACAATCATGCTTCACCATCTGCCGCGAGGCTCGCGGCGGCAATGCGCCCGGGAAGCAGGGCGAGTCCTTAAGCCCGGTGGGCGCATACTGGCGGTTGATTTCGGCGTCAGCAGCTTGAAGCACCCGAGTTTACTGGACCACTTTCGTCGGCCGCGCCACGGGAGCGTCGAACTATCGGAACTTATCGCCCTGTTCAGCGAAGAAGGCTTACACTGTATCCAAAGCGGACCGGTGGGCATAGGTAGCCTGCAATTTGTGGTTGCCGGACATGCCAATCATTAACCGCGCGACGCAATAGACTGGTCCTTGCCCTTGGCGCTACCGTCCGTCCAAGCAGCTATCTGTTCGAGCGTGAGATCTATCATGTTGTTTTCGGCGTTCATTGTTTCCTCAATGTTTATTTGATAAGGGACCGTGCAAATTCCGCTGTCCGTAGGCAGGCCGGTATCGGCATCGACTGCATACATTTCCCTTCACTAAAACAAGTCGGCATTCGGAACACCCGAACGTTCAATACGGATATGTTTACCACCCCATGCGGACAGTTATTGTCCGGGCGCTACCAGGCCAGAGAGCAGCACCATATTTACCACGAGGTAGCGGAGGTGAGCGGAGGATATGACGACGATATTCACCACAACGACACTAAAACACTAAGAGACGGGGAGGTAACCGCAAAGCGGCGTAAGAGCGCAAAGGGGACGACGACGGCGACGGAATTAACCACGAGGTAACGGAGGGGTAGCCGCTGCGGCGGCTGGAGCAGGAGAACAGCAGAGAGTTGAGCGGTAGAGCACATAAGGCTGGCCTGGAGAATTGCTGTCGTTTGCCGGGAGCGGAGGAACGTAGAGCAGGCGAGCAGTAGAGAATTGAGCTGTCGCTGCGGCGACGACGACGACGGTATTTACCACAACGACACAACGACACAACGACACAAAGATAAGACGAGGGAACGACGCGCTTCAACGAAACGCTGCGCTCAACGAGTAACGAGCGACGAACAACGGGGCACTTGTCATCAGGCCAAGACGCATCTCTCACGCCTTTTGCGGCGGATGGCAGTCGGCGAAGATGTGGTCATTTCGCGCGCGGGAAAACCGGTGGCGCGGTTAACCCCTCTGCATCGTCCGCACTGCAAACGTAAGTTGGGATCAGCCAAGGGCCTAATTGAAGTCGCCGACGACTTCAATGCTCCGCTTCCCCGTGAGATATTGGAGAGCTTTGAGTCTTGAGAGTCATGCTGGACACCCATGCGTTCCTGTGGGTGGCCCGCTATGCTTGCATCAGGCTGGTTTACGCCATGATTCACGGTAGAATATATGTTGAACCCCGCGTTGGATGGCGGGGGTGAAGGGGCTTGTTGCAAAACAGGCTGGAAGACATTGGAAGTCGAGGTTGATCATGGCAACGCAATCCGCGCCGCGACATTATCGTGTGCTCCGTTTATGCCTTGTTCCGCTGGGATGGGCGATCTGGCTGTTTCTGACGCTGGCGGTGGCCTCTTTTCATCCCTCGGATCCCACCATGCTGGCAAGCTCGCCGGTGTATCACACGCAAGCGGTGCCGGTACAGAACTGGTGCGGTCCGATCGGTGCCACAATCGCGTATCTGTTTATGAATAATCTGGGGCCGGGAGCGTGGGTGGCCCTGGCGATGCTCGCGGCATTCCTGGTGGTGTGGAGTGTGGGCGGTAATCTCACACAAATGGCCTTTCGCCTCATAGGCGGGGCGCTGCTGCTGGTGGTGGCCAGCGGTTTGGCCAATCTGCTGGGTTGGGGACACAATCTGCCCGCGGGACCGGGCGGAATTCTGGGGGCCGCCGTGGGACACTTTCTCAAGTTGCACGTATCGCGTGTCGGCTCCACGCTTATTTTACTGATAGGTCTGATTGTCGGGCTGCTTCTGGCGGCGGATGAGCTGGTCATGGCGCTCTTGTTGTGGATTGTGCGCGCCTGGAAAAAAGTACCGCATGAAAAAATAGTCGATACTGCGGGTGAGGCCGCCTCCGTCGCGGCGACGGGATTGGTGGGAATGCTGGGATCCCTGATCAAGGCAATCTTTTCCCGCAAGCCCGAAAAAGCCGCGCGGGGAAAAGCAAACCTGCGCCCCACGCTGTCCAAGTTCGCACCGGCACCGTCGTCTCTTGGGCCGGCAACTCAAAAGGCCGATGCCGTGTCGCCCGCCGGCGCAGATGCGCAAACAAACAGCGACAGCCCATCACCCGTGATTTCAGAGCCTGCTGAAGAACCCGCGCCCGTCGTGGTCCGTCGGCCCAAACCTGTGGTCGCGGAAATGCTTTTGCCTTTTAAGACTCCGCCGGTACAGAAGCAGGACCTGGGAAACTATCGCCTGCCGGGATTGGATCTGCTGGAAGATGCGGAACCCGCTAATACGGAAGGACAGGAAGAAGCCGTCCGGCAGAACGCCAAAGTGCTGGAGGCGTGCCTGAACAGTTTCAACATTGATGGCAAGGTTGTGGCGATCGATACCGGCCCGGTGGTGACCATGTATGAAGTAGAATTGGCTCCCGGCATCAAAAGCTCGCAGGTGGGCGCGTTATTCAAAGATATTGCCCGGGCGCTGAAAAGCCCGCCCGTCCGCTGCATTGATAATATCCCCGGCAAATCCACCATGGGCATTGAAGTTCCCAACATGGACAAGGAAAAAGTCCGCCTCAAGGAACTCATGCAACTGGCACATGAAGACATATCTAAAATGGCGCTTCCCATGTGCCTGGGAAAAGACGCCTCGGGTAATCCGCTGGTGGAGGATTTAGCCAAAATGCCCCACCTGCTGATCGCGGGCACCACCGGGTCGGGCAAATCCGTGTGCATCAATTCCATTATCATGACCTTGCTGCTCACGCAGCGGCCCGATCACGTCAAGATGATCATGGTGGATCCCAAAATGGTGGAAATGCAGGACTACCGGCAGATTCCCCATCTCATGGCTCCCATCATCGACGATATGGCCAAGGCTGAAAGCGTGCTGGAATGGGCCACACAAAAAATGGATGAGCGTTATGAAACACTCTCCGAAGCGGGCGTGCGGCACATCAAGCAGTTCAACCAATTGTCGCGCGAACAGATTATTGAGCGCTTCCAACCCAGCAATCCGGAGGAAGAAGCCCGCATCCCATTCCACCTCCCCTACATTGTCATCATCATTGATGAGTTGGCGGATCTGATGATGACCAGCAAGGAAGTGGAAGGGCATATTGTCCGTATCGCCCAGAAAGCCCGTGCCGTCGGCATCCACCTTATATTGGCCACCCAGCGGCCCGAAGCGCAGGTGGTCACCGGTTTAATCAAGTCCAATATGCCCGGAAGAATCTGCTTTCAGGTCCGCTCGCGGCTGGATTCGCGCATCATGCTGGATCAATCCGGCGGCGAACTGCTTCTGGGCCAGGGCGACATGCTGGTGCTCAAACCCAATGGCGGCGCGCTATTGCGGGGGCAGGGAGCGTTTGTGGAAGATGCCGAGATTAAGGGTATCTGCTCATTTCTCAAGGAAATTGCGCAGCCGGAGTTCCATCCGGAACTCATGCAGATCGGCGCACCGACCAGCCTCACCGACGCGGAAAAAGATCCGCTGTTTGATGAAGCGGTTAAGTGCATCATTGAAACGCGCCGCGGCTCCGTGAGTCTGCTGCAGCGCCGCCTGACAATCGGGTATTCCCGGGCCAGTCGGCTCATTGACCAGATGCGCGCGGCCGGAATTGTGGGTGCGTATAAGGGCAGTCAGGCCAGCGAAGTCATGATCACCATGGAAGATTGGGAATCCATCAAAGCGTCCCAGCCCGTCCCGGCGGTTGACCGGGCCACGCCCATGATGGATACGGATTTGGAGGAGGATTGAGCCATGGATCAATGGTTACGGTGGAAAACCAAGGGACGATGTTAAACATCGAGCAACGGGCGTGGCAATAAATGTCACTGCTCAACTTTCTACTGTTCTCTGCTCTGCGGCAACAGTCGCCGCCACGGGTGCCCTGAAATATTTCCGCGGCCTGAACAACGAACAACACGAGCAACGTGGCACATAGCCGGCGGCATTGAGCCGCCGTGAGGCATGTCCGCCGTGGGAGAACATGACGGGGGGCACAGGGCACGTAGAGCTATGTAAATATATGAGTTTGTCGTGACAGAGTACCCGACGAGATTTGCGCCAGGTGGCGGGCGGGGGTGCTATAATATGGCGGCTTGACGGCGTGTGCCGCGAAAAGTCGGGCAGGGTGGATGAGACTTTCATTCTGGTGAAATGTTCCGGTCAAGCTGGTGGTGGTCACCGGCGGGCCGCAACAGTGTTGTTTTTTTTGGAGTTGCGTTATGAATCGCACAATCGTATCAAGTATTGTCGGGCTATTGGCGGTCAGTGCCATGTCCGTCAGCGCCTTCGCGGCGGCGGCACTCAAGCCCGTCACCGTAACGGGTCAGCTACTGGACTTGAACTGCTATTCCTCGGCGGGGGCCACGGGGCGGGGCCACGGTAAGGTCTGCGGTAGAAAATGTCTGCTGTCAGGCGCACCAGCCGGCATCTTAGTGGGACACCACGCCTGGACGTTGGATGTGAATCCCAAACCGCTGGCACCGTATGTCGGCCTGACGATCCGAGTGAAGGGGAAGGAAAATGTGCAGGATAATGTGCTGCTGCCAACCATGATTCAGGTCAAAGAACATGGTCACTGGAAAACCATCAAACTCATTGCACTGTTCATGCCCGTAGGCAAATGATCCTATGGTTGAACGGTTATTGGGGCGTCTGATTATCTGGCCGTTGCGCAAGCGCATGGGCCTTATTTGGATGCGTGGCACTTTTCGCGGCCTGCGGACCCCGTAATAGTCTCCCCACAGAGCACCGTGGTGATAATCAGGTGCCGTTACGCTCCCTGCGAAACCCAACGGCACCGCATTGCCATGACGGTGCTCCGAGCACGATCCCCCGAGCACCGTGGTGATAACCCGGTGCCGTTACGCTCCCTGCGAAACCCCACGGCACCGCATTGCCGTGACGGCGCTCCGGGAGTATTGTGCTCGTGGAGCAATACAACCATATTCGCGTGAAGTGTCACGCACCAGCCTTTTTCTGGGCGTGGCAATATTGCCAGGCACCCGTGGATTTTCCGCGCAAAACACGCGGTGCAAGCACACGCGGCTAAAAGGGGATGGGGTGCCCCGGTACACTGCCCGGATGTATTGCCACACCCCTCTTTCTTTTTGCACGTCGCCGGGAATGCTCTGATCTGAAAATATGGATATAATGCCGACTTTGGACGTTGACGGGATGGAGATTGGAGTAATTGGAAAATGACGCAAACCGCAAACCCTTTAATAGTAACGCCGTCACCGGTGATTTATTCCCCGGCTTCCGCGCTGCGGTTAGCGGTTCATGGAAAATTTCTATATCTCGGTGACGAACCCTTTTTTATCAAGGGCGTCACGTACGGTCCATTTAAGCCCGAGTCGGACGGCTCGGAATATCACACCCGCCAACAGGTGGATATTGATTTTGCCATGATGGCGGAAAATGGTATCAACGCGGTGCGCGTTTACACCGCGCCACCCCGGTGGTTATTGGATACGGCGCAGCGATATGGACTATTTGTGCTGGTGGGCTTGCCATGGGAACAGCACCTGGCATTTCTGGATAATCCGCGCATGCGCGAATCCATCGTTGAAAAAGTCCGCGGAAATGTGGAAGCATGTGCCGGACATCCAGCGGTGCTGGCCTTTGCCATCGGCAATGAAATTCCGGCCCCCATTGTCCGCTGGTATGGCCATCGGCGAATTGAGCGCTTTCTTAAACGGCTCTACACGGTGGCCAAGGAAGCAGACCCCGGTGCCCTGGTTACCTATGTGAATTATCCCACCACGGAATATCTGTACCTGCCATTTCTGGATTTCATGGCAATGAACGTGTATCTGGAATCCAAGGAGCAACTTCGCAGCTACATCAGCCGCTTGCATAACATCGCCGGTGATAAGCCGCTGTTACTGGCGGAAATAGGTCTGGACAGCATATCCAAGGGGGAATGTGAGCAGGCGGTCACGCTGGGCTGGCAGATTCGCTGCCTGTTCAAGAGCGGCTGCGCGGGGACTTTTCTGTTTGCATGGACCGATGAATGGTATCGCGGCGGCAATGATATTACCGGTTGGGCCTTCGGCCTGACCACACGGGAACGGGAACCCAAGCCGTCACTGGCGGCGGCGGCGGAAGCGTTTTCCAAGGCCCCTTTCAGTCCCGAGTCCAAATGGCCGAAGGTGTCGGTTGTTATTTGCAGCTATAACGGCAGCCGCACGATTCGCTTCTGCCTTGAGGGTGTGGGCCAATTGCGCTATCCGGACTATGAAGTCATTGTGGTTGATGATGGTTCCACCGATGCCTTGCCGGAAATCGTGCGGGAATATCCGGTGAAACTGGTACAGTCGGTCAACAAGGGATTAAGCAATGCCCGCAATCTGGGACTGGAGGCGGCCACGGGCGACATTATCGTCTACCTGGACGATGATGCCTGTCCAACGGCCTACTGGCTGCAATATCTGGTTGAGACTTTTCGTAGCGGAAAATTCGCCGCGGTGGGTGGCCCCAACATCGCCCCGCCAGGCGATGCGGATATTGCGGATGCCGTGGCGCATTCTCCCGGCGGGCCGATTCAGGTGCTGCTAAGCGATACTGAGGCGGAACACATTCCGGGCTGCAATTTGGCCTTTCTTACGCGGGTGTTGCGATCGGTGGGAGGATTCGATCCGCAGTTCCGCATCGCCGGGGATGATGTCGATGCGTGTTGGCGTCTGCAGGCACATGGCTGGCGATTGGGTTTCAGCCCGGCGGCGGTGGTCTGGCATAAACGCCGCAATTCACTGCGGGCGTATTGGCGACAACAGATCAATTATGGCAAGGCCGAAGCCATGCTGGAGCGCAAATGGCCGGAGAAGTACAACGCCTTTGGCCATATTGCATGGCATGGGCGGCTTTATGGCCGCGGACTTTGGCAATTCCTCAACTGGGGCCGCCGGAGAATTTATCATGGTTCATGGGGTAGCGCGCTATTCCAGTCGGTCTATCATGGATCGCCGGGAATTTTGATGTCATTGGCGATGACACCGGAATGGTATCTGGGCGTTCTGGCATTGAGCGTCATGCTGATGGTGGGCTTTTACTGGCATCCGGTGGTGCTTGGAGCCATGCTGCTGGCGATGCTGGCGGCTACAATCACGCAGGCGATTATCGGCGCATCGTATTGCCGATTTGATGAAATTCCGCGCACCCGGCGAGCCATATTCAAACTGCGGATGCTGACCATGTGGTGCTACATGATTCAGCCGGTGGCTCGCTTGCGCGGGCGGCTGTCGCGCGGCCTTACACCGTGGCGAATGCGTTTTCCCAGCGGACTGGATATGCCTGTGCCGCGCGAATTCGTCCTGTGGAGCGAACAGTGGCGCAGTATGGAAGACCGCCTGAGGGATTTGGAATTGTTTCTCAAACAAGAAGGGCTGTGCGTGCAGCGCGGCGGGGATTTTGACCGCTGGGATTTATTCTGCCGCAGCGGCACCTTCGGCGGCCTGCAAATGAGGATGGCCATTGAAGAGCATGGCGGCGGACGGCAATTGGTACGCCTGCGATCCTGGCCGACATTTCCCCGCGTGATCCAGGTCGTTCTGTTTTTATTGGTTGGGCTGGGCCTGTTTGATCTATTCGCCCGCAGTTGGCCCGGCGCAATTCCGATGCTGATTGTCGCGGGTCTGCTGACGCTTCGCGTATCCATGGACGCCGGTGCGGCCCTGGCGGTGGTGTTCAAGTATATTCACCACCCACGGCCCAGTGAATGGGAAGTCAGGGAACAGTCATGAACCAACCCGCAAATTCCGCCCCCGCCACTCGCCCAGGTGCTTTTCGGACCGCGGCCCGATTACTGGCGCTGTGTATGGCAGGTGAACTGTGGAATAGTGGATTGGGCATGGCTCTGATGCTGTTCGGATCGGTGCTGGGGCTTTTGCAGCCCTGGCCGCTGAAATTTATCATGAATACCGTCGCCACAACCAAATCGCCCCCGGAATTTCTGGTCGTCGCCCAGAAATTCGTGGCCCAGATCACGCCGCTTGGTGACAATAAACTGGGGCTGATCATATTGTTATGTATTGCGCTACTGCTGATCAGTCTGGGCGGCGCGGCCATCAGCGTGCTAAGTACCTGGTTGTTGATCTCATCGGGCTTGCGCATGGTATTCAAATTGCGATGCCGGGTCTTTGAACATATTCAACACCTGCCATTGAGTTTTCATGATGCGACGACGGTGGGGGATTCCCTGTATCGCATTACATGGGATACCTATTCGGTGCAATCGCTGTTTAATGAAGGACTGGTCCCGGGCATCGCGTCCGCGGTCACACTGGTGGGCATTGCGGTGGTAATGGTCGGGCAGGACTGGAGCATTGCCGTGGTGGCGCTGGTGATCGGCTGTCTGCTGCTGGTGCTGGTGCGCGGCTTGGAAAAACCGACGACAGAGTTATCCACCCGCGTCCATGAAAATGAAAGCCGCGTGAGCACCCGTGTGGAACAAACCCTCGGCGGCATTCGCGCGGTGCAGGCGTTTGGCCGGGAAAAGCATGAATCCAATCGTTTTGCCAATCAGGCCAGGGAAAGCCTGAAAGCCAATCTGCGCCTGACGGTCCTACAAACCGCCAGTCAAAGCGGAGTGGCGGTATTATTCGCATGTGGCACGGCCGTGGTGATTTGGATGACCGCGCGGCGGGTGCTGCATGGGGAATTATCGCCGGGTGATATTGTGCTGATGGTTGGGTATACGGCACTTTTATTTAAGCCGCTGGAAACGCTTTCATACACCGCGTCTTCCATTCAAGGTTCGGTGGCCGGGGCGCACAGAGTCTTTGAGATTCTCGATAAAAAATCCACCCTGTGCGATTTGCCATCGGCGCACGCAATAAAAACGCCCGTGGCCGGACACATTGAATTCGATCATGTCAGTTTTGGTTACCGCGCGGATCAACAGGTACTGCGTGATGTGCAATTGAATATCCCGGCCGGATCGTCGGTGGCCATGGTCGGGCCGTCCGGGGCGGGCAAAACAACTCTCGCCAGTCTGATTGTCCGTTTCTATGACCCCGTGGATGGGCGGATTTTGCTCGATGGGGTCGCTTTACGCGATATAACCTTGGAGTCCCTGCGCCGGCAGATCGCCATTGTTCCGCAGGAGCCGGTGCTTTTTGATGTCAGCATTCAGGAAAATATCGCATATTCCCGTCCGGATGCGACTCTTGAACAAATTCACGCCGCCACCCGCGCTGCCGGGGCCTGGGATTTTATACAGGCTTTGCCGAAAGGTTTTAATACGCCGATCGGCGAGCGTGGCGTCATGCTTTCCGGCGGGCAGCGGCAGAGGATCTCGCTGGCGCGGGCGTTCCTGAAAGATGCGCGGATCATTGTGCTTGATGAGCCTACCACCGGTCTGGACGCACAGACGGAATCGGATCTGCTGGCCACGCTCAAGCGACTGATGGCGGGCCGCACCACGATTATCATCGCGCACCATCTGCATACCGTCCGCCATGTGGATCAGATTGTTGTATTGCGGGACGGCCAACTCCTTGAGATCGGCACGCACGATCAACTCATGGAGAAGGAAGGACTTTATCGCCACCTCTATGAATTGCAGAGCGAGCCGCATCGTCCAGCCGGGGAGGCCACTTGAGTACCGAATTCGAAGGTGCAACCGCAATATGGGATGGTGGACCGTTGCCCACGGGCGTGCGGGCGGGAACCAACACACGCATCATCGGCAGCGCGGCGTTCCGCCGCTTTCGTGGGCAATTCGCCGACGCTCTGGTCATTGGTGATAACGCCACAATGGATGGCGTGCAGTTTTCCGTTGGTCCGACCGGACGCATGACCATCGGCAATTTTTGTTGCTTTACCAGTGCGGTGCTGATGTGCGAGTTATCCATTTCCATTGGTAATTATGTGCTTATTGGATGGAACGCCGTCATTGCCGACAGTGATTTTCATCCCATTGCTCCGGCCCTGCGCATCGCCGACGCCGTCGCGTGTTCACCGGCTGGGCATGGAATCCCCCGTCCGCCGGTGCAAACCCTCGGCGTGGTGATAGAAGATGATGTGTGGATCGGCCCGAATGCCACGGTTTTCAAGGGCGTGCATATCGGTCGGGGAGCCTGGATCGGCCCCGGCAGCGTGGTTACCCATGATGTTCCCGCGGGCACCAGAGTGCTTGGCAATCCCGCACGCGTGGTGGAGACGCTATGACGGCGCATCAAATTGCCGGCGATTGGTACGGCGGAACCATTCCGGAAAATGTGCAAGTGTGTGATGGCGCTCATGTTGAAACCACGTACAGCTTTCGCCTCTATCGCAGCCGCCGGGAGTTGGGGATGATATTGGGCACCAACAGCGCAGCTTATATCGGTTGCATGTTTGATATGGGCCCTGATGCCATATTTCAGGTGGGAGCGTATACGCTGCTCAATGGCCTCTGGCTGATCAGCGATCAACAGGTCACAATCGGAACGCATTGCCTGCTATCATGGAATGTTGTCATTATGGATAATTTTCGCGCACCGATTGACGTACCATCGCGGCGGCGACTTTTGGAAACATTCGCCGCCAACCGCCATTCCGGGATTTTCGCTCCGGTGCGGCCACGCCCGGTTACCATCGGCAATAACGTATGGATAGGTTTTGACTGCTGTATATTACCCGGCGTGCGCATCGGCGATGGGAGCATCATCGGCGCGCGATCGGTGGTGGATCAGGATATTCCGGACTTCTGCATTGCCGCGGGAAATCCCGCCCGTGTCATTCGCACCTTGCGGGACAAGGAGATGGACGTTGCCTGAAAAATCCAAACCCAGAATCATCATCTTTGGAATTCTATTCTGGTATCCGCTCGCCGGCGTTACCTATCAGTTTCTGCATTTTATGCTGGGCCTGCGCAAGCTCGGTTATGACCCCTATTATGTGGAGGATTCGGCACGCTGGATTTACAATCCCAATTTGCGCGACAGTTCACCCGATGCCGACGCGAATATCAATGCCGTCGCGCCGATTCTCCAGGCGCACGGGCTGGCCGATCGCTGGGCCTTTCGCGGACATTATGAAGGCGGAAAATGCTATGGCATGTCCGAAGCCCAAATCGCCGAGTTGTATCAGACTGCGGATGTGATGATCAATGTCACCGGAGCGCAGGAATTGCGCCAGGAGCATCGACGGTGCCCCGTGCGGGTATATCTGGAAACTGATCCGGTGGTGACACAAATTCAAATCGCGCAGGGTAACAGCGCTGCCATCGCGGTGCTTGATTCATATACGCACCACTTTACCTATGGCGAAAATCTCGGTTTCCCCGATTGCCGCCTGCCCGTCGGCCGTTACACATGGCGGCCCACGCGCCAACCCGTGCTGCTGGATATGTGGGAACCGCTGCCGCCGCGGTCCGATGCGGCGTACAACACCATCGCGACATGGAAAAATACGGGCCGCGATATTGTCTATCAGGGTGAAACCTATTACTGGTCCAAGGATCGTGAATTTCTGAAATGTCTTGATTTGCCACAACACCGGCGCGTTGCATTTGAATTGGCCGCCGGTGTGGATGCCGCGACGCGGACACTGCTGGAATCCAATAGCTGGCACCTGGTGGATCCGGTACATATCTCGCGGGACATGCAGCGCTACAACCAGTACATCCGGCAATCACGTGGTGAATTTTCCGTGGCCAAGGATCAGAATATTCGCCTCAAGAGCGGCTGGTTCAGCGATCGCAGCGCCTGTTATCTGGCGGCGGGAAGGCCGGTGATTAATCAGGAAACGGGATTCAGCAATCATCTGCCCACCGGGCAGGGGCTATTTTCTTTTCAGACCATGGATGATATCCTAAGCGCCGTTGATGCGATTGAATCGAATTATGTGGGCCATTGCCGGGCGGCACGGGAAATCGCGGAACAATATTTTGCGGCGGAAAAAGTATTAAAAAATGTCATGGATCAAATCGGATGTTGAAGTCCCCGGTCGCCGCGCCGCATGGTGCGGCCCCCAGACAGCTCATCATTAACGCTGATGATTTTGGATACAGCGACGCAACCAACCGCGGCATTATTCAGTGCCGCAGGCATGGTGTGCTGACCAGTGCCAGTCTCATGGTGCTCGCGCCGGCGGCGGCTCAAGCCGCGCAATACGCCGCCGATGATCCGGAATTGAGCCTCGGCCTCCATCTGGAACTTGGAGAATGGGCCCTCCGCGCCGACCAATGGGTGCAAACAAAAGTCGTGGTGCCGCTGGAAGATTCTTCCGCCGTCAAGGATGAAATTCAGCGACAGCTTACCGCGTTCAGGCAATGGACCGGCCAAGATCCAACGCATCTGGATTCCCACCAGCATGTCCATCAGCGCCTGGCCGTGAAGACCATCATGCGCGAGGTTGCGGACAATTTGGGCGTCGTGCTGCGTGGTGACAGTGACGCCGTTCGGTTTCTGGGCGCGTTTTATGGCCAGGATCAGCATCTGCAAATGCAGCCGGAATATATTTCCGTAGTCAATCTGCTGCGGCTTTTAGACCAGCTCCAGCCCGGAATCACCGAATTAAGCTGCCACCCCGGCCTGGATACCGCCTTGGACTCCACCTACCGTGATGAACGCCTGCTTGAAGTCCGAACCTTATGCGATCCGGAAATCCGCAACGCCCTTGAGCGCAAGACCATCAACCTGATCTCATTTAAAAATCTCGCCGCGACACAATGAACTGGCACGCGGGATAATTGTTTCGTACCATCCCGCCCACTTTGGCCTTTGCGCAACGCTAACCAAACTTTCAAGCAATATTTACGCTATGCACATACCACGCTCATACGCTGTCGCTACACTTCTTCTGCGTTCGCTTTCCAAAACGCATTACCCATTTCTCTTCCGCCTGAAGCCCCCGGTTCCCCGCCGGTGGCTTCCTCTGCGCTTTGCGCGCAACAGCAATCCACGACGCGGTAATGAATCAGGGCGTGGCAATATTTCCGGGCACCCGTGGATTTTCCGCGCAAAACACGCGGTGCAAGCACACGCGGCTAAAAGGGGATGGGGTGCCCCGGTACACTGGTTCGGATGTATTGGCACACCCATGAATCACGCCCTTCAGCGCCAATGATGCTCGCTGCGGAGGAATCCCGTATCATGGATACACCCGCGGTCACGGATGGACTTATGAATTTGATTTTTCTGCATCCCGCGCTTCTGGTATTCACACCGATGGTTGCCATCGGTGGATGGTTTCTGTTGCGCAAAGCCGGAACTCCGGAACACATTTTTACCATTCTTGAATTCTGGCCGGAGCAGACTACCCGCGGCAAAGGCGTAATCCGGCATCGCCCCGATTGGCCGTGGGTGCTGATTCTGATTGCAGCCGTGCTGTCCGCAATGGCGTTAAGTTCGCCACAGTGGCATGAACGCCTGGCACCGGCAACGCTCCGCCCCGCCATGGCCATTTCCGCCATCGGTCGCTTATTACCTGGTAGTTCCAATGTTTTGGACGTTTTCATCAAGGCAAAGCCACCCGATGTCAAAACTGGTAGTACGTTGTTGGTCACGGCGAATCATCAGCATATCCGTAGAACAGTAGCGCCAAAAATGTTGGTCCGCGGAATCGACATTGCGCCTGTGCCCGCCGCCCAGATGGTCACCGTCACACTGATACAGTCCGGCCATGTTCTGGCACGCACCAGTTTGTCGCGTTCCACCGGAAGCCGCCAGGTCGCGGCACATTTCATCGGCACGCCGCCGCGCGCGTTCCTGCGGCTGCTGTCGGCTATTCCCAACATAAATTTGCATGCGGAAATTTCAGCCCCCGGCATCTGGATTATTCATAATCGCCATTTCAGTCCGGCCAGCCTGCACGGAATAGCAAATAGCGCGATCATCCTTCTGGGTGACACACCAGGCCCCGATCTTACACCCGGTGGACAAATTACATTTTCACGCCCGCAATCGCCGATGATTGTCAGCCGCGAGGCTGTGCTGCGATCGGTGAACCCTTCCACCGTGCAGGTATACAAGCTCATAAAAGCCCGACTTGGAGGATCTTGGCATTCGTTGATGGCGGTGAATGGGCACCCCTGGCTGGCGGAGCGGGATGATCCGTTGACGCATGTAACCTGGTTGTGGCTGGCCGGCCAGGTGAATTCCGCCTGGACCGATTTGCCTCATCACGCCTCTTTCGTGATCTTTTTTGCCAATGTGATCTCGGACATCAAAACGCTTTCCGGTGCGGCCCAACAGGGTACCTGGTGGAAACCCGCCCCATCATCCGGCGTGGATCAATCCGTATCCGCGCAACATTCACCCGCCGCGGGTCGAACGCTTAATTTGAACATATTGCTGGCAGCACTCGTTTGTGCATGCCTGATCACCGCAGTTTTCGGCCTGGCGATTCGTGGCAATGAATAGGGGGAGACATTAAAATGCGGCTGGCAGGTCTCAAGGCCTGTGCCATATGCCATGGGGACCGTATCATTGGCTTGACAGCTACGGCTTGGGCCCTAACATAAATAGTTAATAATAGAGGCGCTGTGTTTTACGCCTCCACTTTTATTAGGAGATAACAAATGAAAAGGTCGAATCTGTCTAAGACGCTGATGGTTATTCTGACGTTGAGTGTTGCGCCGGCGCTGTGTCATGCCAAGACCATAGTTCATACGAACTTTGGCAGCAAGCGGACCTTCGCCGCCTTGGGCTGGCGGCCAGCTGGAAATTGGAACATCTTCAAATACAAAGTCGCCAAAAACAATCCGGGATGGGTGGCCAGATATCCAGCCAATCCACCGGCGAATGGTACGTTGACCTATAAATTTAAGGCGGTTAAAAATCCGAAGAAACTGCTTCTTTCCGTGGATGTGGGGTGGGGTTGGGGTGGGGCCAATATGGGATCGGATTCGGCAGGGTTCCAACTGCTGGATTCCAACGGCAATGGTTATGTGTTCGTCGTGTGTCGCACCATTGCGGGGTGGGCTGTGCAATGGGGGAAGGTTGCCAACTTCGTAAGCCCCGCCACCTTGAACTGGGCTCCCAAACCCATTGACGCTACCATCCCATCCATCCTTGATGGTGGCGGCATGGAGCATCTCGAGGTTACCCGGACCGCGGACGGGCACTGGGTGTTCTCCTCCAAGGATTGGAACAAAGGGGCCGGAGGGAAGTTTGCGTTTACAGATACCACGACAACATCCTTCAGCAGAATTGTTCTCCTGGGTACTACCAACGTGGACGATCAAGATTACAACAATGTTGTTCTGAAGGTTGTAAAATAAGGGTTGTCCTTGATAATTCTCACTTTGGCCGGCGTTGGCGTAAATAAAATGACGTAATGGAGACGGTGCTCATGATGCGCTTGGTAAATTATTGTTTCATAATTGTGTTGACAGGCTTGTTGCTGGCTGTGAATGCCGCCCCCGCAATTGCGTCCGCAAAAGTCCAAGCGTATACGGAAGGATTTGAAGACCTTTCCAAGCCGCCGGCAACTTGGGCGATTCAGGGACATGTGGCAATTTCCAAAGCGGGCGCTTTTCAAGGCAAGGCCTGTTTGACTCTTGAAAGAACCCAGGCGGAACATTTCAACCCGTTGTCGGTAACGCTGAATTCGTTTCCGGTTAGGCCGGGGCAATGGAGTGTCCAGGCGGCGATGAAATCGAATGTGGTGTCGCCGGACGACTCGTACAACGGTGAGTTGTCCCTGCAGATATTGGATGCCGCCGGGAACGTTTTGCGCACTGTGGAAGTAGGATCTTGTGCGGGCAAACGCCCATGGCATCTGTTCGCCAAGCTGGTTGAGATTCCGCGGGGTGCGGTTGCGGCGCGCTTCAGCGCATGGATGAATAAGACCTTTGGCACATTTAGCATTGACGCGCTGAAGGCCATGTACGTGCCCATCAATCCGTCCGCGATCAGCGATGTTACCGCAGTGAAGTTTTCCGATAAGGCCATCGGCGGGTTATTTTTTCCAAAAGAAAAGTTGCAGTTTACGCTGACAGTGGACACGGCCCATCCGCTGGCCCCCGCAGCGCGGCGGATTGCCTGTGTGCTTACCGATTATTGGGGGGCGGCGTATTCCAAGCCCATCCATGTTCAACTGCACACCAATAGCGGCCCCGTGGTTGTGAATACCGGTGCGGGCATTGAATTGGTGCAACCATTGCCGGGAGGACAACGGACATACACCGGCACTCTAAATTTAACCGGCGTTCCAATTCAGGAGGGCAAGTATTACGAGATTCACGCATCACTTGCGGAGCCGGGTGTGGCCCAACCTTTTCTGGCGCATTGGATGTTCGCCGTTTTGCCGAAGGCGGTTGCCAATAAATATCCGCCGTTCGCGGTTCCATTTACGCAGCGGAACTGGGATGGGCGTATCCCGGAAGATGTTATTTTAACACACCGTCTGGGCATCCGTATCGCGGACTTGTGGAGCGGGTGGGATCCTACACCGCCGTATCATTCCTGGGCGCCGCTGATCGACTTGTGCAAAAAATACCACATGGGAGCACTCATGGGTGTCCCCAATCGCGAAGCCAACAACGGCAACGATCCGCAATGGACCGCAACGGCGCTGCGGATGGGTGCAGAGCGATTTGTGGACAAGTATAAGAACTATGGCGTCCCGTTTGCGGTCAGCCTGGGCAACGAACCTGGACCCACCAACGATGCTGCGGCCCGCAGCATGATCGCCGGATATAAGGCGGTCTATGAAGGCATTAAGGCGGCCGATCCGAAAATTCAAGTTGTCGGCACCTCCTGTGGCACGATGGATATATTTTTCAGAAATGGCTTCCAGAAATATCAGGATGCCTACGATTTCCATGATTACTTGAGTTCCGCCGGCATTCCGGAAACATTTAAGATATATCATGAGTTCTTCCAAAAATACCCCGGCACAGCCAAGCCGATCTGGTCAACGGAAACAGGACTCAACAGCGAAGGTCTTTCTACAGGCCGAATCGCCCGGACCATGGTGCGCAAGTTCGCTTTGTTCTTCGGAAGTGGCGGAGCGAATATATCATGGTTCGATCTGCTCTATCCCAATGGCGGTGGAAAGACGATGGGCGGAGCCAGCTTCAACGTATTTCATATTCGGTACGGGAATTATTGTCCGAAGCTTACCGCAGTGAGCTATTACAATCTCATCAATGGCATCTGCATTAAAAAATGCGTTGACATGAAAGATTATCCCGATCAAATTGTTGACACCCTTTTCAAGGATGACAAAAACCGTTGTCTTCAGATCATCTGGAAAGCCAAGGGACATCAGGCGGAATTTTTACCGTTGCCCGGCGTTCACGCGGTAAAGGTGATACACATTGATGGAAGCATGACACGCCTGAATGCCCATGGCAAGGGTATAACCCTGAACATCGCCGCTTATCCATTGATGCTGCTGTATACCGGCAGTGCCACCACGCTGCCCGCTACGCTCGATGCGCCGGCCATTTCCCTGGCCGCGCAGCCGGCCCCCATCGTTAAGGGCGGATCCACCACAATCGCGCTGAATCTTGCTGCGGGTGTCAGTCCGGATGATGTGACGGTTACGGCTCCGCCGTTCTGGATGGTCAAGCATGCCTCCGGAGCGACTTGGACGCTGACCGCCCCGGCACAAACCAGTGCCCGCCAGGCGCGTATGAGTGTGTCACTGAATAATGGTGCAGGTGAATTGTATTTTGGAGTCCCGGTAAAAGGGCAGCTCACCGCCCGACTGATTCCGCAAGCCAGGACCAATCCCACCTCCGCAGGGTTGAAATTGCTGATCGGCAACAATGATATTACGGCACAGACGTATCTGTGGCATGTCTCCATTCAACGACAATATCCGATGGTCGGTGGCCATTTTCATTTCACCCATCCCGTTCCTGTAACAGCTTACTTCGGTGCTATAAATAGCGGGCGGATTACTGTTCCGCCCGGCAGCCACAAGCAAATTGAACTGGCCATCACGGGATTGGAGCCGCAAACCATTTATCGCGTACAGGCCTCCATTCGTAATTCGGCGGGCCAAACCCTTCTTATTCATCGTCTGATGGCGGGGTTTGTCGGCGTGCCTTATGTTTCGCATCCGATTCCCTTGAACGGCAAACTGGATGCGGCGGCCTGGGCCAAAAGCCCGGTTCTACACATCGATAAGCCAAGCCAATTCGTCTCCTTTTCCAAATCGCGGCATTGGCATGGTCTCAAGGACCTTAGCGGAGAAATACGGTTCCTGTGGAGTAAAAAATATCTCTATGTCGGTGTGAAGGTGACGGATCGGGTGTTTTATAACCACCAGAGCGGCGATAATCTATGGGCGGGCGATGGATTGCAATTTCTAATCGATCCGAACCGCGCCTTCACCCATAAGACCGGTTATTACGACTACAGCATGGGTGTTGGCTCCAAGGGGCCGCAGGCGTATTGCAATTCCTCCGCGGATAGCGCAGCCCCCGTCGGCAATGTGCCAAGCATCATCGTGAGCGCCCATCGCCTCAATCCGGCCAATGGCGACATAACTTACGTGCTGGCCATTCCATGGTCCAGACTGGCGCCGTTCAAGCCTGCGGTAGGACATGATCTGGGACTTGCCATGATTCTCAACGATGACAATGGGCATGGGCACAACTGCTACATGGGCTGGTATGGCGGCGTGAGTTCCAAATTTATCAGCAATGTCGGAGATTTGATTCTGACCAAATAGAGCATCAGGCCGTATTGCGCCGCCCGGCACGCGGGGTGCGTGAAACGTTACGCCCGTTACGGGCGGCGCAATCGTCTTTCACCAGAGCACCGTGGTACGGATTTATTGCCACACTCCTGACAACACGACGCAAATGTCCGACATTGACAGCGCTGGGTATTCATCCGATACTGCATTTTGTGATTATCGGTGAAGGGTTGCTTATGATCCGCACCAGCTACAATGCCGTGGGTTGGCCAATGATACGCCGTGAAACTGCGCGGCCTTTTTTCCGTGAACTCAGGATGGCGCGGGTGTTATGTCGCACTGGAGTGCCGGGGCGACCATGTGGCTAACCATGATATTGGTGGGTGTCGGCGGCTTTATCGCCAGCGGTTTGATCGGCTTGGCCGGTGATCGATACCGAAACGTCACTCAACGCTTGTCAGTTTTGCTCGCGTGTCTGGCGGCATTAAGCGGAATAACCGGCGCGTTGGCGGTGTTGCTTGGGGCTGTCGGTGGTTCGTTGGCCATGCCGGGGCCGGCCCCCGCGATGGCCGCCAATCTGGCGCTTGATCCATTGGCCGCCTTTTTTCTGGTGCCCATCTTTCTGATCGGCGGGTTAAGTTCCATTTATGGACTGGGCTATTGGGCGCAAAGCCGTCATCCGCGTAACGGACGTAAACTGCGATTCTGGTATGGAATACTGATCGCCGGCATGGCGCTTTTGACGGTCAGCGAGAACAGCATCTGCTTTATTATTTCGTGGGAACTCGTGGCTCTGGGGTCATTTTTTCTGATAGCCACGGAAGATCAAAAGCCCGCCTGCAGACAGGCGGCGTGGGTTTATGCTGTGGCGGCGCATGTGAGCACATTATTATTGATTGTGCTATTTGTACTGCTACGCATCATGTCGGGCAGTTTTCTGTTACGTCCCCTGGCCGCGGGCCAGGCGGGTATGGGAATGCAAACGGTTATATTTTTGCTGGCGATAGTGGCCTTCGGCGTTAAGGCCGGCATGATGCCGCTGCACTTCTGGTTGCCAGAGGCTCATGCCAACTCGCCCAGCCACGTCTCGGCAACGCTTTCCGGCGTGACAATCAAGATGGGGATTTTCGGACTGCTAAGAGTGTTGCCGCTGCTTCCCGATCGTCCGCTGGGTTGGGCGATTATTGTGATGGGTTTGGGAGGTGCCAGCGCTTTTCTCGGTGTGTTGTGGGCGATCGGTCAACATGATCTGAAAAAACTGCTGGCTTATCACAGCGTTGAAAACATCGGCATTATTCTCCTGGGGCTGGGGTTGGCGCTGGCCGGACAGTGCGAACATCAACCGCTCTGGATTGTGCTGGGTTTGGGTGGCTGCCTTTTACATGTGTGGAACCATGGACTTTTTAAGTCATTGCTCTTTCTTTCCGCCGGCAGCGTCATTCACGCCGCGCGCACGCGGGAAATAGATGCGATGGGGGGGCTGGCGAGATTCATGCCCGTGACGGCGGGACTGTTTCTGCTGGGAGCTGTCGCGATCTGCGGAATGCCTCCGCTCAATGGATTCATCAGTGAATTATTCATTTATGTCGGTTTGCTGCATACGCTCGGTACGCTGGCTATTCTGGCTCTGGCGGCCGTGGTTTTAGCCATGGTCGGCGCGCTGGCGGGGGCGTGCTTCACGAAGGCGTATGGAACTGTATTTCTGGGAAATACGCGGTCCGCGGTTCGCCACGTCCATGAGTGCGGTCCGACAATGTGGCTGCCCATGCTGATTCTCGCGGTCGGCTGTCTGACCATCGGTATTGCTCCCCAGATTGCGGCACCGCTTCTGGATCATGTCATAGGGGCGTGGACACTGCGGCCCATGCCGACGATTGGCAGCCTGATTCCGTTGAATATGCTCACCATCATGAGCGTCAGCCTGATTGCCGCCACCGCTGGTGGAATCCTGCTGCAACGGCTGCTGATGCGGCGGGCGGCTGCGGGCGTTGTGAGTCCCACCTGGGCGTGCGGATACGCCCGTCCTACCAGCCGCATGCAGTATACCGCTTCATCGTTTGCGCAATTTCTGCTTGGAACATTGCGGCCACTGTTGCCCATGCGCCGGCATGACCCTCATTTGACGGGGGTTTTTGTCAAGCCCGGCGAATTGCATACGCATGTCAATGACCCGGTGCTGAACAAATTGCTGGCACCGGGTTGGCAGAGGCTGCAAAATCTCCTGGCCAATGGGCGAATTTTTCAGCAGGGCAGCATTCAGAGTTATCTGTTATTCATGCTGCTGATGCTGCTGGCGATGCTGATTTTTGTGCTGCCATTGCAGTCGCTGTGGATGCGATTGTTTTAGCGGTGCGGCAAAAGAAATATCGGGAGAGTTTAAGGTAGTATACGGAACATGCTTATACTGATTTGTTTAGCTCCATTGGCCGCCATGTGTGCGGCCCTTATTCCATCGAATTACTGGCGGCCCTGGCTGCTGCCGATGGTTTCAATCGCCCATCTGGCCCTGGTGCTCAGCCTGCTGGCGGGTTACGGAAATCTACCGGCGAACAGTTGGCTGGGCATTGATCCGCCGGGCCGGGTGGTATTGCTGGTTATCAGTGTCCTGTTTTTGCTCGCCTCGTTTTATCTGGTGGATTATCTGCACTATCGCGCGGATCACGCCAATCGCGTTTTCTGCACCTGCCTGCTTTTGTTTCTCGGGGCCATGACACTGGTCATCTGCACCGACAACCTCGGTCTCATGTGGGTGGCGATGGAATCCAGCACCATCAGTTCCGCGCCTTTGATTTATTTCAATCGGACGCAGCAATCCCTTGAGGCCACGTGGAAATACCTTTTGATCTGCTCGGTGGGAATCGCCCTGGCCCTGCTGGGTTCATTTTTTATGGCTTATGCGGCGGTCCGGCAGGGATTGATTCCTTCTCTGAACATCGCGGACCTGCTCCGGCAGGCACCGCTAATGGACAAAACCTGGATGAAGGCCGGATTTGTTCTGCTGCTGGTGGGTTATGGTACAAAAATGGGGCTTGCGCCCATGCACGCGTGGCTGCCCGATGCGCATGGTGAAAGCCCGGCGGGCGTTTCGGCCTTATTCTCAGGAGCGCTGATCAGCAGTGCGTTTTTAATGGTGGTGCGATCCGAGCATATTCTCCAAGCGGCTGGGGAAGCGGCCTTCGCCAGCAGGCTCTTGATCATTTTGGGTTTTCTATCCATGCTTGTCGCCGCGATTTTTATCATCGGACAGAAAGACCTCAAGCGGATGCTGGCTTATTCGAGCGTGGAACACATGGGTATTTTGGCCCTGGGGCTGGGCCTCGGCGGAATCGCCTTGATCGGTGCGCTGCTGCATGTCATTAACAGTGGACTGACGAAGGGATCGCTGTTTTTTTCAATCGGTAATATGGACCGCGCGTTCGGCGGTAAAAACACCAGCCAGGTGCGGGGAGCCATGCGGCGGCTTCCGCTTTCGGGAACGGTATTTTTACTGGCGTTTCTGGCCATCACCGGATCGCCCCCGTTCGGCCCGTTTGTCAGTGAGTTTATGATCATATACGGCGCGTTTATCGCGGGCCATTTTCTGATCGGCGCGGGGATTTTATCCCTGATGCTGGTGATTTTTCTGGGAATGGGGCGAATCGTGCTGGCCGCGGTGTTTGGCCGCCCGCCCGCCGCCGCCGCGCGCAGTCATTATCAGGACGGGTGGATGACCGGAGTGCCGGTTCTCGCGGGACTTGTTCTGGTATTGCTGTTGGGGCTGTATCTGCCAGAACCCCTGCGGATACTTTTGTACAATGCCGGACACTATCTGGGGGCCAAGCCATAGTGAGGATGACCACTTGCCCGGGACTGCTTCATCCATGAGGTGGCATGGGCCGACTGGCGGGAATGGCCGCCGGAAGAGTCGCCGGTGCCGCTCGAGTGGCTGGTGCGGTTGTGGTTGCGGGCCGGGCTGCGCTAGTTGAAATTTCGGGAATGGGTGTTACACCGCGCTTCTTCCAGAACTCCCGCATTTCCTTGATTGCGCCATGCTCCTGCGCCCGCGTGTTAAACAGCCAGCTTCCTCCATACAACGCGGTTTTGAAGAAATGATAATGCTGCGGCTTATGGCCGGTCAGCAGCGTCAGCAGATACAGCGGA
This sequence comes from Planctomycetota bacterium, assembly GCA_021809365.1. Next base: position 7,020 of record JAKBAC010000022.1, on the reverse strand, counting down.
ATCGTCCGGTTATCCCAATGAATGTTCTGGCCGTTGAAAACAAAATTAATCTCGTTGGTTTCCGGCCGACCAATCAGATTCAGCAGGTAAGGTGCCGCCGCAGCCGGTTTGTAGAGTCTGAATAGAGCGATAAAATTCCGTCCCTGCATCATGCTTTGCCGCTGCAGAATATTGTTGGCGTCGGATGTGCCTGCAAACTTTTGCGTCAGCGTCACCAGCAATGTTTTCAATTCCGTCGGATGCCAATGCACAAGCAATTGCACCGCATATTGGCCATCCTGTACCTGCTGCCAGTAATTGGAAAAGCGCACGACCACAATCTTGTGGCCATTGAATGGAACGATTCTCCGTGTCACCAGGCCGTTGAAGTTGACGTTGCCGCCCACCGCCCGATGAAAAATAATGGCCACTATCCGCGCCGACGGTTGGCGATCCCATAATGCCGCCAGTGTTGATAAATAAACCAGACGGTGGGAATCCGCCAAGAGTCGCCGGAGCATCCAGTCGCTGTTGGCACCGGGAATTTTTGCCAGCCCGGCCGCGGATGACGCCCGCACGTCGGGCCGGGCGGAGAATGCGGCACCAACCAGCGGTAAAACCTCCGGTTGGATGCCCCATTCAAACATCGCGGCACGCCGTGCCTGTGGCAACTTCAGCACCGCCACGGTCCAGTTATCAAGATTGATATTGAATTTGAGTATTTTGATCAGCCGGGCCGCCCGTTCCGGGCCGCCGGCATGGATGATCGCCCGCAGTTGCATAGTCAAGGCGGCTTGGATGAGTTTTGTGCCGTGTTGCCGCCGGAGATATTGATGCGACGATAACTCCGCCAGGCCTTGCGACAGTAACGCGGATGCCCGTGCGGACGGCACATCCGAGGGCGCAATCGGCGTTTGCGCCCGGAGAAACGCAGCTCCGGCTGCCAATCCCATGGCCGCGAAATATGGTGTCAGCAAAGTATGGTAGCCGCGGTGCCGTGCTGTAGTTGCCGTCGTGTGTTGTGCCATGATCGCAATCCGGAAGTTCGCCATGTCAGCATGTCCATCCTATTTGCTCGTATGATCTCCCGCTCTCAATTCTTATGCTCCGCTGCCGCCACCACGGCGAGCTTAATTTTTCAAATATAAAATTTCCAATCACATCCACCGTTGGAAAAATTGCCGCGCCCATGGCGCTCTGTCATGCCTGTACGCGGGCTGCCAAGCTGTCGAGCACACTCATGTAATTCATGTAGGCATCATAGGGGGATTCGTAGATGCTGAAACTCGGGGTCTTGCCGTCACCGAAAAATCGTGTGTTCATATACAGAAAGTGGTCGCTGGAACTTAATTTCCGCCACGTTGCAAGCAGGGCCGAATCAGCCGAAGCCTTGACGGGTTGTTCCAATCGATAAAGTTCCTGCAGCGCGTTGGCCTGCATGGCGTTGCCCAGCCAGGGCGACAGATCGCGTTGCGTGTCGGTCCAGCAGATGTTGCGGGGGACATTTAATTCCGAGACCGGCTCCTGGCGTTTGACAATTTCCCCCGGTGTGGTGAAGCGATCGGACATTTCCAGCACGTAGCGGGGTAATGCGCGCAAAAAGTCGAAAATTCCGCTTGCCGCCGCATGGCGCTCGCCGAAGGTTTCATAGTCCATTCCCAGCAGGCAATACTCTCCATCCTTGCCGGTGCCATGCAGCCAGCGTGCATACGTATCCGCCATCAATGGCCATTTTGCCCAGTCATGCGCGGAAAAGCGCAGTGCCACATCATCGCTTAAGCGGTAATGCCGCAGTAAAAGTTTAAGCCGTTCACGCGGAGCTTTGTAAACGCGGTTGGGGCTGAGATTTCCCAACGCTCCCTCCCACCCTTCGGTGATGGCCGCCTGAAAATTTAATGCCGCCGCCAGCCGTCCGACTTCATTGGAATAAATCAGATTGGTATTCCGAAACACCACCGGCTTTTGGCCGAAAAGGCGTTCAATGGTACCGCTGTGCAGATTGGCCTGTTGCCCGAATTCCTCGGGTGAATACAGGCACGCCAGGCTGTGATGGGATGGTTCTCCGAGAAATTCCACGGATCCGGTGGCCGCCAGTTCTTTCAACAACGCCACCACCGCAGGCGCATCCGTGGCCAATTGCTCCAGAGCCGTATCGGTAACCCCCAGCGTCACGCGAAATCGCTCTCCATATTTTCTGGCGAGTTCCAGTAGCACCTGTGTTGCGGGTATGTAACAGCGCTCGGACACCTGCCGGATATAGCGCCGATTGGCCGCGTGGTCAAAGTAATCACCATCTGAATCAAAAAGGCTGTACCGCCGCAGCCGATACGGCTGATGTATTTGAAGATATAAAACAATGTCAGCCATTGTAGATTCCCTGCGTAAGTCACCGCGCCTAAGTTCATGGATTATAGTGGAAAGGCTTGTTCGCGAGTATCCATGCGCGGTACCATTGTGTGCGTGGCAAAGCGAAAGCCGTGAGCGGTTGCAAATAAAAGGAGTCCTCATTATGGAAGATCAGAAAAGCGCATTTTCGTCCTCCCGTTCCCGGCGACAATTTCTTCAGGCGGCTGGAGCGTTGGCGGGAGCGGCGGCGCTATCCGGTCGGGCCGCATGGGCAGCCCAGAAGCTGCAAGGCACAAGCAGTTCGGGGCCGGCGGTGAATGACCAGGTGAACTGGCAGGAGTTTTTAGCGCAACAGGATTTGGTATGGGATCGGCTGCCGCGCGCCTATCAAGCGGGGGCGTTTGTCGGTAACGGCTTGCTTGGAGCGATGATTTACAGCGACAAAGATTGCCCCATGCGGTGGGATCTGGGCCGCAGCGATGTGGCGGATCACCAGGGAACCACGGATGGAGCGAACGCCTACTTTTGTCGGCAGAGGTTGCCCATAGGTCATTTTATTTTGGAAACGGTAGGCAAGCCGACGGGCGGAACCATGCGAGTGGTTCTTTGGGATGCTGAAGCGGTGGGCACACTGGAGACGGACAAAGGGAAAATTCATTGGCGATCTTTTGTGCATACAACGGAGCTGGCCATTGTTATCGAACTGCACACAGAAGGTGGTGAGCAAGAGTGTCGGTGGAAATGGGTTCCCGGTGTGGCGAAAATTCCAAATAAATACCATCCATCCTTCTACAAGCCAGATCCACCATCCAAAATTGAGAAAATCGGGGAGATGAATATCTGCCTTCAACCGCTTGGCGTAGGCCTGCAGCATCTGGTGGGCGGAGAATATGCCACGGCATGGCGGGAGATAACGGTCACACCGGGCCACCGTGTCTTGTTCGCCAGTATTGGAAACTCCCTCCCGTTTAATGCCGGATATCGGCGGTATGTGAAGGGCGGGCAACCGTGGCCGCGACTCAGTATTGCTACGGATGAAGCGGTAGCGGGGGTGAAAAAGGCGGTGGCGACGGGGCTTCCGGCGCTGGTAGCGACGCAGCGAACATGGTGGCACCGCTTTTATCCAACGTGTTTTGTATCGCTTCCCGATGCCCGGGTTCTAAGCGATTACTGGATAGATATTTATAAACTTGCCTCCGGAACCCGGCCCGACCGTCCCGCTATTGACATTGAAGGTCCATGGTATCATCACAAGGGCAATCCCTATTCACTATTCTGGTGGAATGTGGATTCCCTGTGGCCATTTTGCGCATCGAACCGCCTCGAACTCGGAGAAAGTCAGTACAGGATGTTTGATCGGAATTACCATAATCTGATTCGCAATGTCAAAAACTTCAACAATAAAAATTGCACGGCCTGGCAGGCGGATTCGGCATTTCTTGGGCGGACCACCAGTTTTGATTTGCGTTCTCCATGGGGCGAAAATGGCAACCTGATGTGGGTACTCTTTGATTATTATTCATGGAATCGATGCACCATGGATGACCAGCGCCTGCGGAAAAAGTTGTTTCCGCTGTTGCGCCGGGCCACGAATTTATTTTTGCACTTGATGTTCACCGGCCCGGATGGAAGGCTGCATTTGCCAATCGACTTCTCGCCGGAATACGGCAGTTCGCCGGATACCAATTATGATCTGGCATTGTTTCGCTGGGGCTGTCAGACATTGTTGAAAATATGTCATCGGCTGAAGATTAAGGATCCGCTTATTCCCAAATGGCGGGAGGTGCTTGAGCGCTTGACGAATTACCCGCAGGAGGCGGGGGTTTTGTGGGTGGGCGCGGGGATGCCGTTGTCGAAGGGGCATCGGCACTATTCGCATTTGCTGATGATATATCCTCTGCATACGATGAACTGGGGACAGCGCGAAAACCGGGCATTGATGACGCGCTCGGTGGACCATTACATCAACATGGGGTCGCTGAATGGATGGTCACACGCGAGTGCGGCGGCGCTTCTGGTCGCCGCTCAGCGCCCCAATGATGCGCTGGATCAACTGAATCTGGCCTTGGACAGCCTGCAAGCGAACACCTTTTACGCGGAATCGGGATCTATCGGCGCATGTATGTATGAGGCGGTGGCGCTGCAGGAATTTTTGCTTCAGAGCTGGGGCGGTACGATTGTCGTGTTCCCGGGGATCCCGGACACTTGGAATGAAGTTACCATTCATAATATGAGGGCGGAGGGAGCATTTCTGGTTAGCGCGGTTCGTAAGGAAGGTAAAACGCGCTGGGTGCGGGTGGAAAGTCTGCTGGGCGAACCGTGCCGCGTACGCACGGATTTGGCGGAACCGGTGAAGGTTTATTCCGGTCGGCGGGTTGTAATGCGGCAACTTGCCGATGGCGTGGTGGAATTGGACCTCAAGAAAGGCGAAGCCGCGGTGCTCTACTGCGGCGATAAGGTTCCGGATTTGACCATTGCTCCGGTAAAGCGCCAAACCGGCGTACCTAACCATTGGGGATCGCCCAAACCTGGATGCCGAAATCCGCAACCATTTCCCATGTGAAAAAGGATAAGCATAATGAACAGACTTTTGACCACCATCATTGCCGGCCTGTCGCTGGTAGTTGCTTCTGTCGCCACCGTTGTCGGGGCCACGCCCTCGGCCCCGGCCACAGTCAGCCCCTTTGGCTTTTATGGGAAAAGCTGCATTCCCCAAATGAAAGAGATTCGCTGCCTGGAGATGCATACCGTTGGTGGCACCGAATGGCGCTCAGTCGAACCAAGCCGGGGAAAATGGACGTATGGTGTGATGGATAAAGAAATGCGGTATCTGTCTGCGCAACACATCCGATTTGGTGGACTGCTTCTGGGAGCCTGCTGGGATAAAAGTGGGAAGCGAGGATGGGGATTTCCAGTGGCGCATCTGAACCAATGGTCCAACTACGTGACGCACGTTGTGGGGCAAGCCCATGGCAAGATTAAATACTGGCAGGTATGGAATAACACGGTCAATGAGGGGAACCGGCCTTCTGCCGTTGCGGATTACGCCAAAATCATGGTCAGTGCCTACATTGCAGCCCACGCCGCGGAACCCACCTGTCTGGTTGGTTTGACCGCGAGTTCAGCGAATGTCAATTTTCTAAAAAGAGTGATCCAGGCCGGAGCCAGGAATCACTTTGATTACATCACGTTGTATCCGTATGAATCCATGGATGGACTCTTGGAAAAATATGGTAACCGGTATCAAAGATTGGACGAAATCACGATCAACTATGGTTCAGAACCGGCGTACCTGCATATCATTGCGACGATCCGAAAAATGCTTGCCGCAGTGGATCCGTCACGCGCGAACTGTCCCATCAACTTCATTCTGCCGGGACGCAATATCGGCCTTGTTTCGGTGAAGGAGCAGGGGTATGCGATGGTCAAAGCGTACGCCATGGGCATAGCCCAGGGCGTCAATTGTATATACTGGCAGGGCCGTGACGTCGGGGATGTCGGTGGGTTGGATGGTCACAATGAAATGGGGATGCTGACCGCAGCAGCGCAGGCTCATCCCAAGAAGCCGTGGGCCAACGCTTCCGGCGGGGAGATGGGAATTGGCGTGGCGGCAACGCGTGGAAATCCGCGTGTCAATTACACTGTTATGCAACAGATGATCAAAATATTGGGAGAGCACCCGAAGTATCTGGGATGGGTGCTGCTGAATAAGAAAGATTACGGATTTACATTTCAGGGGCACCATGGCGCGGTACTTTGCACCTGGGCACCCATTGGAACGTCCAATGAAGTCGGCTTTGGAAGCAATGTTGAAATTACCGATCCGCTGACCGGAAAAACAACCTCCGCAACAAGTTATCACCTCACCGCCGCTCCAATTTTGGTCACGGGTGTTTCCGCAAACCTTGTGCAACAGGCTCGGTCTGACAATACCAGGCCATTTCCATGGAATGGCGATTACAGCCATGCCAAGTCGGTGTCGATTGTCATGGGGCGTAAGCCGGTCGCCCAAGGTCTGCATTTTCAAGTTGGCCACTGGATCAGCGAGTTTGCCACGAAACACAACCATGGTCTGCTGCCCGGCAACATGCGTGGTGCCAACATTTTTATCGTGGACCCCAACTTTCTCTCCTATACCACCGTCCCCATTGAAATTCGTGTGCAGGCGCGGCGCATTTCCAACAAAGTGCCGGCTAAGATGATTCTTACCTATGAATCCACCAAGGGATTTACGACACTCCCGGCACAACTCATTCCGCCAGGAAAACATTGGAGCACGATCACCTGGAAAATTAATAACGATCAATTTGTCAACCGATGGAACTACAATTTTCTCATTCGGCAGGGGCCGTACTATCTGAGCAGTGTGACGGTAAGAAAACTAAACCAATAGAATCCGCGCCGATTTCATTGATATTTCCGAATGAATCGCCGACATGGCAAGAAGTAATATGTGCCTGCCGACCGTCCAGGTGCATGCGGATCCACGATTAGTAGATTGTTGTACCGCCAGTCATATTGAACTTATCAGCCAGACAACATGCAACAAATGGCGCAGATGAAGAATCAGCCAGATTAGTGCCCTGTTCCAACCGTAATTACGGGTGGATTGGCCTCAAACCGGCCAGATGCCAGGAGTCGGCGGCGAGAACCGGGTTCGTAAACCCCTTGAGCCGACGCGACGCCGCAGATGGC
>JAKBAC010000167.1 GCA_021809365.1 Planctomycetota bacterium | reverse complement strand
CTGGGCCAACCGCCCTGCCTATGTCTTGGCTAACGCCACAACAAAAGCTGCATAAACTGTCACAGGCCCGAACACCTGATACCACCGGTATGCTGCTTGCATTTCTCCACGGATTTCATATACTTATTGGTCTGGAATGAACCTGAATTGGAGTATATACTATGCCTCATGTTTGTCATTACACAGGTCGTAAAACGCGTATCGGCCGTCAGTGTACGTATCGCGGCAAAGCCAAATATCTCGGCGGCGTGGGTATTAAGATCACTGGCCGATCCGCTCGTAAATTCAAGCCAAATCTGCAAAAGGTGCGTGTGCTTGTGGATGGTAAGGCCGTGCGTGTCTGGGCGTCCACCAAGGCACTCAAGAGCGGCTTGGTCACCAAGCGACTGGCACGCCGATTTGTGTATCGCAAACCGGTCCAAACCGCGGCTGCCTGAAGTGTTTCATATCCTTTCGGGCCGGTAACATCGCCGATGCGGCCGTCGCAGTATTGAAAAACGTCTTAAAACAAATATTATCCGTATAATACCAGCGCCCTGTTCCCTCTGTAATTACGGAGGGAACAGGGCACCAGGTCTGTAACAGACCTCGTATTTGTTTTGGATGGTGTAAAACCATGGCTGACACATTAAATGAATCTCAGGTTCGCCACGTCGCCCAACTGGCCCGGCTCAAGCTGGCCGACAGCGATGTGCCGCGATTAAGCAAACAAATTTCCTCCATTCTCGATTATGTCGCCCAGTTGCGGGAAACCAATGTTGAGGGTCTGGAACCTATGTCCCATCCCCTGCCGCTGCACTCGGTACTGCGAGACGATAACGTTCGCCCGTCCCTCACTGTTGAACAGGTGCTGGCGAACGCTCCAGGCAAAGCGGGGCCATTTTTTACCGTGCCGAAAGTTCTCGACAATGACGCGGGCGGCGCTTAAAACGGTTGCAACCAGCCGGGCACATCGTAAGATTAGTGGACATTGATTGAGGTAATCTATATGCGCAGACATTTAACTCATCTTCATTATACCGCAATTGGGGCAATGGCATTGACCGTACTCGTGCTGACAGGGTGTGAAGGGTACAATCCACTGGCATACCCTCAACGCAGCTACCGGGCGAACTTGACGGATCATACGATCTCCGTCCATGAAATCGCTCCGACGCGGCAGGAATCGGGAATATCCTCCGGCTCAGTGATGCCGGGCCAGCTTCCACCCGCCGCTGTCACCGGTACCTATAGCTTTACCGTGCCGGATACCATCACCAGTTTCAAAAAATCCACCACCACCTATCGCCAATATCTGCTTTATGATGGCCGCCCGACAGCCAATCAGAAACCCTTCTGCATCCTGACCGTCGGCGCGAAACTCGCCAGAAATTGCGACAACAACCTGAATTTCAACATTACCGGCAAACGCACCTTTATTCTTAATGGCCTGTCCGCACACGAATGGAGCGGTTATACCAATGCGGGTAATCCATTTGCCGAGATTATCGTGTCACACCTTGGCGGCGGTGACAAACTGGACGCTTTGGCCATTGCCCCGAATGCCAGGGTGCGAAACATAGCATTAAAAATATTGGGGTCCATCCATTGGACACCCGACACCGGCGGCAATGGAGAATAATCGCGCGGCACCGTCGCCCGTCAGCAGCCACCGCCAGTCGTCGCTGCCTGCCGCATCGGGGAATATGTTTAAGAACTCACGAAATGCCATGAGACATGGATGCCTTTAATGATTAATCAGCTAAGCGCCTTGCAGATTCGCAATAAAATAGCAGCCGGTGAAATAACCGCCAGTGCGGCCGCAGAGGCCTGCCTTTCCGCCATCTCCAGGTCGGATTCGCAACTTCATGCCTACAATGCGGTATTTGCCGATCGGGCCATGGAACGCGCCGCATTCATCGACAAGGCCAAAGCCGCCGGCCAATCACTGGGCCTGTTGGCCGGAGTACCCATCGCCATTAAGGACAACCTCTGCACAACCTTTGGTGCCACGACCTGCTCCTCAAAAATGCTCAGGAATTTTCACAGTCCTTATGACGCCACTGTTGTCAACAAATTGGAAGCGGCAGGCGCGGTTATCATCGGCAAAACCAACCTTGATGAATTTGCCATGGGCAGTTCCACCGAAAACTCCGCCTTCGGCCCCACCCGCAATCCATGGAATCCCCAATGCGTTCCCGGTGGATCGTCCGGTGGATCTGCCGCCGCCACCGCCGCTCGCTTGTGCGCTGCCGCATTGGGTTCGGATACCGGCGGCTCAATCCGGCAGCCCGCATCCTTGTGCGGCATCGTGGGACTTAAACCAACGTATGGCCTCGTATCGCGTTATGGCCTGGTCGCATTCGCCAGTTCGCTGGATCAGATCGGCCCCATGGCCCGTACCGTGGAAGACGCCGCGTTGCTGTTGCAGGTCATTGCTGGTCATGATCCCCTGGACAGCACAAGCTGGCCCGAACCCGTGCCCGATTATCTCTCTGACCTGGATAAACCGCTGCAAGGCATGCGCATCGGCCTGCCCGCCGAATTCAGCGGTGCGGGTATTGAACCGGAAGTAAGCAACGCCATTGCCGCAGCCGTTGAATTTTATCGCAGTCAGGGTGCCACGGTGGTACCAGTAAATTTGCCGCACACCAAATATGGTATTGCCGCCTATTACGTTATTGCGCCCGCCGAAGCATCGAGCAATCTCTCGCGGTACGATGGTGTACATTATGGCCATCGCACCGCCAAGCCGGAGAATCTATTTGATCTGTACGCCGCCAGCCGGGCCGAGGGCTTTGGCCCGGAAGTACAGCGGCGTATCATGCTGGGTACCTATGCCTTATCGTCCGGCTATTATGATGCCTACTACCTGCGGGCATTGCGGGTGCGGCACCTGATCAAACGGGATTTTGATCAGGCCTTTGAAAAGTGTGATTTTATCGCCTGCCCCACCTCCCCCACCGTGGCCTTTGAGCTTGGAGCCAAAAGCGGTGATCCATTGCAGATGTATCTGTGCGATGTATTCACCGTAACGTGCAATATCGCGGGCATTCCGGGAATGAATATTCCCTGCGGATTTTCCCGGTCGGGCCTGCCGATCGGCCTGCAGATATTAGGCCCGACATTCAGCGAACAGCGCATGTTGCGTATGGCGCGGATGTATGAAAAGCATCACGATTGGCACACCCGGGAACCGAAACAGTTTGCCAATTCCTAGTGCCCTGTTCCACCCGTAATTACGGAATTACGGATGGAACAGGGCACTGGCTGAGCATTAAGCTCTTTTGCCGGGGGTCAGCCTTTCTCGGGGCTGGACATGTCGTGGCAAGCGAGGCAGACCGGAAGGTATCATTCGTCGGCCATGGTATCAAGGCAGATCAGACACCTGCCGCGCCACGATTGACAACCGGGGCACTGGTGTGACACAGTTCACGAGGTGGACACATGATGAACCGGCGGAAATTTTGTGCTATCTGCGGCTTCCTTCTTCTGATTGGATTTTCCTTTTTAAATAAGACCGAAGCCACAAACATCAGATCAGCCGATGTGCTCTACCTTAGCCACGCAAAATTTCTAAAACTTGCGGCCGCCGCATTGGCCTGGGTCGAGAAGCATCCGAATTCGCCGGAAAGCCCACATCTGCTCTTTCAGGTTATCATGAGCGCTACTGTGCGAGGCGACGATCAATCCGATCTGAAGGCCGCCCGGCGTCAGTTGCTCCTGGACTTTCCCGACAGCACGGAATCCCATTATTTCCTCGCCAGAATCCCCAGCCCACGGTCAACGACCGTTGCCAGCCCAAGTGCCAAGGCCTACCGCGCTACCGTCAGCGACTTACTGGCGTGGTACACACGCCATCCCACAAGGAAGAATGCAAAGGCCATTGATGGCGTAATCCGCAGTGGGTTGCAGCGATTCGCTATACGTGCTGCACGTGCAAATGACTCCCAGTATGCCATGTTATGCTATCTCGTGGCGCACGCGGCCGGCGATACGACGGTCGCAAATGAGATGATCGGTGCTACCGAGCCAACGAAAGACGCTGAAAATTCGGCGGAGGCGTTGGCTACCGCCGAAATCCGTGAAGTGGTTATCGACAACGATATGCCAACCCTCCAAAAGCTCAAAGACCTGGATATTCTTGGACAAAGTGGTTCTACCTCCCTTCTTGTTCGATACTATCTTCACCGCCTGCCGCCGGGTGAACAATCTTCGAGCCAAATAATTGCGATCCGTGCCAGTGACTTAACGGAGTGCCACCATTTCCACCGCGCCCTGGTGGTGATCGCCGCAGCCGCAAAACGCGGCATTCAGACGGATCGCTTGGCGTTTCTTCAGGTATATTGCAAAGCCGTGCTGGGTAAAGTCCGTGGCGCGCAGGCCGCGGCGCAAGCTATGCAAGCTGCTTACCCGAAAAGCCGCTGGACCGTGGTGGCACTGGAGCTGGCAAGGCTTGCGGCGACGCAGGATGTGGCGGAAATCCAACTTGTCAACGCCGCGCTGCGTTACGCGCACTGGGCCGGAAAGCACATCAACGGATGCGAACTGCGGGCAACCTTCAAACCCGCATCCAACAGTTTTTGGACAGCATACGCTGGAATTGCCGGTCACCATGGCGAGATGCAAATTTCCCGCAATGGAAGCATGATCGCCGGGGTTGCATGGAATCGTCACATCATTCGCCTTCTTGACCCGAAGGCAAATTGCACCGTTATCATGCCCATGTCGCAAAAAGTTGGTTCGTCCGCGCACCACACCGCGCCGGACACCAAAATAGCTGACATTCTTGAGTCGCTTGGCAGCGCGGATCTCAGCGCCCGAGGCTTGTTGAGTCGTTACACGCCGACATGGATGAAGACCTACGCCGGAGCTATGCGCATCTTTGCGATCATGCACAAAAACGGTTGCTTTATAGCTCCGCTACCCAGCCGCCACGGAAGTGAGGCCTGCGAACTGGTGGTGGCGAATCTATTTCACCCCGAACTACTCCGAATATCCGTAACTTTCGACCGTCGAACGCATCATCTGAAAGTTACCTGCTCTCCGTACCTCACACTCTCCGTCGAGGCCAGTTCCTCCGCACAATTCGTCCTCGCCTCGCCGCAGTGGCCGGTTACGAAGAGCGTCCGGAAACCCAAGACTCTATCCGGTAGCCTCAACGCAATTGCCGGACAGCTTCCCGGCTGGACCAAAGCCTTGGGCGAGCTAACGAAATCATTCCAATCCATTCGATCCGGAGACGATAAAACGATCACCTCACTAGAGCAGGCGGCGCTGGCAACCTCTGGGACGCGGTTGCCGCCCGAATTCGATGGTGGGGAAAATATCGTTCCACCGCAAGTCGCGGCGCAGGTATCGCAAAAGGCGGGAAAAACTCTCGCCTGGGCAAGGTTGCACCCGAATGCGGTCGATGCGCCTGCCAGATTGTTCAATGCACTGATGCTGGCTAAACTGGCACGAAAGCCAACCCTCGCCGGCAGGTTGGAACGGCGTTTAATTCTATACTATGGGTCCAGCGTGCAGGGCCGCTATGATCTGGCCCGGTTTGCCACCCCTGCTGAATTCGGCGATCTGGTGCAAGCTCTTTTCAAACACAATGCGTACCGAATGACTCCTTCGCGCCAAAAAGCGATTCTCCGTGTCGTCTACTATGGCCTGCAGGAATTTGCGAATTCCAAGAACGAGAAGGACATTTTTGGCACCGGTCACAGAGTAGCTCTCGTATTTTGCGACATGCTGGCTCTGCAGGCGGGTTGGGCCGATCTGGCGAAAAATCTCCACAGTGCCATTGTCGCACTGGCCACATCCGATAAAACCTTTGCATCCGTGTGGGACTGCGTCAGCCAGCCGGGACAGACCCCAGCGGAGCGCATTGACAAGCTGGCTCACGTCGAGGGAAGCAGGATGAATTTATTTCTGGCGATCTATTTAATTCGCATGAGCCACCATCGGCACGCAAATGCCAAGATCATGCGCTCCGCTGAACTGGTTTATTCAGAAACCGGTCATTTTCGCCGGGCCTGCGCCTATGCCGATGATTTGGCCAAGCAGAATCTCAATTCAGCCCGCATTGAATTTATCCATGCAACTTGCGAGCTTCGGCTCGGTAAGCCCGCATCCGCCCGTCAAACTGCTCTCGAAGCGATGAAACTCTTTCCCAGTAGCCCATGGAAAAGTGACCTGCAACTCCTGGCCGCGAATAGCCAGTCAAATCAGGGCAATTTTCAAAAATGTGTCAAGGCACTTCTCACAGCAGATCGTTGGGCAATTCGGGAGCCGGAAGGATTTGAAGTTTCAGTGCACTACGTACATGCCGGGAAGCCCGCATGCACCGCATGTTTAGCCGGAGCATCCGGGTTTTTTCAATTGTATGTCGGCTTAGGTACCGACCCGATCATGGCTATTAGAATTCGAAATAAAATGCTTGACATGCTCGCGCCAACGCGCTCGCTGATAGAGCGTTACAATTCAGGGAATATTTACGTCGGAGGGAGCTGCTCCGCCGTGTTTCATATTGAAGGAACGCAGACTTTCTCCATCAGGTATGGCTTTTCTTCCGGTGTCGTTGGAGCGTACACATTTCCGCCGTTGACCCAGCAGCTCAAGCAGTACTACGTTTACAGTGATGCTGGAATACGCCGTATGCTTTCCAGTGCGACAAGAGGGGATATATTTCTGGCTCCGGTCACGGGTCAGAATGGCAACATATTTACGATTGTCGCGCTTTCCTCGCCGCATCCAAGTCAACAACAGATGACTTTCGAGATCAGAACCACCGGTCGTCCAGAATGGCTTAAAACGAATGGTGGTCTTACATTCCATTTCCAATTTCTCACAAAACAACACCCTCGGTTTGATAAACTCCCTTGGCCAAAATGCAGGGTTGTCATGCGGCATGCCACAGGCTGGGCGCTCATTGGCAGAGCCATCTCAAATCTGACCGGCGGCGCAGCTATGGCGACCAAGGCAATCGCGGAGGGTGTAACTCCTATTGTTGGCGATCAGGCGGCGCGTTGCGTCCAATAGTCTTCCACCAAACCTGCATAATCCAAACAACGCAGTGCGGTCATATGTTCCGCCCTCTCAACGCGCCAGCGGCAGG
>JAKBAC010000021.1 GCA_021809365.1 Planctomycetota bacterium | reverse complement strand
CGGTCGCGGTCAAGGGATCCCGCCGGGCGAATGCGGCTGGGGACAGCCGCGGTCCCAGTCTCATAGGAACGACCGAGCAGCTCATGCTGATCGGCCGCAACGGCTTCGGCGTGTCGGCGTTTCCGAAAGTTCTTCAAACCCGGACCGGTATCTCGGACAAATACCGGGCTATGGCAGGCGCGGTTCGGGTTGCCACTCACTTTCCACGGCCAGCCAAAGCGCCGAGATCCTCCATGCTGGCCGGCATGGATTCCACTTTGAGAATGGCCACCCGGCAGGCGGCGCTGATCCATTATCCCTACGCCAGGTTTCTACGCGATGACTGGAGTACCCAGGGGGATTGGACGGCGCGGTACGGAAGAGAATACGCGGTGCTTTGTGGCGCTGATGGCGGGCCAAGTTATTTCATCGCTTCCCCGCCCTATGCGCAAAATGTGGACGCCTTCTGCGGCCCGCACCATAACCAGAAATTTGAAAGCATGCGTGAATGGGAGATGTGGGCGGATACCAATAATCCCAAGGCACTGTATATACCGCAGATCGGGCACAGGCGTTGCACCGTTTGGGATGACCACGGGGAGACGTATTCCACCGATTTTCAGGGGCCGGACTTATGGCTGCGTGTACATCTCAAACAGCCCGGCATCTATCGCCTGAGTTTGTATTTCCTCAATAAGGATGGCTATTTTGGCCCCAATCGTCAACGCGATTTGCTGGTGGAGGTTTATCCGCTGGCAAAGGAATATTGGCGGGCCATGGCCCGGCCCATTCTGTCGGCGATGGTGTTTCCCAAGAATCCCGCAGCGCTCCGCTGGGCCCAAGCCGCTATGGCGTCCACCCCTTTGGCGGTGGCGCGGGTGGTGAATTATTGCAACCCGGTGTACACACGCTTTGCCGTTGCCGGGCCGGGGCAATACATGGTGCGTATTGCGCGCAACGGCGGCGTGAACACGGAAATCTGCGGCATATTTATTGATAAGGCGGATGCTCCGCGTACTCAATATGAAAGGCAGGCCATGCCCTGTATGTGGGGTGTGAATTATCGTCCGCCGGAGATTCCCGATTCCGCCATGTCCAACAGCAAGATTGCCGTCGCCATGACCACCTGGCGGGCAGCGAGGCATGCCTTTGGCCCACTGGGATTTGCGGCCCGTTGGCCGGTGCGTTTGATGGCGCTTCGCGCCGCAGCGGCGCAGAATGCCCCGGCGGCATTGTTAGCCCGCTGGCGCTGGAAGTTGGACATCTGGACGCGCAAGGATCGGAAAGTATTTGACTCCAATATGAACAATGCTTTTCGGGCAATGCTCAAACAGTGGAAGGGATTGAAGGAACTGATGGCAAAGGATCACGATCTACAACAGAATTCGGGAAAACTTGGACAAGGAGAACTTTGAAATGAAAATGGCTGGAAATCTCTGGAGTCGGGTATGGAACTGGAATGGGCCGCGCAAGCGGTCCATTGTGCTGGAACTGGGGATTGCATCGGCGGTGCTGGTGCTGCTGGCGTTTTTTGTGGGTACGCGTTTAGGCTCCAGCAGTGGCAGCGTGTACGTGACAGCGAACATGGGTTCGTTTTCGCCAGCTATTGTAAAGGTGGGGGACGCGGCTACGTCCAGTTTGTCGGCGGATACTTCGAGCATGAACCCTCCGGCACCAAGTGAGGATGAAGGCAGCTTGTCCACTAAATACAATTGGACGGTTTCGCAGGTGCAATTCAAGGGTACGCAAGCAGGTTCCTTTCGCACGGCACCAACAGGGACGTATACTGCTATCATCAGCCCTGCGCAGCCATCGAATAGCTCAAGCGCGACGCTGACGTTTACACCTAACGTGCCGGGGTATTGGCAGGTTTCCACAACATGTGGAGTGACGATTACGGATTCCAAAACGAACAAAACCTGGACCGGCAGCGGCAACGCGGGGCCGGAGGATGTGACGAGTTATGTGCTGCACATTGAGTATGATGAGACTGTTGTTGACGATAAGACTGAGCAGATTTCAGTTGGTGAGCAAGTGGCGCTCACCGCAGAATTCGGGCCGTCAGACCAGACTATAACGTGGAACCCCGCAGGGAACGTTATCAAAGGTTACACGCAAAGTCTGACCACAGCGAGCGTGACAAACTTGACCGGTGCGGACCTGCATGCGACAACGATCAACTTCTACTACGTCTCCGCAGGTGCAAGCGGCACTGAACAGGGGGATGCCGATGACGTGGTACTGTCCTTATCTCTTAATGGATCTTCGCCGGTGTACACAACTTTCGATGAATACGAGCCGAACGTGACATTCACGGCAACCTACGAAGGTACCATGGCTGCGGATAACAACTATATAGGTGATTATAATCAAGTTACTGACGCTTGGTCATCCGACATTTGGCTACACTTTGGTGGATCATTCTATCCGCCCCGCGACGCATCTGGTATTTACACGCCGGGAATCGAGTTTAGCGCGTCGTGGTCTCAGCCGCCAACCCAGTATGGCGATAATTTCTTCTTCGTCCAAACAATTTCCTCCCTTGATATTTACTATTATGACTCACAGGGTAATGAGCACTCCCTAGAGTGGCCGGTTGGATCCGGGTATCTGCTAGATACTTCCCTGCCATACGGATACGAAATTGGCGGGCCACCCGGGACATCGGGGAGTACGAGCGACTCTCCAGCGCTGAACCTTACCTCAGCGGCAACCCTTGCCGGCGATAGTATGACAGCCTCTATGCATTTGATGTACCAACCTTCGACCCCGAATTCTATACCCATACCTATTGAACGTGTTGATTGGGGAGAGGATGGGCTCGTAACGAATACCAACGGCTCATGGAGTGCGACGGGATCACCCTCGCCTGGTGGTCAGATATCAGGGACGCAGGAGATAGTGGAACCAACATGGGTTAACAACGTTAAGGATATATCATGGCAGTAAGGGATATTTATATGAATACAGAATATTGCCCCTTTATAATTACAGTACTGCGTGTACGCAAGATGTGGTTGGCCTCTATTGTGGGCACCGCCTTGGTATTGTTATCAATACAGGGGGGTGACGCGGCTATGTTTCGGCATCCTCCAGTACATAGATCGATCGGTGGAGTAAAGGCGCAGCTGGTACCTAACAAGGGCAGTACATGGGTGAAAGTCGAATTGGTCAGTACGGGGCCAAGCGATGTACTGATTTCGCCGCCGGGGATGGATCGCTGGCAATTACAGGCATTCGCGATGTCGAGTGGACGGCCACCGCCCTGGACGCCCGCGGGCGTGCGCATGGCAACGTTTGGAGGCAGACCGACGGCGATGCCTGCAACGCCCTTGCTCCCTGGTCAGATTCGCGCGGTCTCCCTCCAGCTCAAAGATTATTTTGTATTCAAATCGCCGGGTTGCTATGTACTAAGGGCGAAACGTTGGGTCGGCATTCGAGGCCGTACATCCTTGGCGTGCATGGTGACGAATTGGGCGGAACTGGCCTTGGAGACAAATGGAAAGATCACATGGAAAACGCACGGAGTCGTAATACCGTCGACCTTATGGGCTGCGCCGGTCCATTCAATGCCGCCGTCAGTTCTAAAAACTTCGAAGGTCCCCAAAACTGGCCCCATTGCCGCGTTAGTGCGACTTGCACAAGCCGTGGAAACAGGCGATGTGATCGCTGTCCGAGCGGACGTGTACGATCCAGGAGGTGAATCTTCCTTTTCCGCTCAGATAAAGGCGCTAGTCGCTTGTGAGCAACTAAGGCAAGCGGTCGCGAAGAGGTTTGGGCGCAATGCGGCCGCACGATTATGGCTGCCCTTAAAGCCGAATAGCCTCTTCCAGCAGATCAAAAGAATTGATCTCAAAACTCTGCACACCGGCAAGAATAGAGCGTCAGTCAGGTACTGGAGTTTGGAGCCAGGCATAGACGGAGGACAATCGAGGTGGAGACTCTCAGGATATTTATGGTTCCGTCGAATGCACGGTCGATGGCTTGTGGCTGGAGCCCCGGTTAAACCAGATACCAATGATAAGACTAGAGCCGAGTATCTGCGTAAGATAGCCGCAGCCCTCGATGGTTCGCACCGTGCGCTCCGTGCCGGGAAGTTTTCTACTCAGGAACAGCTCCAAAATTATGTAGCCGACCAACTGCGTCAAGCCGACCTCTGGATGTGGCGGCAACAGCATCGAAAATTCCTTATGCAATTTCAGCGTGCCGCCCAACGGACAGGCGTTCCAGCAACGCTTCCTAGTGGGAAATGACGGGATAAGTTGGTACAGCCACGAATGATGTATACTAGGGACAATCGCCTGTTCATGCGGAGTGGGCGCGATAATTTACCCTTGCGGATCAGGTTGTCGTATCTTTTCGTGGCCTGCCGGTTTGCGTGGCACGGCGATCATCATTCACAAAAAAAAGACCGCTTGACGGTTATTTCCATGCTGATTAACGTGGTGGGGTACACCGGGAATGACAATGCGAGCGGTTCGAGGCATGAAAAACGATGTGCCACCATCCGGTCCAGATGTCATACAACGGGCGGCTGTCCCTAGAATCATCTCAGGAGTAGCATGATTATGTTGACCTCGTTGCATCGGAATTTGCTTGTGTGCACGCTGGTGATTGGCGCGACAATCTTGGCGGTAGGGGAATGCAAAGCTATATCGTGCGTGGTGATCGCTACAGTTACCGGGAAGCCGGGGGAGTGGCAGGCGGTGAGGGTATCTTCCCATTCTCAAATACGACGTGACTTGGGAAGAGTAGAGTTCTACGGTTGCACTCACAGCCGATTGGTGACAGTGGCCGATGCCCCCGGAGGTCTGCACATACGCGCATGGTCGTTGCCGCGACTTCGTATCCTTGGCAAAGCGACGATCCCTCACCTCATCGTTTTGCGCACAATCAAGCCTAGTCTCTATAAGATGGTCGCTGTCAGCGCTGGGGAACGGCGATTTCTTTTCCCGGCCGTCCGGGTTGGTAAGCGGCGATGGTCGCAGGTTTTAATCGGTGGTGGCAACAACCTTACTTCCCAAGAAGTGAAGATACCGCATCATCCGGCGCTGTGGAACACGTTTGCCTTTTCCGTCACTCCCATGGGGGTAGGGGCGATCGTTTATTTCCCGCGTACTCGTACTGGATACTTTTGCAGGTTCCCGAACTTCAGTTTTGGGAAGGAATTAAGGCTGCCCGAGGCGCGGGTGAAGCTGTTTTACATCCCGGGTTATGGCGCGGCATGCATATCGCGCGGTGGGCAATTAAGCCGGATTACAAATGCTCGATTACAACCTGTCACAGCTCGTCCTTTTACAATTGGCCTAAGGGGAATTATCGCCGCAAAGGGCATCTTGGTACATGGGCACTCAAGGATAGTCGTATTGGGTAGAGTTAGAGCGGCGGGATCAGGCAGGCCGATCAGTTCCGCTATTTTAGTTGTGTCCATTAATAGCCACCGGGTAGTATTAAGGAAGGCGTTTCGGTTTAGGGCTGCCCGATCTTTAGGTGTTTCCCGTGACGGAAAAACACTTTCGATCATAGACACGACCGCATGCCAGGTTATACTCTATGACCTTGTCGGCGGGGTGGAGCACCGTTACCCTCTAGGAGGGGAGGGCCAAGATTGCAGTGAGGATCGCGTGCTGGGCGTGTGGCAAAAATAGAATGCTGTATCGGGCGCGTGCCTTTAATGCCAATATTGCCGGTTACCCTGCCGTTCCCAGCACGTTGGATATCCGTAAGATCCTTGCTTCTCAGGCCGAAAGGTGCAGAGTTTAAAGGGTACGAAAAACCCGCTGTTAATGGCCGATATTAAGTCGCCAGCGACTGGCCGGTTTTTCTGCCCGCCCGCTGACGATCCCGTACAGTGATGGGCGGGTAGCGGTAATCATCCTGCTGCGAGATACCCGCTGCGATGCTGTCGCCCATCATATGTTCGTTTCGCCGAGTGCCGCGCACAACGCGCGGTGCGAGCACGCGCGGCGAAAGAGGGATGAGGGGGCGGTTTCAGGCCCGGATTTCTTGAGCTGCGCATTTTTAGAATTTTACGTATCTGACTTTGCAGTATTCTCCGGGCGCTCTATGATTCGCATCCGGTTGTGTTGCCGGGATGGTCGAGAAAACCTTGGCGTTTGCCGCGGCTTTTATTCAGCGGGACGAATCGGGCGGGACTGTGGCAAAAAAGAATATGAACAATTGGAATGAGCAACTGTCGCAGTCGGTTTTGCGTGGCAAGTTTCGCCGCGCTCTGACGGCAGCTATTTTCGCGGTCATCGGGGCCAGCCCGTGCCTGGTTCATGGACAAACCGTTTCACAACCCATCATTCCCACAGTGTATCCGATTTTGAAGCCCACTGGAGCCATCGGCGTACCGCTGCTGGTGGCGGCACAGCACACGACAACGTGGTGGGACAAAGGTGGTACGTTGCAGATGCTGGCGGACGGCAACGTGGTGATTCATGTCGGATATCGCCGGCTTTTCGCGGATCACGCCGCAATCTGGCTGTATCCGCGGGGCAATGGGCAATCGGGGATTTTTAAGGTTCAGATTTATTTGGCGGGGCATGTCGTCATTCGCGAAGGAGCGGCCGACGCCGCGGTAAGTACCGCCAGGGAAATGCTGGTGACCACGCGCATTACCGCGCGCGTGCGGCTGGCCGGACCTCCACCGATTGCCCAGGATCAATCCAAAAATCCCATCGTGCTGCGCGGGCGCAAACTCATTGATGAATTAGCGGCGGCACCGCAAGGCCAGCCGGCGATACCCACCATTCAAATATCTTCAACGGAATTGGCTTTACGTAACGGCTGGTTTGCAAAGGGATCGCGGGTGCCGGTAGCGCCGATTCCGGTAGCTCCGTTAAAAATACCGGTCAACAGCAGTTCCAAACCCAACATGACACACCGGCCGGCGCTACCGGTACCTACGGTCATGGCTACCGGAAATATCATTACGGAGCAGGTGATTGGCGATCAACGGGTAACGGTGGCGAAGGGAGATTTTTTCCTCTTCCGGCAGTTGCCGGGGCATAACTCCCTGGAGCTTCGCGCCAACAACGCGGTGATGTTCAGTCCGGCGGGGCCGAGCGGTGCGGCAAGCCGACCGGCGACAACCAACGCCGCCAATCCGATAGCACGGCAGGTGCAGGGTGTGTATCTTGATGGCGATGTCACGGTTACCTACGGCAACCAGACTTTGCATGCCGACCAGGTGTATTATGATTTCACAACCAATCGTGCGATATTACTCAATGCGGTGTTAAGCGCGGAGGATGTGCGGGCGAAAACACCGCTTTATATGCGGGCCAAGG
The DNA here is from genome assembly GCA_021809365.1 of Planctomycetota bacterium. The sequence goes on along the minus strand of JAKBAC010000021.1, from coordinate 25,284 downwards.
AGATGATCCAGCAGGCCCAGGGGCAGTTTGAGGCCAGATCGGTGAAATTATCCACCGATGAATTCTATCAGCCGCACTATTACATCGGAGCCAGCGCCATGACCATACGCAGTGTGGCGGCCCCGGCCCCTCCCGGCACGACACCCAAGACGGCTTATTATGCTTTTACCGCGACGAACATGACGGGAAATTTTATGGGCGTGCCATTTTTCTATTGGCCCTATATTTCCGGCACAACGCAGCAAAGCCCATCGCCGTTGAAGTCGGCGAGTGTAGGAGAATCCAGCATCTTCGGTGAGACGGTGAATACCGATTGGAATCTGCTGGAATTGATGGGCATTACACCGCCGGGCGGCGTCGAGGCGGATATTACCGCCAATGAGTACAGCAGTCGCGGCCCATCGACGGGCGTCAATTCCGTGTACGATGTGGGCAACATGCGGGGCGTGATCAACAGCTCGGTGATTTATGACACCGGAACCGATCAACTCGGTGCCAACCGGGAGAACCTGCCGGTACACCAGCATACGCGGGGATATATATTTGTCCGGCATTTGCAGCAACTGTCGGATCAGTGGACGGTGGCGGTGGAAGGCAGCTACGTTTCAGATCCCAATTATCTTGAGCAGTATTTCCCCAATGTATATGCCACCGCCCCGGAGCAACAGACATCCATTTATGCCGAGCAGCAACATGACACGGAGGCGTTCACGGCACTGGTCAAAACCAACCTCAGTGGCTTTATCACCAACGCTGATCTGGAAAACAATGAATATAGCGTGCAGCGTTATCCGGAAGCGCATTATTACCGCGAAGGAGACAAACTGCTGGGCTTGTTCACCTATTACAGCGATACCAGCGGCGGAATGATCAACGACCAATTCAGCAACACCACTTCCGGCATCAGAGCGCTGCAATTGAATTTTCCGGGATTAAATCCCAGCGAAACATTTTCTCAATACTATCTGGGCAACAATTGGACCGATCAACCGGTCGCGCGGGTGGATTCCCGGCAGGAAATTGATTTTCCGATGGCGGTTGGTCCGGTGCAATTTGATCCGTTTGTCAGTGGACGCCTGACGTACTGGGACACGAGTTTCCCGGCCATGAATAATCAATTGGGTGGCGGAACCACCCGGGCGTGGGGAACCGTTGGATTCCGCAGTTCCACAACTTTCTGGAAGCTCTATCCCAATGTTAAATCCGATCTGCTGGATGTGGACGAGATTCGGCATATTATTGAGCCGCAGGTCAGCATGTTCGCCACCGGAGCCAATGTGCAGCAGGGATATTTACAACCGTTTGATCGCAACGTTGAAGGCATTACCGATGCCAGCGGCGCGGAATTCGCGCTCAGGCAGTTATTTCAGACCAAGCGTGGCCGACCGGGGCAGCGCGAGATTGTCAACTGGATAACATTTAATGTGGTGGCGGATGTGTTCTGGAACAACCATCTTTCCGGCCCGTTTGATCCGAATAATCCCCAATATGCCGGGGCACCATTTTCCGCCAGTGATTTCGGAAATCCGTTGATCGGATATTATGACTGGAGTCGGCCGGAGCTTAGCCAGATCGCGGATAGCATCAATTCCAACCTAACCTGGCGTATCGGAGCCAACGTGGAATTTCTGGCTGATGAGAGTTGGAATATTGATCTGCAGCAATTGGAGGAGCTGGATTCGGGGATCGAAGTCAATCAGTCGCCGGATTTGAGCTACTTTCTTGGGAATAGGTATATCCGGGCGGTGGATTCGGATCAATGGACGGCCGCAATTTCTTATAAGTTGACACGGAAATATTCGGTGGCCGCATCTGAAAGTTATGATTTTGCCCTTGGGCATAACGTGATGACGGAATTAAGCCTGGTGCGGCAACTTCCACACTTCTACGTCGGTATTACGCTGGCGTACAACGCGGATACCGCATCGAGCGCGGCGATGGTCAGTATCTGGCCAGCGGGTTTTCCGCAGGCCGGTATTACGCATCAGCAGGCGTTGCAAGCGGTTGAACCTTGACCATCGCGTGTGATTGAACAGCATGAATAAGCATGATTTAACGCCGATGATTGTCGGAGCGGTGATGTTGATGGCACCGCTATCTTCCGCGACCGCGGCGGGGGTTGATAATGGCGTGGGCTTTCTGCCGATACCGAATTTCGGTACGGAAAATCCGGCCAGCGTAACGGGTTCCGGAGGTTTGCCTTCCTGGGCGGCTTATCATGCCCATCCCGAAGAGGTTCAGTTGACCACACAGTTGGGTTACTTTAATGATTACTGGTTTCGCTATCATGATGTGGCCCCCAACCGGCCGAACCTGCAAAATATCACGCGAATCAGTTTGAGCCTCAAAAAATGGGGCAGTGTGTATCTGCGCACGTTTGCCGATTATTCCTACGATATTCGCAATCCGTACATCAACGCTCTATCCCAGGGCATTGCCGGCACGCCGGCGGCCGGTGGCAACATCGGTTTTGTGCCATCCAGCAATTTCACCGAAGCCGATATTACCATTGGTTATCAATATGACGTGATGGATATATTGCGTTTTGATACCGGCTACACCAATTTCATAACACCAGTAAGCCAGTATTTTGTGCCATCGGCAAATCCGATTGGCAACACCGTCATCGGCCACGGCCAGGCCGACAGTCAGGAAGCGTACATTCGCCTGAGCCTTGACGATGACCGCTATTTTGGACAATTCGCCTTTCACCCGTTTGTGATGGTTGGTTTTGATTTTGACGGGGCTTATTACACCAGCGGTGCCGGGCAATACTTTGAAGTCGGTTTGGATCCAATTTATGTCGTGCCACACACCGGCGGATTGACCATTTATTCGCCCTTGAGTGTCTCATTTATTCATGACGAAAAACGCCTGGATGTGAACCAGCACAGCTATCGCGATGGCTACCTGGGAACATTTGTCGGTACCACGATAACGTATCCACTCAATGGAATTTTTCACATTCCGGATCATCGGGGGCGTTATGAAGTTGGGGCGGTTATCAACAGTATCTTCGCAGGCTCGCGCTATTCTCAACCCACCGGGAGCCATAGTGATGCGACCATTCTGGGTTTATTCATTCGTATCAGTTATTGATTGTTGGTGAAAATCCACTGTTGCCAAGGTCTGGGCAGGGCGGCAATCACACGCCCGGGCCAACTCATGGCCAGCACACTGCGGACAATGGTCACCGCCAGCAAACCCCCGGCAATCACATCCGATGGATAATGATCATGTTTAATGACCCGCTGAAAAGCGACATCAATGGCCAATCCATAAAAGAGCGCCCGCCCGCGCGGATAAAACCATGAAAGTCCGGCCGCCAGCGCAAATGCTCCGCTGGTATGGGCGCTGGGAAAGGACTGGTATGTGGCGGAGGCGAAGCCATAGGCCGGTCCGTAGAATCCGTATTTTCCTTCCGTAAGAATCCACGGCCTGGCCCGCCCGCACAATCCCTTGGTCAAATAGCATACCGCCACGGCACACAGGCACCCGATGGCCAGGGCGATCGCCTTTTTTCGCCCCTGCTTATCCAGAAGGGCCACGGCAATGATAACCAGAACCGAGCAGGTCCATTGGCCCCACTGCATGAGCATGGTCATTTCAAGTTTGATATCCGATTTGAATGTAATGGGATTTCCCAAGGCCCAATGGCCGACGGGTTTGTCAATGACGAATGCAATGGCCAAAGCGATAAGTACCACCAGAAATTTAGCCCAGCGTGGCCATTTGGAATCAAAATATACCGGAGCTGGGTGCTGCCAGAGCATGGGAATTTCGACATCCGATTGAGGCATTAAACTGATCTCCATACGCCGACCTGCAAGGCAGCAGGCGTGGCAAAAATTCCGGGCAACCGTGGATTGTCCGCTCAAAACGCGCGGTGCAAGCACACGCGGCAAAAAGGGGATCGGATGTCCCGGTACGCTGCTTCGTAGGTGTTGCTGCGCCCGAGGCAACCCGGTAACGGAGCCTAAGAGGGTAATAGCGTGCGGGCGTTGAACTGTCAAGATTGCGCGTATCCGAATTTTTGACCGCCCGCAATGGCCCCATACGCCATTGCGGGCGATTTGTGTAATTTTGATCGTGGGGTATAATGCTGAATTCCAGGTTCGGGACGATCGGCGTTTCCGTGCTGGAGGCCGGTAGGTTATTCAGGTGCGTAGCGTATATGCATGCTATTGAGCTGAATTATGTTGCAGCGTGAGGAAAACAACCTCACGCTGTCGCGGTGTACCTGGCTGCAGTTCACCATGCGGTGGGTCTGCAAGGTTGACATTTCAAACGTGTCTTGAACCTTGATCATGATCACACCAGCGGTGGTGTGACGGCGCTATTTGCGGTTGTGGTACAGCCGGAGATTGCATAGAACCGGCGATGTTTCGCCTGCCGGAGCGGCTGCACGCCCTTTTTTTGGGGGCGTATGGCGTAGCGGCGGCGTTACAATCGCATGAAACGAGGTTGGCATCATTATGAATCAGGAACTCCTTCGCATTGTCGATTCCATTGCCCGCGACAAAAATATCGAAAAAGAATCCATTTTCACGGACATCGAAGCTTCCCTGCATTCCGCGGCACGGAAGTTTTACGGTGAAGCTGAGGATGTGACCTGCTCCATTGACCGCATGACCGGGGATATACAGGTCAATAAGAATGGCACCCTCATTGATTACCGCGAATTCGGGCGGATCGCGGCGCAGACCGCCAAGCAGGTGCTGATTCAAAAAATTCGAGAAGATGAGCGGGGCAGCATTCTGGAGGAGTTTGCGGATCGGCAGGGGCAGATTATCACCGGCGCAGTGGCCCGGGCGGAAGGCACGGCGTTATCCGTCAATCTGGGGCGCTGTGAGGGATTCCTGCCCAAAAGTGAGCAAATTCCAGGTGAGACACATCATGTGGGTGAACGTATTCGCTGTCTGGTACTGGAAGTGCGGGACGTGGGCAATCATGTGAAAATTGTACTTTCACGCTCGCATCCGGATTTCATCCGTCGTCTTTTTGAACTGGAAGTTCCGGAAGTTCAGGAAAAGGTCATTGAAGTCAAGGCATTAGCGCGCGAAGCGGGCTACCGAACAAAAATTGCCGTATCCTCCATCGACACCAAAGTGGACTGCGTGGGCGCGTGCGTAGGCGTGCGGGGCAGCCGGATTAAAAATATCGTTGATGAGCTGGGCGGCGAAAAAATCGACATTGTGCGGTGGAACGAATCATCGCAGGTATTAATCACCAATTCATTAAAGCCTGCGGAAATCGTTGAAATTTCGCTGAATTTTGAACTTGGCCGCGCGACGGTTGTGGTTAATGAAACGCAACTATCGCTGGCCATCGGCAAGCGCGGACAGAACGTCCGCCTGGCGGCCCGCCTCACGGGATGGGATATTGATATTTTAACGCCGGCCGAGTACAGCAAGGGGCTGGATGATCTTGAAAAAGCCATGCGAACTATTGAAGGCGTGGACGACAAGTTCATCGATCGCCTGGTGGCTGTGGGCATTATTGACTTGCGCGATCTGCAGGAAGTCGGCTACGCGCCGCTGGTGAAGGAACTCGAACTCACTGAAGAAATGGCGAAAAAGGTTATTGAGGTTGGCAGCGAGGCGGGCAAGCGGGTGGAGGCGGAGGACAAGGCCCGCAAGGCCGCGGAAGCCGCCGCAGCCAAAGAATCGGTACCGGAAGTCGCGGCTGATTCCGCGTCGGAGGCGACCGATCAAACCGATCAACCGGTATCGGAATCGCCGACGGAACCTGTGGCGGACTCCACGGCGGCCAGCACGGCTCCGGCGGATGGCCCCCAAACCGGAACCGCGGAAGCTGGCGCTTCCGCCGATCAATCGTCTGAACCCGCGGAACCGGCGTCGTCCGCATAACATGACTCATGGCGGTCGGGCAGCGGTGTTTCGCTCTCCGGCATTTGGCTATACGGGAGTTTTCCTTGCGCGTACAGAAAGTTTTTCAGATTGCCCGCGAGCTGGGCGTTGACAGCAAGGCTATCATCGCTAAATGCAAGGCGGAAGATGTTCCGCAAATTGACAGCCATTTAAGCGTGGTCAGCGCGGGTCTTGCCGCCACAATTCGCGAATGGTTCAGTGCCACATCACCTACCACCGCGGTGGAGCGATCGGCGCACGTTGATGTTGAAAAGGCCAAGAAAAAACGCGCCCCCCGGTCCCGCGCGGCCAGCAAGACCGGACGCTCGCGCCGCAAAGCCGCGGCGGAAGATGGCACCGCTTCCGAGGATGGCGGAGTGGCGGTGGAAGAGGCACCGGCGTCTGAAGATTCCACCACGCCGTCGGAAGTGACAACGGAAGATAGAGTTGCGGAGCCGGAAATTGCGGATTTGCATGCCACGGCAACGCCGCCGGCCGCGCCTGAAGAAAAGCCGCATGTTCACGCCAAGTCGCGTCAGCATAAGGAGAAGGATAAGGATAAGGCCGGCACCGGTGCGGCCACTGAGGAATTGGCGCATCCGGCTGTTGAATCACCGGTGGCCGCACCGACTCCGGCAGTACCGGTGGTGCCGGTCAAACCAGTTAAACCAGCGGTAAAAGTTGTGCCGCGCGGTGTTCCGAATGTGGTGGCAAAGCTGATTGTAACACCGGTGGGCCCGCGCAATATCCCAACGCCCGCCCAGTTGCAAGGTCCAAAGGTTGTGCGGGTGGAAGCGCCCGAAACCGTAACGCCACCGCGGACGCGGGCGCGTCCGGCACCGGGACCAACTGGCGTGATGGATCGTCCGGCAGCGGGCGGTGGCCATGCCGGGCGCAACAAGGGTCGGCATCAAACCGAGCGTAATCTTGATGATGAGGAGGGGCATTCTCCCCGGCGTAAGTCCGGGCGTGCCGCGGCCCGCGATATGGGGGGGCGCACGACGGATGCCGGAGTGGCTCTGATCGGAGGCTATTGGACGGACGCCGATCTGGTGGATCGGGCGGAGCGGTTGGCTTCCGCGACGGGCGGAAAACTCCGCGCCCATCGGCGCGCTTTGAATAAATCGCAGCAGCGCGAGCAATCGGCACATGTTGAATATCAACGGCCTTCCACAATTTCCGTTTCTCCGCCGGTCACCGCGCGGGAGCTTTCCGAGCTTTTAGGGGTCAAGGCCGGCGACCTGTTGACCAAACTCGTGGGGCAGGGAGTGATGGTAACGGTCAATCAACCCATGGATATTGCGGCGGCTCAACTGCTGGCGCTGGAGTATGGTGTTGAGCTGGTCATCAAGGAGAAGGAATCGCTGTTTACCGCACTGGAGCGGCAATATGCGGAACGGGAAAAGGCTGCCGAAAAATCACCGCGTCCGCCGATTGTTACCGTCCTGGGGCACGTTGACCACGGCAAGACCAGTCTGCTTGATAAGATTCGGTCCAGCAATGTCGCGGCCGGGGAAGCCGGTGGAATCACCCAGCATATCGGCGCGTATACCGTTGCGATTACTGGATCCGATGGCAAACCTAAGCGCGTAACATTCCTGGACACACCGGGGCACCAGGCGTTCACCGCGATGCGGGCGCGCGGGGCCAATATCACGGATGTGGTGGTGCTGGTGGTCGCGGCGGATGACGGCGTGATGCCGCAGACCGTGGAATCCATCAGTCACGCCAAGGCGGCCAATGTTCCGATTGTGGTGGCGATGAATAAGATTGATAAGCCCGAGGCGAATGCGAATCGCGTTTTGGGCCAGTTGGCGGAGCAGGGGTTGAACCCGTCGGAATGGGGGGGGGATGTGGAAGTTGTCCGCACCAGCGCCATGACCGGATTGGGTGTGAAGGAACTTATTGAATATCTTGATTATGTGGCGACGCTGCGCGAGCTTAAGGCGGATCCAAAAATGCCCGCGCGCGGCTCGGTGGTTGAAGCTTTCATGGATCCGCTGCGCGGCGTGGTGGCACGCGTAATTGTGCGCAACGGCACACTGCGCATCGGGGATTCCATTGTGTGCGGTCCCACGTCCGGTCGTGTGCGGCAACTCCTGGACGATAAGGGGAAGAGCATTACCGAGGCTCCGCCGGCGACGCCCGTGGAAGTCATCGGATTGGACGATGTTCCAGTGGGTGGCGATTCCCTGTATACAGTGGACGATCCGGCCCAGGCAAAGGCGATTGCGCAGGAACGCGCATTGATGGATCGTGAGCATGAAATGGCCCGGCGGCACAAGGTGACGCTGGATAATCTTTTCGATACCATCAAACGCGACAAAGTACGCGAACTGAACATGATCCTCAAGGCCGATGTGCAGGGATCGGTCGATGTCTTGAAAAAGACGATGACCGAGGCACTGTCCGAAGAAGTGAAGGTGAAGTTGCTGCATGCGGCGGTCGGTGGCATCAGCGAGAGCGATGTGCTTCTGGCGGACGCGTCGGGTGCCGTTATCGTCGGCTTTTCCGTGGTTCCAGATGAGTCCGCGCGGAAACTCGCCGAGCAGTTGCATGTTGAAATTCGCCTGTACCGCGTGATTTATGAAATCACGGATGACATTCGCAAGGCCTTGGGCGGCATGTTATCACCGGAGCAGAAAGAACAGTCATTGGGACACGCGGAAATTCGGCAGGTTATCCGTGTGGGGCGTCTGGGCAGCATTGCCGGGTGCATGGTGACCGATGGACTGCTCCAACGCAACAATAAATATCGTCTGATTCGGGATGGCGTGGTGGTTGTCGAAAATCTGGCCCTGGATTCTTTGAAGCGGTTCAAGGAAGATGTGCGTGAGGTTCGCGGCGGGCTGGAGTGTGGTCTGAAGCTCACCGGATACGACGATATAAAAATTGGCGACCGGCTGGAGGCCTACAAGACCATTGATGTTGCTCGAACATTGTAAATTCGGGTTTCATTGAGCGGCGATTTCATCAGGCCGATACGAGGCCCGTGGATGATGTCGCTTCGCGGAAAGCTGCGGTACGGGAATTGAACCGAAATGAGTATCAGACAGCAGAAAATTGAATCGCAAGTCCGCTGGCTGGTCAGCGAGGCCATTGCGCGTGATCTATCGGATCCACGGGTCAGCGGTCTCGTGAGTGTTACAGCGGTGCGGGTATCGCCTGATCTACGCGAAGCGCGGGTCTATATCAGTATTTTATCGGATCGCCCCGAATTAACGGTCATGAACGGCCTGAACTCGGCGCGCGGTGTCATTCAGAAGCATGTGGCCAATGGCATGAAGATTCGTTATGCGCCGCATATAACCTTTCTGCTGGATGAATCCCTGAAGCGGCAGGCGGAAGTGCTCAAGACACTGGACGATGTTGCGAAAACAGACTTTGTAACCGGCGGGCCGGAAGTGCGATCCGCTGACCATGCGGACAATGACGCTTGATATGAGGTTTCTATGAATAAATCAGGTTTCAATGCGGACGCGCTGAACAAAATTGTGAAGCGGCTACTTAAGGTTCCGGGCACCCGACACGCGGAAAATATCGAGCCGGTCGCACGACTGGTAAGGGCGTTTCTGGAATTCGATTGTGACTCCAAGCGGCTGGAGTCGGCGGAAGCCCGGATCATGGCATCGGTCGTGGATTTCAATGAACTGCGCGTGACGCCGGCCATTGAATTGGCTGCTTCACTGGGGGTGCGCTATCCGTTCGCCGATTCGCGCTGCGCCATGCTGCATCGGGCGTTGCAGTCGATTTATGACCGCGAGCATCAGATGAGTCTTGATGGCCTGCACGAAATGAAAAAGGCCGATATCCGGAAATATCTTCAGACGCTGGCCGGAATGAATGCGTATGTTGAGGCGGTGGTCGCATTGGAATGCTTTGACATCGCGGCGGCTCCGGTGGATGCCAAACTGCAACTCTGGCTGATCAGCAAGAATTGTTTCCCGGCCCAGGCCACGATCGCGGAAATTCAACATGCGTTGGAAAAACACATTCGCGCCGGAGACATGGTGAAGTTTCATCACGCCGTGCGAAAGGAAATCGACGATTGGTTGCCGCGGGCCTGGCCGAAGCCGGCAAAAATTCCATCGCCGATGCTCGCCCCGCCGGCAGACGGCTCTGCCAATACCGCTCAACCGGACAAACCGACGGTTCCTGAAACGCACGCGGCCCATCCGGCACCGGCCAAAGCAATTCACGCCAAACCCTCCGCCAGTCATGCCAAGCAACCGAACAAGGCCGGACGGAAAGTTTCCAAGGGGAAATAAGGCGTTGCAAAAATCGGATCAATGCAATAGTTTGCCATTTTTGATGTGGAGGCCAGTATGTTAAAGCCGATGCCGAATGTTCTGCGGCTTGGAATTCCGAAGGGATCTCTGGAGAACGCAACCGTCGATCTGTTTGCGAAGGCGGGGTGGCGCATATCGATCAATGATCGCAGTTATTTTCCGTCCATTGATGATCCCGCCATTGAAGTTGTGCTGTTCCGGGCGCAGGAGATGTCCCGGTACGTTGAAGAGAATGTCATTGACGCGGGGCTGACCGGATCCGATTGGATCAGGGAGAATAAGTCGGACGTGCATGAAGTCGCGGAACTGATTTACAGCAAGGCGACCAGTCGCCCGGCGCAATGGGTCTTGGCGGTTCCGCAGGAATCCGGTATTCAGCGCCCGGAGGATTTGCGTGATGGCGTGATAGCCACGGAACTGGTCAACGTCACGCGCGAGTATTTCGCAAAGCGTAATGTGCCCGTGCGCGTGGAGTTCAGTTGGGGGGCGACGGAAGTCAAGGCCCGTCTGCTGGACGCCATTGTGGATATTACAGAGACCGGGTCCTCCATCCGCGCCAACAATCTGCGGATTATCGATACGCTCCTGACCAGCACCACGCGATTGATCGCCAATCATAAGGCGTGGAGTGAGCCGTTCAAGCGCGAGAAAATTGAGAATATCGCTCTATTATTGCGGGGTGCCATTAACGCCAGGGAAAAAATCGGCCTGAAACTCAACGCGCCAAAGGACAAGCTCGAAGCGGTGCTGAAAATACTGCCGGCGGAGAAATCTCCCACCATTTCCGCGTTGGCCGATGGAACATGGGTGGCGGTGGAAGTGATCATTGAAGAGAGAATGGAGCGCGAGATTATTCCGCAGTTAAAACGGGCCGGCGCAACGGGTTTGATCAGTTATCCGCTCAATAAGGTGATTCCGTGAAACATCCGGTTAATCCCGCAAGGTTGCCAGCAGGCGTTTTTGGTCGGCGATTTTTGCCGCGGGCGACAGCGTTGTCGGCAGTGGCGGCAATGGTTGCGCAGCGTGTTCAGGCCGCTGCCGCCGCGGGTATCGCACCGATTATTTCCGAATCTCATGGGACGGCTTTGCGCATGATTCCAATTCCCAAGGATCCGGACTGGGCCAAATATCTTTTGCTCGCGGTAATATGGACGCTGGTGATCGCGGCGGTGATCGGACCGCTGCACCGGTTTATTCAGGCTAAACGCCTGCCGCCGGAAATTATCAAGTTCCGCGGCTGGTAACATGGGCGGGCGGCGGTATGTGAAGGCCGCCGTCGCATAAAATTATGGAATCTGGACAAGGAGTGCTGGTATGGCTGGGGATTCATCGTTTGATATAGTTAATGAAGTCAATTTGCAGGAACTGGATAATGCGGTGGTGCAGGCGCAAAAGGAGATCGGCACGCGTTATGATTTCCGGGGAACCGCGGCGGCAATTGCGGATTTGGATAAAAAGGAAAAACTTATTACGCTCTGTGCGGATAATGAGACCCAGCTTGAGGCTGTGGTGCAGGTACTGGTATCCAAGATGGTCAAGCGCGGGGTCGATGCCCGGAGTCTGGACAAACAAGCAGTGGAATCCGCCACGCATAATACGGTGCGGCAAAAAATAAAACTCAAGAGCGGCATCGATCGTGAAACCGCCAAAGCGCTGCAGAAGCGGATTAAGGATTTAGGCCTGAAAGTGAATGCGAGTATTCAGGGTGAGTCCTTGCGGATCAGCGGGAGCAAAAAAGATGATTTGCAGACGGTGATCGCGGACTTACGGGCCAGACCACCGGAAATTCCGGTACAGTTTACAAACTACCGCTGATAATCGGAACCCTTGGCATTAAAGCGCGATGGGCGTTATGCTATGGTCTGTTGGCAGGTCACGCATGTGGCGGAAGTCGGCAATAACCGGGTTCGGCTCAAGCCCCATGGTTCGTGCGAAGTACGCCTATATTTCGGGGCTGCGTTGGTGCTTATCATGTTAAATAAAATCAAGCGTGTTGTGCCGGTATCCATGGTGGTGCTGGCGGGTATGCTGACGGTATTTACCGCGGCCTGTACACAACAGCCCAAGCGTCCGGCCCGTCCGCCAATCTCGCTTCAGGACATGCGCCTCAGGCCGTCGATTTATCCCGCGTTAAAAGGAACGATAGCGTCAGTGGCGACGTTGGCGTATGACCGCCCCAGCATCGTGCGCGGCTGGGGGCTGGTGGCCGGACTTCCGAACACCGGCAGCGGTGAAATGCCGCCGGGCATTCGGCAGATATTTCTGGATCGGTTACTCAAAAGCGGCGTGGGATACTACAATCGCGGTACCGGGCAAATTAACCCGCATCGTATTCTCAATTCGCGGCAAGTCGCGGCGGTGTATGTGGAAGGCGCAATTCCGCCTCTGGCCACGGCGGGCACACATTTTGATTTGTATATTACCGCGCTTTCCGGCACCACCACCACCAACCTTGAAAACGGTCTGTTATGGCCGGTGCCGCTGCGGACGCAGATTCGCAAGGTTCTCCAAACCAACGCCATTGCCAAAGGCATGGGACCGGTATTCTGCAATCCCTTTAATGCCAATGGTGAATTAAAGAAACCCGCCCAGATTATCCGCAGCGGACGCATTCTTGGCGGCGGGAAAGTGTCACATAGCATGCCGGTGATTCTGGAATTATACAGCCCATCCTATCGCATCAGCGCCCTGGTGGAGCGGATTATTAATCAGCGCTACGGCGGATATCCGCCGGTGGCCACCGCTGAAAACGACATGATGATCCGCTTGCGCACGCCGCAACAATATCGGCGGCATCCGGCGCGATTTGTTCATCGCGTGATGGCACTGTACCTTCAGCGGGATATGCCGGGATTTGCGGTGTCTCAAGCGGCGATTTTAATCAAGTCACTTCGCGATCCCAATGCGCCGGATGACAAAATCGCATTGGCCCTGGAACAGCTTGGTCGCCCGATTATTCCGATGTTGCGTCAACATTATGGTTCACCGCAACCCGCGGTCAGATTTTTTACCGTGCGGGCGGGAAGTTTTATTGGGGATGAAGACGCAATCCGGGTGCTTGCGGCCTACGCGACCAATTCCAAAAGCCCCTTTCAACGTGCGGCCATTCACGCTTTGGCCCGCTGTGGAGATCGCGTCAATGCGACGGTGGCTTTTTCGAAACTGCTGTTTTCCAAGAAGGTCAGTCTTCAAGTCCTCGCGTATAAAGGCTTGGATGAAATTCATTCCAGCCATATTTATCGCCAGCCGTTTCCCGGAAGATTTATGATGAACGTTCTGCCCTCCGGCGGCTCTAGTGTGATTTACGTTACGAGCCATCAGTTGCCGGTCATCGGTCTGATTGGACGGATTCCATCCTTGACGCCTGGAACATTGTACATAAGTCCACATGGCACCCTGACGGTGAATTATCCTCTGGCCGGTTCGGCCCCCGCCAAGGCAATGTCCTCCATGCCTGTCATGCTGTATTATCGTGATCCCCTTACCGCAAAAGTGACCGAACTGACCTGCAAGGCGGAATTGCCCGCGGTCATTACCGCGCTGGCCAGTGCGCCCAATCCATTTTTGCCGAATTTTAATCCCAAACAACCTTACATCGCGCTTTCCTATCAACGGATTGTGACGATGTTGTATACGCTTTGTCACACGGGAGAGGTTAATGCGAAGTTCCGTCTGCAGGCTATTACCAATCGCCGCAGGGTGATGTTCGCATCGCTCAATGAGCCGCGGCCCAGTCACAGCACCATGGCCGGAGGGCATCCCGCCACCCGGAATTCCGCCAACGCGCCCGGGGCAATTATGCCTTCAACCGTATCGCTTCCCGGTGAAATTTCAGGGAAATAGCGGTTTTTTTATCGCCATGGCCATGCCATGCCTGAAATATGGTCAGGAAGCTCTCATCGTTAAGCCATGGCTGATTGCACCGTAAAATCTACCTCATCCAATTTACTCCAATAGCCGATAAACAATCATGGATACGGCGGTCAGGCCGGTCCGCGAGCCGAGACGGTCGGGTCTTGGCGCGGCTTTTCCGACATGAGGCCGTGCTGGATCGCGGGGCGAATGGACCGAGCGGTTAAGGCGCAGTGGGCGGTTTTGGGCCTAACGGATGAGGCTCTTCACGGGATTAACAAGCGGTCGGATTGCGCGGTTAAGTCCATTTTCGGATGAATGGAAAACCACGGGCCGATGCTGGAGTAGTTGTGCATTATGGATACGGTTTCATTGCCACGTCAGATTCGGGATTTTCTGGATTACCTTCAGTTTGAACGGCATTTTTCCGCATACACCAGCAAATGTTATGGCGCGGATTTGCGGCAGTTCGGGCAATTTCTTGCGGGCGTGCAGGATATTCCCTCCAGTATTTTGCTTTCCCAGCCGGCATCCGGTAATGCTGCGGTCAATTTGTCGCGGCAGATGGAGTCCAAAGCGGGCGCACAAATCGAGCCACCGCCGGAAGAGGTGGATCAGTTGCTGCTTCATGCCGATGCCGAGGATGTGCGGCGACATCTCCAGCACATGCGGGAACATAATTATTCCAAGGCCACGGTGGCGCGAAAGCTCGCGACATTGCGCAGTTTCTTCAAATTTCTCAACAAACGCGGCCTGACCGGCAATAACCCGATGCTCAGCATCCGCACGCCTAAATTGGATAAACGACTTCCTAAATTTATGACTGAAGAACAAGTTACGCTCCTGCTCCAGACGCCCGACGACACGGGGATGCTGGGTTCACGCGATAAAGCCATGCTCGAAATTATTTACTCTTCGGGGCTGCGGGTCAGTGAACTTGTGGGTCTGAATGTGGAGGACTTCGATGCCGTCGGCGGCGTTATCAAAGTTCGCGGCAAGGGTAAAAAAGAACGGGTAAGTCCGGTCGGTCAGACGGCCATTCAGGCGGTGGCCAAGTACATGCAAATGCGAAAAGCGATCATGACGGACGATTCTCCCGACGCCCCGCTGTTTATCAACAAGCGCGGCAAGCGGCTGAGCACCCGCTCGGTGCGCCGCAAACTCGATAAATATCTCATTGAAGCGCATCTTGATCCAGATATCAGTCCGCATACGCTGCGTCACAGCTTTGCCACACACATGCTCAATCATGGCGCGGATTTGCGGGTGGTGCAGGAACTTCTGGGGCATCAGAGCCTAAGCACCACACAAATCTATACGCACCTGACCACCAAGCGGATTCAGGAAGCCTATGAAGTCGCGCATCCGCGGGCCAATTTGGGATGATCCCCCGATCAGTCGCGGAAGTTGCCAATCCACCATAAAATGCGGCAATGAAAGCATGGTGGAATAGTCTGGGCATCAATGGGCTGGTCGGTATTGTCGGGTTGCTGGCGCTTTTGCATGGCGGTGTCGTATATGCCATTGCCTCGGTAAAGCCCGCTGCTGGCTCAGTCGCAAATAGCACGCTGCCTCCGGTTACACCACTGCGTTTGCTGGCCGCGGGCAGTCGCGGGCGACTATGGCTGATGATGCCCGTCAAACCATCCAAACCCGGATCCGGCCCTCAATTTTTAATGCTTTCCCATGCTGTCAACGTGCGATATGGCAATGCCGGCTTGTGGCGGCAGGTCTCAACCGGCAATTTTATAGGTTATCCCGGCTGTGCTGTCGCATCCGACCATCCGGTTGACGGAATCATGAAGCAGGGCGTATACCTTTTTTTTCCGAACGGTACCGCTTCCTGCTTTGGCCGCAAGGGATCCGTTAGCCTGCCGGAACTCAATGGTATATTTTCGCCGATTGCCGCGGCAGGCGAAGATGGCAAACTTTATCTATTGGTAAATGGTACGCTCGCGGCGGCACCTGCCACTGCTCCGTCGCCGGCCCAACGCATATTGCGTCGCCTTTCAGTCCTTGAATCCCGGATGATGGGAACCACACTCCCGGCCACTGCCGTACCAGGTAATGGTGCTGCTGCCGCCGGCGCGATGAAGTCGGTGGCCGGGACTCGCCCCGCGAAAAATTCATCGGTGGAACACAAGTCGGTTGAAAGTCGAAAATCCGTACTTATATCGCCCGGTAAAAGGGGTGCATCTGTTCAAGACGTTTCCACAAAATCCCGGCCGGCTTCAGCCTCAGCTCTGTCGGTCCGCCAATGGCATTTACTGGGTTACCATGACAACCGCTGGTATTTGCTGCCGACACCAAAGCTGCCGGCCCAATTATCCAATACCCTGCCGTCGGGCGGAATCGCGTTGATGGCGATCAAGCATCAATTGGTATTGTTTTATCTGCTACAAGCGCACGTTATCCGTGGTCAGGTTTTGAACCTCGGTGCGAAGCGTCCAGTCTGGTCGATGATATCCGATATAACGTTGGCCCAACCGGCGCACGCGCTCTTGGCGGTCGGGCTTGGCCGACGCGGCGTGTTGACTTGGACATCGTATGGGCTTACCGGCAAGACGTCCATTTCCGGCGCACGGGTTGCAATAAAATCCGGCGGGCGATTGACACTGGATCAATGGCCCAGGCCGCTGGTCTGGGCGACTGTGAGAAGTGGATTTGCGGATGTGGCCATGGGACGCGATGGGGACTGCTTCGCAATTTTGCTGCGGCAACCCGGGCGCAGGCTGACACAATATACATTCAAGCCGGACGGGCAGTTGCTGCAAGGCCCGGAACACGTTATTCCCCTGCGGAACGTGACGCCTGTTTCAGATAATTATGAGCGCTTGGTACTGGCCGCGCTGATTGTGATCATGGCCTTCTCGGTGTGGCGGCGTAAGGAGCCATTGGGGTCGCCGCAGATAACGCCGCGGTTGCAGGTCGCGCGCCTGCATCGCCGGTTTGCCGCCGCGGGCATTGATCTGGCCGTGGCGGCGCTGGTGGTGATGGTGGCATTTCATCTTTACACGCGGCGGGACTGGGTGAACCTTGCCGGTGCGTCCCTGGATTTGCTTTTCAACCCGCTGCATCTGCTTGATTCACCGGACTTTTTATGGTTGTTGGGAATTTATGAATTGCATGTCACCATCGCGGAGCTTATTTTCGCGCGGTCCATCGGCAAGGCGGCCATCGGGCTGTATGTGGTGGACTTGACCGGGCGGCGTCCCGGATTTGTCGCGCTTCTGACGCGCAATGTGTTCCGTAGTATTGAGATCGTCGCCTGTATCATGCTGGTGTTCATGTTTGTCTCTCCGGATCGCCAGCGCATCGGAGATATTCTGGCGCACACCGTGGTCTGCCAAAATTCGGCGAATGATGGAAAGAGTATCTGATTGCGGTGCCGGTGAAATTCGCGGTGAAAGGAAATGTCATGTCCGAGGTTTTAAGCATTCAACAATTTCAAGCGCATATTCGCGATAAATATTCCGCCCGCGATATTCAGCGCGGCTCGGCCCCCACTTTTATGTGGTTGATCGAAGAAGTCGGCGAATTGGCCACCGCGTTGCAGGGCGACGACCGCGCCAATCAGGAAGAAGAATTCGCCGATGTCATGGCGTGGTTATGCACCCTGGCCAATATTCACGGCATTGATCTGACCGCCGCGATTGAAAAAAAATATTTCCATTCCGGCGGCCCGAAGGGCTTCAAGTAATTAAATGAGGCGGTGCTCCATCGCGCCCCGTGTACCCTTGATTGGCCGGGGCGTGGCAACAGATCCGAACCGTGGTGCCAGGACGCCCCATCCCCTTGCGGAATCTGAAATCTGAAATTTGAAATCTCAAATCCACCGCCCCATCCCCCTTTTAGCCGCGCGTGCTTGCACCGCGCGTTTTACGCGGAAGTCGCCAGTGTTGAGAAAGTAGAAAGTAGACCGCAGGTAAGTCTGCTAGTTGTTCGTTGCTCGTTAAGCGCAGCGCCCTGTTGTTCGTTGTTCCCACACCTGCTCTAATCGGGCCGCGGCCCGATTCGCCCTACTGCTCAACTCTCTCCTGATCCCCGCTCTGCGGCAACAGCCGCCGCCGCGTGTGCTTGCACCGCGCGTTTTCTGCGGCAGCCGCCGGTGTTGCGAAAGTGTCACGCACCCCGGTTGCCCGCGGCGTGCTGCGCTGATTTGACAATGGCGATTGTCTTCATAGACTATTCTTATGCCGTAGGCCTTGTGATATTGTGGATTACCAGCCGCCGGTTCAGGGTTGTCATGTGCGCAGGAGATTTGCATGTCAGAAACGAAATTGGACGGTGCCGCGATACAGCGGCGGCAATTCATAAAATCAGCCGTGGCATTGACTGCCGCGACTTCCCTGGGATCACTGTTGACGGGATGTTCCGCCAATGAATCGGCCTGTCCGATGCCGGGCAACACCATGCGCGGCAAACCCATTTCGTCCGGCGGATTCGCCGATGCGGTGCAGCCCATCATTGGTACGGATGGCTATGGCCGCACCTTTCCTGGAGCCACGCTGCCGTTTGGTCTGGTGCAACTTAGCCCGGACACCGCCGGGCCGGCGCAGCCGCAGTGGTGGCGGAAGGGACGCAATGTGATTGTATATCCATGGGAACATTGTGCGGGTTATTTCTATCCCGACAACGTGATCCGGGGATTCAGCCATACGCATCTTTCCGGAACGGGATGCCCCGAGCTTGGGGATGTGTTGCTGATGCCGAATGTCGGGCCGGTGCGATGGAATGTCGGCGGTCCGGGATGGCAGCATGACGCCCAGGATCAGCAGATTGGTTCGGACTCCGGCTGGGTGGCGCGTGCTTCGGGGTATGCGTCCAAATTTTCACACCAGCATGAGACCGTCCGAACCGGCTATTACAGCGTGCTCCTTGATGATTCAGGTATTGTGGCGGAACTCACGGCCACAACCCGTTGCGGCATGCACCGCTACACATTTCCCGGTAAACACAAAGGCCATGTCATTTTGGATCTGATCCATTCCCTTGACTCGACCGTTTTCGAGGGACAACTGAATATTGAAAATGCTACTACCGTCAGCGGCTATCGTGGCACGCATGGATGGGCACCGAATCGGCAGGTGTATTTTGTCATGGAATTTTCGCGACCGTTTGAACGCTGCGAGGTGCAACGGAACGGAAAGGTCCAGGCGGGGACCATCGGATCGGTGCCGGGGCCGAAATTGAAAGCGGTATTTCATTTTTCCCAGACCGCCTATAAACCAGTGGTAATTAAAGTGGGCATCTCCGGAACCGGCATTGAAGGTGCCCGCAAAAATTTGCGGGCGGAAATTCCCGATTTTGATTTTGATACGGTGCATCGCAAGGCGGAACAGACCTGGAATCATGCCTTATCCACGCTGGATGCCAGTCTCGCGAGCACCGAACTGACTCAAACCTTTTACACCAGTGCTTATCATGCCATGATCGGCCCGACTACATTTAATGATGTGGATGGCACTTACCGCGGTGAAAACCATAAAAATCACGCCAATCCCGGATTTACCAACTACACCACATTGTCAATTTGGGATATTTATCGCGCGCAGTTCCCGTTCATGATGTTGATGCAGCCGCAGCGCATTAACGATGTTATCAAAACGCTGCTGACCGACTACCGGCAGTTCAATCAGCATTCGCTGCCGATTTGGCCCCTGTGGGGAAATGAAACCTGGTGCATGACCGGGTTTCATGTTGTGGCGATGATCGTGGCGGCGTATACGCGCGGGTTCCGTGATTATGATGTTCCGGCTGTTTATGCCGCCATGCGCGATACGGCATTGGTCGGTGCCACGCGCAATCATAATAAAGAACTGCAGGAGAAGTTCCGCCACCTTGGCTATCTGCCTTCGGAACCGCAGACCGCGGCACGATCCATCGGTGCTGAGCGCCAGCGCCAGGCGGTGTCCCGCACACTGGATTATGCCTATGATTACTGGTGCGTGGGAGCCATGGCCGAGCTGCTGGGAAAGCATGATGACGCGAAAATGTTCTATAAACTCGGACAGAATTACAGGAATCTTTTTGATCCGGTAACCGGTTTTATGCGCGGCAAAACCGCTGACGGAAAATGGCGGGAAGGAAAGTTCCGTCCTTTCCATCCCGATGAGCAATACTGGGCCGATTACACCGAGTCCGACGCCTGGCAGGCCACATTTAATGTCATGCAGGATGTGTCGGGACTCATTGATCTTTTTGGCGGCGACGAACCATTCGTGGCAAAACTCGACGCCCTGTTTACCGCGCCTTCCCACATTCGTAACTATGATGTGGACATTACCGGCATGATCGGCCAGGATGCGCAGGGTAATGAACCCAGCAACCATATTCCGTATTTATATCCATTTGCGGGCGCGGCATGGAAGACGCAGTATTGGGTACGCAAGGTCATGGGGCTGTACAACAACACGCCCAAAGGCCTGCCGGGCAATGATGATATCGGGCAGATTTCAAGCTGCTTCACGTTGGGTGCCTTGGGGTTCTACCCGGTCAATGCCGCAACGGGTGTTTATGTTATCGGCAGCCCGCTGATTGATCGGGCGAAGATACACAACCCGGCCACGGGAACGACATTCACGATCATTGCCGAAAATAATTCCGCGGACAATTGTTACATTCAAAGCGCGAAACTCAACGGCAGGGAGTTGACCCGATCCTGGTTTACGCACGCTGATATTGTCGCGGGTGGAGAACTGCATTTCCGCATGGGCAATCAAGCCAATCAGGAATGGGCCTCGGCCAAGGCGGACCGGCCGCCATCGGGTCTGATCCTGTGAGAGAACATTACGCCAATACTTGATTGCGGTGGTTCTGCGCGGCGTTCATTTCCGCGGCGGTTGGGCTTTTGCCCGTTTCCATCATCTTTATAAAACAATCAAAAAGATATGTCGCATCGTGCGGGCCGGGACTGGCTTCGGGATGATATTGCACGGCGAATACCGGTTCGGAGGTCATGCGGAAGCCTTCGAGCGTCTGGTCGTTGAGGTTGATATGCGTGGGTTCACCGCCATGCTTGCGCAACGATTCCACGTCCACCGCAAATCCATGATTTTGCGAGGTGATTTCCACCTTGCCCGTGCCGGTGTTTTGCACCGGCTGATTGCCGCCGCGATGGCCGAATTTAAGTTTGTAGGTTTTAGCGCCCAGTGCCAGGCCCAATAATTGATGGCCCAGGCAGATTCCGAAAATCGGTTTTTTCCCGATGAGTTTTTTGAGGGTGTCCTGCGTGTAGGCAATCGGCTCCGGATCACCGGGTCCATTGCTGATGAATACCCCGTCCGGCTGGTGCGACAAAATTTCTTCAGCTTTGGTGGTGGCGGGTACCACTGTGACACGGCATCCACTCTGCGCCAAGTTGCGCAAAATGTTGCGTTTGGCTCCGCAATCAATGGCCACAACATGGTGTTCAATGGCACCATGATGGTCGGTTCTCTGGGCCCAGATGCCTTTGTCCTGCGCCCAGTGGTAGGTCTTTTCCGGTGTGACCTGCCCGACCAGGTCAATACCCACCAGGCCACTCCAGGCTTGGGCCATCGCCACGAGCGCGGCCTCATCACCGACGCGCGCGGGATCGGTGCAGATCACACCCTTCAACGCGCCTTGCGTGCGCAGTTTGCGAACCAGCGCCCGGGTATCAATACCCGCGATTCCAGGAACATTGTGCCGCATGAGATAGTCATGCAGCGATTCCACCGCGCGGTAATTGCTGACCAGCGAAGAAAGTTCCTTGATTAAGAACCCCTCAACCTGCGGATGGCCCGATTCTTCATCGGAACCGTCGGCAATGCCGTAATTGCCGATCTGCGGGCAGGTCATGGTGACAATCTGCCCGCGATAGGATGGATCGGTCAAAATTTCCTGATAACCGCTCAGCGATGTATTAAATACGACCTCGCCCGGACGCGTAACCGCCGCGCCAAAGGCCAGGCCGGTAAAAACAGTTCCATCTTCCAGAGCAAGTATTGCGATGGGCATGTCAGACATTGAAACTCCTTTGGGTTTCACTTTCCATGATGAACGGGTATCACCATCAATTGCCCGCCCGATTTTTCAAACAGATTGGTGCGAACCTCTTATTCGATCCAGCCGATAGCCCTTTGCCTCCAGCATTTTTCGAACCTCACTAAAGCGCACGTCACTGGGCATCAGTTCAGTATATCAGAAGGAATGCGAAAATCCCAGATCGCGGGCGGGGCCTGTGACCGATTCTGCAACGCGGCGGCACCGCCGGCATTGAGGAGTTAGGAGATGGCCGAGTATTCAGGAGTTAGGAGAATAGGAGTTAGGAGTTAGAAGACTTTGCGAATTTCAACTTGCCCAAGTTGCCCAAGTTCGGGGGGCAAGTTGCCCAAGTTGCGCAAGTTGATGGGAGCGTTGATTTTAGCGGGTTTGGTTCAAGTTGCCCTTGATGCCCAAGATGTTTTAAGGGGGCCAGCATTCAGCATTCAGCATTCAGGAGTCAGGAGTCAGGAGTCAGGAGATGGCCGAGTATTCAGGAGTTAGGAGATAGGAGTTAGGAGAATAGGGAAGCGCTGTGACGGTCAACGAACAACGGGGTCGCGTGGCAACAGTGTGTGCCGGTTGTCGTTCAGGATTCTTTTCCGCGATCACTGTGGCGGCATGTTATTTACTTGTCAAATCCCGGCGGACCGGGATGCGGCACTTGTGCCGTGGAGAGGCTATAGGGGGCGGCGGGGGAGGGTAATGGCGCAGTTTTCAGTTTTCAGTGTTCAGTGTTCAGGAGACAGGAGACAGGAGACAGGAGACAGGAGTTAGGAGACAGGAGACAAGCCTTATCTTGCGACAGCAACTCTTGAGTTCCAGCGTTATGTGCTCTACTGTTCAACTCTCTCCTTTCCCCTGCTCTGCGGCGGCCGCCGCCGCCGCTGCCGCTCACCCGACTTCGCGGAATTGTGTGTTGTACAGTTGCCGATACGTTTCGCACGCGGCCAGAAGTTCATGATGTTTGCCCATGCCGACGATTTTCCCCGCTTCCAGGCAGATGATCACGTCCGCCGACACGATGGTGCTGAAGTGGTGCGCGATAACAAAACTGGTGCGGTTCCGCATGAAGTCCTTCAAGGCCAGGGCGATTTTGAATTCGCTTTCCGTGTCGATCTGGCTCATGGCTTCATCGAAAATAATCATTGTCGGATCGCGCAGAATCGCCCGTGCAATGGCAATTCTCTGCCGCTGGCCTCCGGACAGGCGGATGCCGCCCTGGCCCACCATCGTGTCATAGCCTTCCGGAAGTGAACGGATGAATTCGTCCGCATAACTCCTGGCGCTCGCCGCCATGACCTCATCATGCGAAGCGTGCCGGCGGCCATAGGCGATGTTGTTATAAATGGTGTCCGCAAACAGAAATGTTTCCTGCGTTACCAGTCCGATCTGCTTGCGCAGGGACGCCAGCGAAACATTTGCCGCATCCATTCCATCAATGAGAATGCGGCCTGTCGTGGGCACATAGAGCCGGGGCAAGAGGGACATCAGCGTGGTTTTGCCGGATCCATTACTTCCAACAATCGCCGCCATCTGTCCGAATTGCACCGAAAAGCAGATGTCGGAAAGCACCTGCTGTTCATGACCGGGATAGGTGAAACTCAGATGGTCAAAGATTATGTCATGGGAATGCCGCGGCAAATGTGGCATCTGGTGGGAATAATTCGGCTCGGATGGGGCGTCAATAATTTCAAAAATTCGGGTGGCGGCGGCATTGGACTGCTGGATTTTGGCGTTCACATCCGCCAGCTTGCGCAAAGGTTCAAATATCCCGATAAAACAGGCCATAAGCAGAAAGAATAAATCCTTGTTGATGCTGTCCTCCAGCACAAACTTCGCGGCAATCAGGATCGGAATGCTTCCGAGCATGACGGCCACGGTTTCAATGGTGGGACGCGACATGGCGGAATAGTGGCTCATTTTTCGCTGTTGCTTATAAAGCAGCCGATTGGCCTGCGTGAAGCGCCGACGTTCATATCCTTCTCCGGAATAGGCTTTGACAATCCGCAACCCGGCCAGTGTTTCGCTCATGATGGTCATCATGCCGGACCACTGCTCCAGCCCGCGGCGGCTGGCTTTGCGCATGTGCTTGGCAAATTTGCGGATGATCACCGCGATAACAGGTATCACCAATACGGTGGCCAGGCATAAGCGCCAGTCAATCCAGATCGCGAATACCGCAACGCCCAGAGCTTTGGCCGGCTCCAATATCGTCTTTCCCAGCAGCGTGGCCACGCCATCACTTAACGAGCCGGTGTCCTGCGTGAGTCGGCTGGTAAGGTCCGAGGTGCCATTTTGCGCCATGTAGCCGGCGGGTAACTGAACAATTTTATTGTACATCCTGCGGCGCAGGTTAATAATAACGCGCGCCGCGATGGTCATGGAAAGATATTGCTGATAATACCGGAAGATACTGCCCACGATGCACAGAATAATGAAAATCACCACCACCCACACCAGGCACAGCAGCGGGTCCTGCGGCATGGCCGCCACAATGGATACAAAATCCCGCATATACCAGTGCATGCCGGGCAGGATGATTACCACCAGGGCCAATGCCGTGCCATTGTTGGCGCTGATGGCCAATTGCATCCGCGAACCCGCTTTCCCGGAAGCCAGCATGGCCAGCATGTTCTGCCAGTGCGGGCTTTCTTGGATGATTTGTCCCTGCGGGCCGAGTTGTGCGACCGAAACAATCCGATCCCCGGTTTTGAGCACACGCAAAGGATGCGGTGTTTGTGACGTGGTCCGCGTGATGACAATCGCCAGGGCATTTTCCCGCACGGAAGAGCTTAAATTTAGAATCCGTAAATGCAGCCGCTGTTGAACGGCGGTTTGATTGGCCCATCCATGCACGCCTTCAGTGCTGATAAAAATCTTCATCACCGGCAGCAGCGTGGCGATGCCGGAAGCATAAGAGATTCCGACCCCCAGGGCACAGAGGAACCCCACGATCGCCGCCGCCCGATAGGGCCAAACCCCTTTCATTACCCGCCATAGCGCTTGCATAGACCCTCGGTTCCACCGGACAACAAACCAGCAATTTTACAGTTTTTCACCCCTCGTGGATAGTGTCGCTGCGGCGACGACGACGGTATTTACCACAACGACACAACGACACAACGACACAAAGATACGACGACGGAACGACACGCTTCAACGAAACGCTGCGCTTAAACGAGCAACGAAGAACGAGCAACGGGGTGAACCGCAAAGGGGTGACGACGAGGATATTCACCACAACGACACGACGACACAAAGGGACG
>JAKBAC010000166.1 GCA_021809365.1 Planctomycetota bacterium | reverse complement strand
TCCTTGAACAGGTGTTAGACGCCTGAACCACTTCCGTATGGTCCAGTTTCTTTCAATTCTACACACACTCACCCCTTGGCAGAAACTGTCACAGGCCCCCCCTCCGCCACCTCGTGGTTCAAAAAAAAAAGCGTCTTTGTGCCTTTGTGTCTTTGTGGTAAATATCGTCGTGGTCGTCGCACCTTTGCGTCCTTTCGCTTCTGCGGTTCCCCCCGTCGTCGCCGCAGCGACAGTGTCTAATGCTCAACTTTCTTCTGTTCCACTGCTCTCGGCGGCCGCCGCCTTTTTCACTTTGCGCTCATTATTTATTTGCGTTTTGCGCGTAATCGGTGTACAAGGATAAATGACCTCTGCCTTGTTCGTGCTAGAGCGGCCCATAGCTTCGGACCGATGAGCATTTGACAGGACCCCGGGTGTCGGAACGATGGACAAGCCTGGTCCCGAGTTATCGGGACAGTTGTGGAAGTCTTGAGCCGATGCGTTGTGCTGGTCCGCCCTTGTAACAAGGGTTCGAAACTCTCCCGCTCTCACGGCATCCTGGTGGAGGTCTTTTTTTATCATCGTCCATAGCGCACATGCAGTACCGCACTGGCCAGCAGGTAACCCGCCATCGCATGCTGCAGACAGGGCAGGCAGTCCGGGGCGGATGGTAGCGTGCGGCTGAGCGCATAGAGAATAATCCGGTAATGATGCGCCGGGCCGGGTGGCGGGGCCGGGCCGCCGTAACCCAACTTGCCAAACGAGTTTTTCCCCTGTCGGGCCGAGGGCAGGCCTGGAATTCGCTTGGCGAATGGCAGATTTTCCGGCAACCCTTTGGCCGTTGGAGGAATGTTCACCACCATCCAGTGCCGAAACGCCAGCGGCCCCGGTGCGTCCGGGTCTTCCATCACCACAACCAGAGAAACCGCTTTCCGGGGAACGTGGCTCCAGGCCAGAGGCGGCGAAATATCCCGTCCATCCGCGGTAAAGCGCCTGGGCAACACCGCATGATTATGGAAGGCCGGAGAACTCAATGTCATAACTGCGTGCGCCGGTGCCGCAGCCACGGTGGCAAGAAACGCGCCAAAAGAAAGCAAAAGGCCGATCATTGCCGCGGCACACGTTGCGGGCGTCCGGGAATCTATATGTCTCATGTTGGAACTCCGTGGGCAATCACCAGCCATTGATTCTATCCAGAGTTGGCCGATGATAGAATGCAATTCCCGAGACTGTGCGAAGATTCTCGGTGGAAAGGTGTTGACTCGTTCAAGGTTTTCCCGCTATCGTTTCGGTATTGATTGGCAAAAGGGCGTGTGGCTTTCCGTCAATCGGAGAATTTCGAAAGTATCTATTGTAACAAGGGGATGTTTATGTTGCGTCGGATGGCTGCGGAGTTTCTCGGTACATTCCTGTTGGTATTTGGCGGCTGCGGAAGTGCCATTCTCTCCGCCGCGTTTCCCCATCTGGGAATCGGATTTGTGGGTGTGGCACTGGCCTTCGGCCTGACTGTTCTGACCATGATCTATGCGGTGGGCTACATCTCCGGTGGACATTTTAATCCAGCCGTTACCATTGGCCTGTGGGCGGGCGGACGATTTAAGGCTAAGGATATTCCGCCATACATCGTCACGCAGGTCATCGCCGCTATCGCCGCGGCCGGCTTGTTGTATCTGATTGCCACAGGACAGCCGGGCTTTGAAGTCGGTGGCTTTGCCTCCAACGGGTATGGCCAGTTAAGTCCGGGGCATTATGACCTATTGGCCTGTTTGGCAATTGAAATTGTATGTACGTTCTTCTTTGTCACCGTTATCCTCGGCGCGACGGCCAGCCGCGCTCCGGCGGGGTTCGCGGGTATCGCCATTGGTCTTACCTTAACGCTCATGCTGCTGATTTCCATTCCAGTGGACAACGCCTCGGTGAATCCCGCTCGCAGCACAGGCCCGGCCCTGTTTGCCGGTGGTGCCTATATCAGCCAACTATGGCTGTTCTGGGTCGCACCGATTGTCGGTGCCATTGCGGCTGGTCTCGTGTACCGCTGGCTGGACGCGCAGAAAAAGTGAGCGATTTGCACATCACGCACTTATGAGTATTGGCCAATTGAACTCACACGGAGATGCGCTTACCCGCTCCCCCCGTCCTCCGCTAACCTGCGGTTGAAATCTCCTCGTCGTACCCCAAACTGGGATCTTTGTGCCACAACTCGGTATGCCAATGTGGTTGCGGCGAAGCCGCGCCGGGGCCTCCGTGAAAGTTGTGTTCGTTGCGCGTTGTTCACCGCCACAGCCCCCGGCAAAATGTTTCCGCGATCAGTTTACGCCAAGGCGTGGTATCCTTACTATAATCGCGTTTTACGGATGCTGTGATTATGTTCAAATTGCGTCTGATTTATGGCCTGCTGTTCGGGGCCTTGCTTTTGACGATGTTTTATTTCGATCAGATCCTTGCGGCGGGCTGGCCGGGGCGGCCCATGTCGTTTCCGCCGGGGACGCTGATGGTGTTAAGTCTGATTTGTATTATTCCCCTGGCGACGGCTGAAATGCGCCGTCTTTTGAAGGCGGAGGGTGTGACCATATCCATGCGTGTATGTGTGACGGCATCGATCTTATGTATGTTGTGGCCATGGCTGGAGCAGTTGTCGGAAATGCTCCTGAATAATTCCGCCGGTGCAAGTCCCATTGCGGTCCATGTGGCGTGGTGGTTTCATACAGTTAAGCCGCATTATCTGGTGCCGACGGTTTTGGCATTGGGGCTGGTGGGCGCGGTGGTCATGTACAGCCGCCACCAGAAAATTGATGGAGCCATGGCCTCCGCGGGCGGGTCACTTTTGGCGATTGTTTATCTGGGCGTCATGCCGGGATTTTTTTTACCGATTCGCCTGGCGCATTCCGCCGGGATGGTGGTGTCGATTTTGCTGATGGTCAAAGGCGCGGATATGGGGGCGTACGGATTTGGACGTTGGCTGGGAAAGCACAAATTAATCGCCTGGCTGTCACCGGGAAAAACATGGGAAGGGTTTTTCGGCGGGTTGTTCGCCGCGGGTATTATCGGCATGTTGCTGTCACACTTCTCGCCGCAATTCGCATGGTGGGAGGGCTTATTCGCGGGCATAATTCTCGGGGCGGCGGGGCAAATGGGGGATTTGCTGGAAAGTCTGTTAAAGCGCGATGCCGGCGTAAAGGATTCCGGCGTTGTGCCGGGGTTTGGCGGGGTATTGGACATGTTGGACTCCGCGGTACTGGCGGCCCCGGTGGCGTATTGGATGCTGAAATTGGTTCATGGATAGCACAACGTACCGACATCCACATGCCCCGGAGATACAAATGCGGCAGCAAGAAAAGAAGCGACGGATATGAGCCGATTACACTACGGCACGCGAACGGGGTGGGGGAGCGGCGGCAGGCTCATTGATCCGCCTTGGACCAGATATTGGATTTCATCAGTCCTCGCGTGCGCAATAAATTGTTTATTAGCGGGATCCGCGACATGGTTGCTTTCGGGGAAGGACGCTTCCGCTGCGGCGATCCGCGATCTTCACACCCCTACCCCCACAGCCACCACCAGGGCCATGCCACCCGATATCGCCAACAAAATAGCGGCATTGGCTTCCCGGCGCTGGCCCATGCGTCACCGGGCGGAGCGGAGTTTACTATCCACGCGCGGCTTTATTCTGCCACAACTCGCGGCGGCGATAAGCAAGGCAACGAGCCTGGAACAACGGGATCGCTTGCTGCGAATTTTTATCCAGTTGTATCTCCGTCAATTCAATTGGCTGCATCACGGCAATCCGTTCATGGGCATCGCATTTATCGCCCAACCGCTGGAATTGCGGGATCAGGATCATGGCAAGTCAAAATGGATTGCCGGAGTTGCGGTAGCGCGGACACTACCAGGATTCCCCGGCGGCCTGCTGTTGCGGACCAACGACCTTATCATCAAGCTCAATGGCCATGCCATTGCCCGCTTTGACACCGCGAGCGCTTTCCATGCCGCCATTCAACAGTTTCATCCCGGAAATTGGCTGACGCTGGAATTAGTCAGAAACGGGAAATTGAAAAAAGTCAAACTCCAATTGGCCGGGATTTCGTCCAATCCTGTGGCGCAGATGGAACTTCTGCACCAACGGAACCTGATCGCCCGGCATCTGATTCATAAATATATGCCGCCGACAGAGCTGATACTTCCCGCACCCGCCCGGCTTGCGCAGTAGCGCCACGATGAGGATGTGGCAATCTTCCCGGACGAAGGCCCAGATTTCTGATTTCTGATTTCGAGAATGGGGACTGGGGCTGCGGCCGGCGTTGGCTCATAAATGAACGGTCGTACGCAAGGTGGCATTGCAACTCCGGCGAAAGCTCACGCTGCGGAATTTGCCGCTCTGTTTGGTGACCGGGGCGGTGCCCGCCAGGCATTGCAGGCCCTGCGGCGAATCAAAGGTTTTGGGGCTGGCACCGATCTCGTTCAGCAGTCGCGGGGCGAGCTTGTCACCGGCACCGGGCTATGACCACGATGCGCGGCGGATTTGCGCGGCTAAAAAAACCGATGAAGGAAGTGAATGCTCTTTCGGGCGGCCTGCACCGGGCGATCGGGGTGGGTGTAGAGTTCAACCGTAAGAAACCGATCATAATTGATCGCAAGCAACATGCCATGTAAGGCCCGCCAGTTCAGTGTGCCTTCGCCGGGGATCAGATGATAATGTTTACGGCCGGCGATATCCTCAATGTGGCAATTCCAGATTCGGCCCCGCAGCAGTTTCAAGGTTGTGGAAATATTCTCGCCAAGCACCACGGAATGGCCGATATCCAGATTGGCTCCGAGCATCGCGCTGCCCATCTGGTCAATGAGTTGCTTTAATTCCGTCGCCCATTCAATAAACAGCATCGGTTCACATTCCATGCCGATGCGGACATTGAGCTTTTCCGCGACCTCCAAAATCGGTTTGAGTCCTTCCATTAACAGCGCCATCGCTCTATCCGGAGGAACCGTCGGAAGCGCCTTGCCGCTGGTGATGCTGATATTGTCCGCACCGAGGGCATGGGCGAACTTAAGTGTATTGAGAATCATCTTTTTTCGCGCCAGTCGCAAGCTGCGTTGCGGGGAGATCAGCGATGGCTCGAAGAATGGTTCAGGCGGCGCGTCTTTCCAGAAGCCAAAGGCGCAATTGGCGTTGATGTTGCTTATACACAAATGATGTTTCTCCAACTGACGGAGAATGCCTGAAGCCTCAACGGCAGAAAAGTGATCCGGATACCAGTGCGGCTTATCCGCAAGAATCTCCACGCCCGCATAGCCGGCAGCGGCAATTTCCGCAATGGCTCGGCGGAGCGGCATACGGGTAAACGCATTGGTTGAAAAAGCGAGTTTCATATTGGCTCCCACAAAATCGGTCGGTGAGAACGGGCGGGCGGCGAAAGATTATTCATCCAGCAACTCCAGCGCGTCGCGCATCTGACCGGCCAGATGCGCATCGCCGGACTTTTCCGCGATGGGAATTCCGGCTTCATATTTTTCGCGGGCCTCGGCAATTTTGCCCTGCTGCACCAGAGCGCGGCCACATTGAAAATAGGCGGCGGCGTAATTCGGATCCAGACGGAAAATCGCGGTCAATTGTTCCAATGCCGCGTCGAGTTGATCCGCTTTCATATATTCCAGCGCCAGGCCATAGCGCACAAATGTATCATTCGGAGCGGATTCCAGCAGTTTGAGCAATTGTTCAACACGTTGCGCGTTCATACCAATCTCCGGTCGGTTTCCATGTTGCCATACGTTGCCGCTGCCGGCGCATCTTACCGGGCCAGAACCAGGTCATCGCGATGAATCACTTCTTCATACCAGGTATCCAGGCCCAGCAGTGCGGCAAAGTCGCGCGATTTGCGGCCCCTTATTTTTTCCACTTCATCCCGGCTGTAATTGCTTAAGCCACGCGCTACGATTGCATTGGCCGCATCCACCACCGTCACCGCATCGCCACGGGAAAAATCACCCTCCACCGCCTGTATTCCACCGGCCAGCAGGGATCTATTATTTTTAAGCGCCTTCACCGCACCATCATCGACGATGATGGTGCCCTTGGTTTTTGCGGTCAAGCCAATCCATCGGCTGCGCGCGGACAATCGTCGGGAACCGGGCAGGATAAGGGTACCCAGCGGTTCACCCGCCAGAAGCCGGGATACGATGCCCGGCGTGGTTCCATTGGCGATGATGACAGGCTCACCGGCGGTATGCACGGTACCGGCAGCCACCAGCTTTCCACCCATACCGCCGCTGCCGCGGGCGGATTTTTCCGGCCTGACCAGGGCGCGCACGGATTGATCCATATCGGACACCACGGATTGCACCCGCCCCTGTTCATCCAGCAGACCATCAACAACCGACAGCAGAATCAACAGATCGGACCGCAGCAGATTGGTGATATGGGCCGCGATCAGATCGTTGTCACCGAAGCGTATTTCCTCCACCGCCACCGCGTCATTTTCATTAATAATGGGAACGGCATCGGCGTGTTGCAGCGCATGAATACAGTTGCGAAGATTGAGATAGCGCACGCGATGTTCAAAATCCTGCCGGGTTACAAGTATCTGTCCGGCATGAAGGCCATGGGGGTTAAACGCCCGGGAAAAATGATCCATCAGCACACTTTGGCCCACCGCGGCGGCGGCCTGGAGTGTCGGTAAATCTTTAGGGCGGGCGGAAAGTCCCATTTCCATCATTCCGGCACCGATGGCACCGCTGGAAACCAGCGTGATCTTGAGGTGACGATCCTGCCACAGGCGGGCCAAATCATCCGCCAGCGCGGTAATAACGGCGTGATTCAGAGCCCCATCCGACCCGGTCAATGCCTGCGTGCCTATTTTCACGACAATGCTGGAGATATCTGAAACGATGTCCGCCCGATTCATGCCGAATAACCCTTTCACTGCCCGGCCAAAGTGGTATTGGAGCATATCCGCGGCAAACCGGCAATGGCGTCTGATGGATTCTGATAGATGGGCGTGGCAATAAATCCGAACCAGCCCGCCGGGACGCCCCATGCCCTTGCGCAATCTGAAATCTGAAATTTGAAATCTCAAATCTAAAATCTCCCGCCCCCTTGCGCAATCTGAAATCTCAAGTCTAAAATTCCCCCCTTTTAGCCGCGTGTGCTTGCACCGCGCGTTTTACGCGGC
>JAKBAC010000165.1 GCA_021809365.1 Planctomycetota bacterium | reverse complement strand
ATGCAGCAATTTCAGTCTGGTCGGATGCGGTAGGCGTTCCGCGGCTGGGCGGTGGCAAAGGCGGGGCCGCCGCGGAAGCTAACTGGGTTAAAAATAAACCCGCCGAACCCAGCAGGGACAGAACCACGCGTTTTTGCCGCTTAACCATAAATCCTGTATCTCCGATGCGATGAAGGGCGGATCGGCCCGCTGAATCAGCAGCAGGCATGATACGATTTCTCCGCCCAAAGCCGTCCGTACAATCCGGAACCGTAACACGCGCCGTGCCGCGTGTCAAGATTCAAGCAGGGTCAGGCCGAGTCAGACTGAACCGGGATCCTTGGTGGAATGGTCTTGAGCTTGTGAATCCGGTGTCACTTTGCGACGGGATTTCCGGGGCGCGGCGGCGCGGCGTTTGGCGGTGATGGTTCGCACGGCGGGTTTAGCCACCATGACCGCCCCGGCGGTGTGCAGGGCCATAAGCTGATCCCGCAATTGCGCCGCTTCCTCATATTTTTCACCCGCCACGGCTTTTTTCAGCAGGTTATTAAGTTCCTCGCGCGGGTCCGGCGGCAACTGCCGACGAATGTCATGGATCATATCTGCCAGGATCAGAGCTTCCGGAGATTCTTTGGCTGCGGGGTTGCCATAGGTATGGATCACATTGCGCAAGGTGCCGCGGAGAAAAGCGATAGCCGTGTTGGTATAGCCATCCCGCAGAGCAGCACAGGCGCGGGCGCGCCCTTCCATCATGATAATATAGGGGCGATACTGTTCGAGAATTTCGCGGTCCTGGTCGGTGGGGCCAAATTTATGGCACAGGTTAAGCACCCCGATATTATGGCGCGTGTCGCGCACGACGCCGTCATATTGCCCCAGCACAAACAGGCTTAAGTAGCGGTGATAAAACATGGCGGATTCTTCGCGCAGCACCTGGCATTCGCGGCGCGTAAGCTGAAAATCTTTTTCTTCGCCGCTGGTTTCGCGGTGCTTTTTCAGGCGATGAAGTTGATAATCCAGTTCCGACGCATGTTTGTGCGGACGCCTGCCGTCCGGGCGGCCGCTGACTTCCATTTGCAGAAGTCCCAGATCCAGCCGTAACTGAATTTTTGGTTTGCCATCGCGCCCGCGGATAATGCGAACGTTGACTTGTCCGGGTTCAAAACTCCAGCCGGAGAGAGCGGAAGAAATATCCACATTGTCCGGATTTTTTGGCCAGCGCCGCATGTTGCACCTCCCGTAAAGTAACACCACCCTCACTGCTCTAATTGAGATTATAGCGTTTGCCGGGCCGGCTGCACGCAAAACTTGAGAAATTTTTACGCGCGGGAAGATTTTTTGCGTCCCAAAACATTTGAGCATCTGTTTTCGATAATCACAACGCACGGTGCACAGTCCAAGGTGAAAAAAGGTACCTGACACCTTTATTTTGAAACAAAGGTGTCAGGTACCTTTAATTTCCGGAGTTCCATGGAAACCTAAGGAGCCAGATGCGGCGGGGTGTCGTGGCCGTGGGTAAATTCATAATAGAGCCGGGCGTATTGGCCGTTACGTTCCAGCAGGCTCTGGTGGGTGCCGTGTTCAGCCATGCGGCCGTGATCCAGCACCAGCACCTGATGCGCGCCAATGATGGTGCTCAGGCGATGGGCCACAATAAAGGTGGTGCGGTTTTCCACCAGGCGTTCCAGAGCGTTTTGAATCAGCAATTCGGTTTGCGTGTCAATGGCGCTGGTGGCTTCGTCGAGAATTAAAATGCGCGGGTTGGCAAGAAACGCCCGACAAAAGCAGACCAGTTGCCGCTGGCCCAGGCTCAGTGATCCGCCGCGCTCTCCTACATCGGTCTGGAAACCGTCCTTCAGCCGCGCCAGGATGTCGTAGCAACCGAGTTGCCGGGCGGCGTTATAAACCTGCTGATCGGTCGCATCCGGGCGGGTATAGCGGATGTTGTCCATGACGGTGCCGGTGAAGAGGAAATTATTCTGGGAGACAATGCCGGTCTGGCGATGCAGGCTTTGACCATGAATTTTCCGCAGATCATAACCATCCATGAGAATTCGGCCCTGCTGCGGCTGATAAAATCGACAAATCAGGCTGATGACTGTTGATTTGCCGCAACCGGTCTGTCCCACCAGAGCGATGGTTTGTCCGGGCCGGGCTTCAAAATTAATATCATGCAGCACGGGCTTAGCCGGATCATAGCCGAAGGTTACATGCTCAAAGCGCACAGACCCGCGGATTTCCGGAAGCACCGGAGCATCGGGCTCATCGGTGACCTGCGGCTTTTCCGCCAGCAGATTCTGAACACGTTCCGCGCACGCCATGGCCATCATCGTGTCATTGTAAAAATTGCCGAAGTTAATGACCGGCCCCATAAACCAGTCCCAGTAAACATACAGTGCCACGAGCTGCCCCACCTTGAATCGCTGGTTTGGCGGTCCATTGGCCGTATGAAAAACCAGCCAGGCACCAAACAGCAGGATAATGACTTTCCCCAGAAACCCCACGACGCCCAGCAGCGGTTGATAGATGCCGTTGATATAGGCAGCGCGCATGTTATTGGTTGTGTTGGTGGTTTGCAGATCATTAAACACATCCAGATTCTGATTCTGGCGGTTAAAGGCGGTCACCACGCGCATGCCGGAAATATTTTCCGCCAGGTTGGTGCTCACACGCGTGTAGCCTTCGCGCGTCATGCGCCAGGCCACGCCCACTTTCCGGCGGTAGACATTATTCATCAGATAAAGCACCGGCCCCAGCCACAATACCGCCAGCCCCATGCGCCAGTCCATCAGCATGATAATCACGGCGGCGATGAGCATCATGGTCAGGTTGGAAAAAGCGGTATTGATCCCCCAGACAATAAAATTGGACATGGAATCAATATCACTGGTGCCGCGGGTGAGAATGCGCCCAAAACGGGTTTTGTCGTAAAAGTTCATGGAGAGTTCCTGCAAATGCGCGAATACGGCGCGGCGCAGGTTGAAAATTACTTTCTGCCCGATCAGCGTGGTGTAATAGATTCCCAAACGCTGCAGCAGCAGGGCGGCTGTCATGGTTAAAGCCCAGACGGCGATGGTGGATGTGATATTGCAATACGCCAACTCCCGGCGATCCAGATGGGCCAAGGTTGTTGCGGTGCCGGCGTTGAACCGGCCGATCATATTAATAATAACAGATGTAAAGATATTTTGATGTTTACCGGGAATATCGGTATCCACCAGTTGCTGCATATAGCGCGGCGTGATCATTTCCAGCAAATTCACCGCCGTGCCCACAACCGTAGTCAGAATATAGGCATTGCGATAAGGCCGCATCCAACCCAGCACGCCGCGGAGAACCTTGCGGTCGATGGGCTTATGATCCAACTCGGATTCTGAATCGGTGGGTGTAAAAGCTGAGCCGACCCCCGCCGCACTCCGGGACGAAGCGGTGGGTTGGTTGTTGCGGCGGCGCAAAAATGAAAGCAGTGGCTTCATCGTGATCCCTCCGCTGCCACCCGGCGCGCCGTTGAACCAAGCGGGGGCAGGACTCCCGGCCCGCCGCCGACAAGCTGGACTTCCGCAATTTCCCGGTAATGACCCTCTTGCCGCAACAGCACGTCATGTGTGCCGGCCTGTGTAATAGTTCCCTGCTCCAGCACCAGCACCAGATCAGCGGCTTTGACCGTACTTAAGCGGTGGGCAATGATAAAAACGGTGCGGTCGCGCAACACCAGCTCCAGCGCGCGACGGATGAGGTGTTCGGTCTCGGGATCCACGGCAGCCAGGGCGTCATCCAGTATGAGAATGCGCGGGTTGGCGACAATGGCCCGGGCGATGGCGAGGCGTTGTTTCTGTCCGCCGGAAAGTGTCAGCCCGCGTTCACCCAGCACGGTGTCATATTGTTTGGGCATTTCCATGATAAATTCATGGGCTTGCGCCAGGCGCGCCGCCGCTTCCACCTGCTCCAGTGACGCCTGCGGGTCGCCGTAACGGATGTTGTTGACAACGGTATCCGAAAAGAGGAATGTCTCTTGGAATACAAATCCCATAGCCTGCCGCACCGAGCGCAGGGAAACCGACCGAATATCATGGCCGTCCACAAAAATCGCCCCGGCTTGCGGGTCATAAAAACGGGCCAACAGTTGCATCATGGTGGTTTTGCCGGCCCCGGTGGGACCCACCAGCGCGATCACTGAGCCGGGATTAGCCTGGAAACTGATATTGGTTAAGACCGACCTGTCCGGATGATATCCGAAGGTAACACCGGAAAACTCCACCGCTCCCGGCCCCCGCGGTAACTGCGGCAATGCCGCCGCTTCCGCGATACTGGGATAGGCATAAAGAATTTCAAAAAACCTCCGGGCGGAAACCACGGCCATCTGATACTGATTGGCAATCTGGTTAATTTGTTGCAGGCGTGAGAGAATCGCGCCCATCGCTACGCCAAAGACCAGAATATCACCGGCGTGCAGTTTTCCACTGACCGCCAGCATGGCCCCCAGAAAAAACAGCAGCAGATTGGCCCCCGTGGCGATTCCGCGGATAACCGGAATAAAGTTGGCCCACATGCCCACGGTGGTCATCACCTGCGAGAAATAAGTATCCGCGGTGGCATTGTATTTTCCGGTTTCGGTGGTTTCTGTGGCAAAGGCCTTGACCACGTTGACACCGGCGACATTTTCACTGTACACGTTGACCAGTTTATCCCCGGTAGCCATGAGGTCCCGCTGTACCGGCCGCATTTTTTTTCCAAACCGCAGAATGTACACGATCCAGAAAGGCACCGGCAGCAGAGACGCCAAGCCTACCCAGGGGTTGATGGTGGCAATTAAAATATTATAACCAATGGTATAGCCCACAATTTCCGCGATGGAAACCAGTGACAAGTTCACAAAAAACCGGACATTGTGCAGATCCGACAACGCCCGGTTGATTAATTGCCCGCTGGAATGGGCATCATGAAATGAAAAGCCCACCTGCTGAAGCTGATCATACACTGCGGATCGCATGTGAAAGACCATATCCATGCTTAAGCGGGTGTTGGCGATGCTGCGAAAAAAATTACACACACTGGAAAGGGTGATAAACAACGCCAGCATTCCCACCAGAATCAATGCCACGTGCAGTGAACCGTGATGAAATACGCTGCCGTGCGGCTTGTGCACAGCGCCGGCGGCTGATGGATTCAACGCGGTGCCCACGGTGTTAATCACCACGCGCGTAAGATCGACGGCAGATATTTCTAAAAACACTCCCAGGCCCACCAGCAAGCAGGCCAGCACCGCCAGCCATTTCACCGGCCGCACGAATTGGAACATGTGCTTGATGAGTTCAAAATTGCTGAATTCGTTGGGATCGCCGACAGGGCTATTCGGGGGAGGTGACCATGTCGCGGCGGATGCAAATTCTGATCGGTTATCACCCGGCGAGGGCGCTGCCGGAGGCTTCCCAGCCGGTCGAGGCTGACCTGAATTTGAAGATTGTCTGTCACGCTGCATAAGTGCCACGAATCCGCCGATGAGCCGCCGACCTTGCGCCAACTCGCCCCGTGATTTCTGGCGGCCAAGGGCGGTCTCCGCAAAGAATTGAAGTTACTTCAAACCGCCCCGCTGTGCAAACCTCCGGTGCCAGACTTCCAATGCCAGGAAAACTTGGCTTTCTTCTTTTCGAGAGAGGGATATACTTTACTCGTGGTGACGTTCGGGGTGAGCCTTGCCGGCTGGAAGGCCGTGAATGGTTACCATTTCTTGAATATGATGGGCCGTATGCCGACTTTAATTCTGGTCGTCTTTTCGTTTTGTGCAACATTGTTGCTTACACGCGCTATTAATAATTTTGGATTGTCGACGTGGCGGCGCAGCCGAGCGAAACATTGGACATTGCGCGCGCGATTGCTGTATCCAATCCGTATAACGGCCGGGTTAAGTATGTTGATCCTTCCAGCAGACATCTACCTGCTTGCAAGCTCGCTGCTTCCTTCAGTTCCCGCGTGGGCACCTGCCGGGTCGAGCCTGTTAGCTGCGTTGTTGGGAACGTACTGGCCAAGCCGAGAGATATTCCCCGAAACCACTTTCAGGGAGTGGTTAACTTCCCGGCTGATGATCCTGCTGGGGAGGGTAATACCGTTTGCCCTGTTTTTGTGGGCAACCGTCACGATGCCGGAAAACTTCGGCGCTGAAACGTGGATGATCGCCGGCCTGCTTTTTCTGCTTCTTGCGACATTGCGGCTTGGCGGAACGATACGATTTTTCTCCCTGTTAGGGCTGCTCAAACCGGCTGATAAGCGGCTTGCGGGAATTGCCGCCGATGTCGCCCGGCGCATGAATGTGCAGCCACGTCGCATCTGGATGGTGCCCGGCGCATTTGCCAATGCGTATGCCTTGCCACTTAATCGTGAACTTTTTTTTTCGGAAGGGTTGCTGCGACATCTCTCGGATGCGCAAATCGCCGCTGTGACTGGACATGAATTAGCGCATTTAACCGAGCCGCGCCGCGTGTTGTTCCTGAGACTGATGCAGCCCGTAATCCTTTTTCCGCTGGTTCTCATCCGGCCGCTGATCGCGACCGGCGGAAATGGCCTGATGTGGGCCGGCGGTCTCTTGGCGGTAACGCTGATCGTGCGGACACGTTTTCGGCGGCTAGGGCGGCACATGGAAGTCCGGGCGGATGCGATCGCCTCCGTGAACGAGGGGGAGGAGGCCGCCTACGCGCAGGCCTTGCAGCGCCTCTACGAGGTCAATCAGATGCCTGCGGTGATGTCCGGCCGCCGGCGGATACACCCGAATCTATACGACCGGCTCGCCGCTGCTGGTATCACGCCGGATTTTCCAAAACCCGACCCGCCGCAACGGTACACCCTGATGAGCATTCTTTTATGCCTGAGCCCCTTTGCGATTTCCTTCGCCCTCGCCGTCCGGACTAATAATTCACCACATACCAAAGTGCACGCAGGTGCCGGCGGTGATGTAACATTTCCCGCTCCGCGACTGGGTGCGGGCGGGGTTCAGGACAAATAAAAGAACATATCGGTCATTAATCGCCAATTCAGAGGCAGATGCCACCCTGCGAAAGAAGCAGTGTGTGCCTGTTCCGCGAGAGAAACGGGACGTAGCTAGTTTTTCGCCCTAACCTTTTCGCCATGCGCGAAATAGATGACCGTAATTCACAAAGAGGCAGCGGAGGAACTGGAGTAGCGTTCACCGACCACAAAATAAAAAACTGGAAGCTCCAACAATCTATTCAGTACTCGTTGACTAATAAAAGGTGTCAGGTACC
>JAKBAC010000164.1 GCA_021809365.1 Planctomycetota bacterium | reverse complement strand
GCCCATGCCCAGTTACGCATGATAATAATGACGCTCCTAATGGCCGCCGCCGGCGTTGTGGGATTCATCAGCCAAAACTGTTGAAGCGTTGATGGGCCACCGGGTTGTCACCACGGTGCTCGTTGAAACAGATCGTGCCCCCGAGCACCGGATGGTTAATCCGGTGGTTGATCCAGTGCCGCCAACCAACCACCGGGTTGTCACCACGGTGCTCGTTGACACGATGCTCCAAGAAGCCAAAAATTATCCCGGCGCGCCGGGATCGCAACCGGGCAATTACTCATACAGGCTCCTGACTTCATTCGCGGGATCCATTTGCGGCGGCGGGAATTTTTTTTGGATTTTCGTTACACTTATTGCCAGAAGTCTGCCCAGGTAATGGCCAGCGATTACCCGGACAAGCTCCCCAGGTGACAGTACCGATTGAATGTCCGGATGATGATGGAACAACATGCGATGACGAGTTCGGAATTACAACAGCCAATGGATGTCGAAGCCAAGCTCAGGGATGCCGAAAAGCTGATTGCCCGGTATAGCGGATCAAGTAATCCGGAGCGTCAGTTAAAGCTGGCGCGAACCATTTTTACCAAAGGGGCCTTGCTGCTACATACGCGGCGGTTCGAACCTGCCCTGGCGGCATTTGATTTATTGCTGCAAACTTTTCAAGATAATAAAGAAGCGGCAATTCAACCGCAGATAGCCAAGACATTGTTGGATCGGGCGGCGGTTTTGGATATTCTGGGCCGCCGGGACGATGCCCTGGCTGGTTATGCCCGTGTTGTTGAGCAGTTCGGTGATACGCCCAACGAAGCGGCTCGAGCGTATGTAGCCTCGGCGATGTTTAACAGGGCGTCGCTTTTGACGCGGCTAAAGCGGGGGCCTGAGGCAGTGAATGCTCTACATGCGTGTCTTGACGGTCCAATTAAACTGCCTGATCGACTGCTGGCCAAAGCATTGTGGATGAAAATTGAACTTCTGGAAAATTCAGGACGCGATAACGAATCCCTGGCGGCCTGCCAGCGGCTCATGGAGCTATTTGCGGACAAAAAAGACATTGTAGGTCAAAATCGCCTCTGCGAGATCATGCTCGAAAGGGTAAAACTTTTAATTGCGCTGGATCGCGGATTGGAAGTTATCAGCGCCTATGAGGAAGCGGAAGAAAAATTCGGTCCGGTAGCGGAAGAAGTCATAGGAACGTCGACCGCCGGCTATCTGGTCCAGAAGCTCAAGGACCATACGGAACTGAATCGGATGACCGAAGCGCTGGCCCTGGCCGAGAAAGCTTGCGCCATCTTTGGTGCTTTTGTTGATCCGCCCTGGTTTGACGTGGCACAGACGGCGGGCAAAACGCGGCTCGTGGCCCTGTGCCGCCTCCGACGCGTGGAGGCGTGTATCGTGGCGTATGATACGGTGGTGGAGCACTACGGTGATATGCTCGATGCGGCCACACGTGGGGAAGTTGCCGGTATGTTGCTGGATCAAAGCACAGACCTGGCGGCCCGGAAGGAATATGCTGCCGCTGATAAAATCAGTGATCAGATTATCCAACGCTTTAAGCCGGCGGATGATCCGGATTTGGCCACGGTATCCGCGCGGGCCATGTTCAACAAAATCGCTCTCAAGGCGTTGATGGGTAACCCCCATGAAATCATGCCGGCGTGTGATGCGTTTATTGATCGCTTTCGCTACAGCACCCATCCGGTGATTTGTGAGATGTTATTCCATGCGTGGAGCCGGAAAGCGGCGCTGCTGGATTCGCAAAACCATGATGCAGACGCCCTGCAAGCCTATGAGGCTGCGGTGAAGGCTGGAAAAGCTTTGTCACTGCCGGCGCTGCCGGTGGCTGCGAATATGGCAGGAAAGGCAGCCTGTCTATCGCGGATGGGCCGACGCGCGGCACAACTTGAAGCATACGATGAATTAATTTCAACCTACGGAGATAATTCTTCGCCGGGAATTAGAACCGTGGTGGCACCAGCCTTACTGGCGCAAGCGTTTATGCTGCGCGAGGATGGAAAGCTGGAATTATCCCTGGCGTCCTGTGAACAATTTATCACCTGGGTCGAGCGCTCCACCCCGGCCGCCATGATTGTTCCTCTGGCCCGCGCGATGTTTTTACGCGGAGAACTGCTGGAAAAACTCGGTCGCGAGGTTGAGGCAGCACAAGCGTATGGCGCTTTGGCGGGGCGGTTTGACTTTAACGGTGAAACTGAAGCGCGCACATGTGTTCCCGTCGCCTTATTTAACCAGGCGGCTTTATTGGAAAAAGCGGAACTCCATGAGCAATCCATTGCCGTTCTTGATGCCCTGCTGGAGCGGGCGCGGGGCGAGCCGGATTTAATATCGCCGCGGCTTTTGGCGCAATGCATGTTGAATCGGGCGGTGATTTACCAGTCGTTACAAAATACCGATTCCGCTTTGGCGGCTTATCAGCAGGTGGTGAGCAATTTCGGCCCAGCGGACGATTCTGCCATTCGCGCGATCGTGCGCTCGGCGTTGCTTAAGAAAGGCCGCCTGTTAGAAAAGTGCGAAAAACATCAGGATGCGATTTTGGCTTTTCAGACGGTCATCGACTATGATGTGCCGGAAAATTTGCAGGAAAATAAACCGATAAACACGGCGGCCGCATTTACAATCGCCGCGTTGCTTATGCGAATGAACAGGCCCCAGGAATCCGTAGCCGCGTATCTTTCCGCGCAGGAGAAATATGGCGGTTCAGCCGAAGAATCGATCAGAATTGACATGGCTCGCGGTTTATGTACGCTGGCTCAACAGGCGCTTGAAAGCGGTGATTTTGATACGGCCTTGGCCCATGACCGTGCGATCAATCAATTATTCCAACATGATCCATGCCCGGAAGTGCTCGGTTGGGTCTTGCAAACGGCGGCGACAACCGTTGCCGTTAATGATAAGCGTCAGCAAGCGGCGGCAGCCTTGGAACAAGCGGCCAAGGGCATCGAAAGGCTGCCTGAGGAGATTCATCCGGCGGCCCCGATTTCTCAACAACAGGGCAAATCAATTACAGTGGATGAACCGGCCGCCGTAGAGCTATTAATACCTGCCGAAGTTCAACTAGCCACCGGCCAGGACGCGGAAACCGTCAGCGAAGCAGCACCCATTGTCGTGGTCACCTGCGGCGCGCAGGCAGAATTACGTGCCGAAGAAGCACTGATCCCCGCTGTAAAATCCGCTGATGCACCGCCGGCCACTGCGATGACGGCCAATGCCCCACAAGCCAATGCCCCACAAGCCGATGCCCAGGTCAGTGCCCAGGCCGGGGCGGTGCCGGTACTGACTGATATGAATTCACCCGGTGAGCACTTGATGCATCTGCGACACCTC
Organism: Planctomycetota bacterium; assembly: GCA_021809365.1. The sequence continues at coordinate 3,921 of JAKBAC010000164.1, read as the reverse complement.
AAGTGGGGCGGGCACGAGGCCGATCTGATCGCGGGTTGTGACGAGTTTATCAAACACTACAGCGGATCTGAATCGGTAACAGTTCGGCGCGATGTGGCGGAGGCATTCCGCATGAAAATAGAGGTCGTTAAAAAAAGCGGATCGCTGGAAGATGAATTGCGGGCATGCAACGCATTTTTGCTCACCTTCGGGCGGGAGACGGAACCGGCTTTTTCGCCACTGCTTTGCCTTACCATGCTGGACCGCGGCCGGGTGTTTGGTCAGATGGATCGCGTGGGCCATGAGGTGGCGGCGTATGATGCCCTGATGCAGCGATTTGGGAAGTCCAATGATGCGGCCCTGCGGCCCAGTATCATTGAAACGCTGCAGCGTCAGGCGGTTATTGCCGGTCAGCAGTCACGCATCGGAGACGAAGTGCGATGCTACCAGAAGCTGGTAAGTAAATATGGCAACGTCGCGGACATCGACGTGCAAAGGCACGTGGCCGCAGCCATGCTCAGCACGGCTTTGGCCCTTCGCAAGCTCGACCGTAAGCTGGATGAACTGGCCATTTACGATTCGATTATTGACCGCTTTGAGAAAACGGATGATACGGCCATCTTATTTGTCGTAGCCCGGGCCATGATGCGAAAAGCCCTCACGCAGGGGGAGCGCGGCAAGCGGCAGGAACAAATTGCTGTTTGTGACAACATTATTTCCCGGTTTACCCATTCGGACGCCTTATTTCTGCGGCAGCAAGCCGCACGATCCCAGTGTCACCGCGCTGCGGCTCTGGCGGAATTGGGGAAAATTCCGGAAGCCTTGATCTGCTATGATGCAGCTATCCGGCAATTTTCCGATGCTGCGGAACCGCCCTTGCGGGTGTGTGCCGGTTTGGCGTTATTTCAAAAGGCGGAGTTGCTCCGCGGACAACGTCGTCGGGCGGAGGCCATTTCCTGTTACCAGCACTTTGTGCAAAGTTATCAGACCGATGACGAGGAAATGTCCGGCTTGGTCAGCCAGTCCCAGTCGCTGCTGCGCGTGTTATAAAAAAGCTTCGCTCGCGTGGAGGTAGCTGAAAAAACTCATCCCATCCCTGAAAAAATGTCATGTTTTCCCGGACTTGTGCCGATAAATAGGAAAAAGTGGAAAATATTCAAGGTTTCGCTTGCATTGAAGCACGCGAAAGGCTTAGAATACCAGCAACGGCGGTTAACTCCGCCGGCAGTTCTATAAAATAACGTACTCTGAACGCCATTTTTATTCAGAGTGCAGATGGTTGGGAAGGTTGAATTAAGGAGATTGCACATGGAAAACCATTTTCCGCGTTGTGTGCAGTGTATCGCACCCTTACAGATTGGCTCGGGCGTGGGCGGCGCATTAAAAAGCATTTTTTGCAAAACCATCAAATGTCCCTCCTGCGGGACGCAAGTGCGCCTGACGGATGCACAAGTGATGGCCGAGACATTTGCCGCCTGCGTAAGTCGCTTTCGGGAAGCCCTGAATCAGGCACTGGATGGCGCGCCTCATCTTTCGCAGCATGATGCGATTTTGGCGGTGGGGGCGACAGATATTTCACGTGAATCCCATCGGCTGCATACGCGCGATGAGCTATGCCGCGTAATCGCCCGAATCCTGCGCATGGCCTTGCGGCACGAAGCCCTGGGCCACGAGACCCTGATAACCGTTGAAACCATAACCCGCGGACTTCTGCCGCGGGCCATTCGCGTTCACGCCCGCAGCGACGGGCATGGATCGCCGGAATCTCTGTTGATGATCGCTCGGGTCGGCGAGGATGATTATGTCACGTACGAGCCGCCCGTGCAGCCCCAGGTGCCGGTCCAGGCCAAAGCGCCTGCGGCAGGCGTGGTCCGGCGTGACGTTAAAGAACCCGCAAATCAGGAATCTCGGCCTGGCGTAGTAGGAGTATAAGCCGCGCAAGCGGCATGTGTTTACCGGCGGCGACAGGGCGAACAGTCGCTTTGTCGTCCGCTGGAGGGGGCTTCTATGGTGGGGATTTCATTGTCATACCATCAGTCGGCCGGTGCCGGCAATGTTGCACCCGGCAACGAGGTGGGGTGCGGCGCGTGGACTTTAGAAGATGCGGCCGGTTCCTCGGCAATGCCCGCTGCGGTCTTAGGCGGGGCGGATCGCTCGCGCTGAATAGCCTGATAAACTTCCTTGCGGTGCACCGGCACGGTGTTGGGTGCATTAATGCCGAGTCTTACCTTATCACCGCGAATATCCACAATCGTGATTTCAATATTATCACCAATCATGATGCTTTCATCGCGCTGCCGTGACAGTACCAGCATATATCAACTCCTTGACTTGTCGGCATAACTCCATTTATTTCCGAGTCCGGGCTTACATCGTCCGGTCGGCGCGTCGTATGATTATGTGTTCCTCTGCCTGATCATTGTATCCACTCACAGGCTCCTGGTTAGCAGTACTCCGTTGCTACTCGGTCAAGCCCGGGCATCGATATACGCCGGGCTGGTGCCCAAACGTGGGCCGGTAATCTCACGACCTGTTATGTATATTCGTGTACTTGCCTTACTTTCGTCCAATAAATATTGAAATTATCGTAAAATGTGGCGCTTTGGAGAAAATTCCGGCCATTACTCCGAAAGGCTCATGGGAGGGATCAATGTTTATGGCATTTGGGATTGTTAAAGGCATTGAAAGGCACGACGTTGCCGTCGGTGGGGGGGATCATGGTGCCGGCTTGAAATCGCCGCACCAGACGTAATGCGCCCGATGGATGGGGTTCAGCGTTGACGCCGCTGGAGGCAGTAAAGTCCTTCCATATACTTATTAAACGATTGGTCTGCACCCTGGATGCCGATGCGGAATTACCCTCCGCGCTTTGTACCGCATGAACCATGCCCGCCGCCGGCTCGGAAATCGTCCACCAGATGCCGCCCCCGCTGGGCTTCATGGCGGTGAGGCTCGAGGCCGGTTCAATCGTATATTGCACGTCAATGGGGGGAAGTCGGGCGGCCGAAGTATCATTGCTGTCTAATGATCCGGTGGCGGCCAAAAGACGAAAAAAAGCCTCGCCGATGTGGGCGAGGGTTGTATCATCAATTGCGGTCTGGGCAATCAGCGAGCAGAGCATCTGGTTGATGCCCTTGCTGGCAGCTTCCGCCTGATCGGCAGCAATGCGGAAGCCGCCGGTCGCCGGCATTTTTGCCGTATCGCGGTGCCACTGGTCCGCTTCCCGAATCAATTTCAGGATGGTGTCGAAATCGAAGGGTTTGGCCACGTGTGCCTGTCCGCCGGAAGCCGCACATCGCAAGACGTGATTGGCTCCGCACAGGCAGGTGAAAAACAACACCGGAATGCCGCAGGTCAGCCGGGCGCTCTTAAGCGTCCGGCACACATCAAAGCCGGTCTTATCCGGCATCATGGCATCGAGAACAATCACATCGGGATGCAGATTCCGCGCCAGCTTCAGGCCGTCTTCGCCGGTGGCGGCATAATGGTAATCAAACCCCTCCATGGTTAATAATTGGCCAAGGGTTTCATTGACCTCGCGTTCATCATCAATAACCAGCACCTGCAGCGCCATAGCGTTAGCTCCTCCGGGTTAAAAATCAACCCGCAGCGGACGGTGGAAGTTTTTCTCCGCGTATCCGCATACCGATTCCTGCCGATAGCACAAGAAGTCTTGCCATGACCGCTTGTGATCCATCCGCCTTCCGGCAGGTCACCTATTTATTATAATCGCCGGGATGGCCCGTGTCGCTATAGATGTTTCGGAGTTTTTTATATTGAAGCGGTCGTCGGCCGCCCCTACACATCATAAACGTGAATATTACGCCCCGAATTGTCGCCGTTGACGGGCGGGGGCGATTTTGCAAATTTTGCGGTATTTTGCCACGGTGCGCCGGGCCAGCGTCAGGCCTTTGGCTTTGAGTTTTTCAACGATCTCATCAT
>JAKBAC010000163.1 GCA_021809365.1 Planctomycetota bacterium | reverse complement strand
TAGGGTTGGCCTGAAACCGGCCATCTGCGGCGTCGCGTCGGCTCAAGGGGTTTACGAACCCGGTTCTCGCCGCCGACTCCTGGCATCTGGCCGGTTTGAGGCCAATCCACCCATAATTATGGGTGGAACAGGGCACTAGCTAATCTGACTTGGGGGCCAAAATCATGATCATTCGCCGACCTTCCAGTTTTGGATCCCGCTCAACTTTGCACACCTCGTCAAGATCCGTGCGAATCTTATCTAGAATGCCGCGGCCTAAATCAACGTGGGCCATTTCGCGCCCGCGGAACATGAGATTGAACTGGACTTTATGTCCATCGTCCAGGAACTTCCGGGCCTTGTTCATGGCCGTATCGCGATCATGTGTATCAATTTTGACACTGCGAATACGCAATTCCTTCAATTGCGTGACATGCGATCCGGCATGTGATTTCTGCTCTTTTTTTCGCTGTTTATATTTCCACTTGCCGTAGTCCATGAAGCGGCATACCGGCGGCTTGTCCATGGGTGAAACTTCAACGAGATCCAGCCCCGCCTCCCGCGCAAGGCGCAACGCCTCAAGCAGTGGTATCACACCCACTTGCTCGTTTTTTTCATTAATGACGCGAACTGGAGAGATGCGAATCTGCTCGTTGCAACGCAAACCATGGTGGCTAATAGTCAATGCTCCTGCAAGCCCGGCCTGTGGTCTTGAACCCCACTGGCCATACAATTAAGTGATACTTGTACCCCATAACGGCTGTGGAGTCAAAAGACCAATAATTTTTTTTCTCCGTGTTATAAACAAATCGGTGGCGGAAACGTATAATGGAGGCGATGGATATTGCGGCGGCTGACATCGGCATGGAGCCGATCCGTGTGGTCGCCAACGTGAGTTTATGTAAAGGAAGGCATTAAGATGAGTCAGTTTTTTAATTCTCCCGGCTCGGGATATAACGATTCGCTGGTACCTGGGGTGCGATCGGACGCATTGGAACAGCGCAATTTCATGGCCAAAGTATTTGGCTGGATGAGTGTGGGACTTTTAATCACCGGAATTGTGGCGCTCTTGGTGTCCGGAGATAAGAAGTTTGTAGACAGCCTCGCCCAAGGCGGCTATTGGATCGTTATTATTGCCCAATTTGGATTGTTAATATGGTTTAGCGCGGGCATAAACCGCATAAGCGCCGGGTTGGCCACCATACTCTTTCTGGCGTACAGCGCCATGACGGGATTGACTTTTTCAATTCTGTTCCTCATTTATACACAAGCTTCAATTTCTTCGACTTTTTTCATCACCGCCGGAACATTTGGCTCCATGGCCTTGTACGGATACATGACGAAGCGTGATCTCACCGGCCTGGGGCACTACGCCGGCATGGCGCTTTGGGGGGTGATTATCGCCATGGTGGTAAATTTCTTTATGCACAGCACCGGGATGCAGGCGATCATCAATATCGTCGGCGTTTTGGTATTTGTGGCCCTGACCGCCTATGACGTTCAAAAAGCAAAGTTCATGTACCTGGTCGGGCCGGATGGTTCTCATGCCAGCCAGAAGGCGGCCGTCAGCGCGGCCCTGAATCTTTACTTGGATTTCATTAACATGTTCCTGTTCCTGTTGATGATGTTCGGGCAACAGCGTGAATAATCGACTCATCAAGCGTCGATGGTATTCATGTAAATTTCATCCGGGTCGGCAATTTGCCGACCCTTTTTTACATATCCGGCTCCATCAACTTGCCTGCCGCCGCATCAACGGGTAATCTCAAGGCCATGCAAAAACTCATGGACGCTGATGATATCGCCCAAACCGTCCGGCAGATTTCAGAGCAGATTCTGGCCGCCGGGGAACTGATGGGCGATTCTCCGCTGGCGCTGGTGGGAATTCGCCGCCGTGGCGAGATACTGGCACAGCGCATTGCCGCGGCGATTCATGCCGTTAAAGGGCAGACTGTGGATGTGGGGGCTTTGGACATTACCATGTACCGCGATGATGTGGTGGGGCACCGCGCCATTATCATTCCCATGGGAACGGAAATGAATTTCCGCATTGACGACCGCCCGGTGCTGCTTCTCGATGATGTGCTGCACACGGGCCGAAGTGTGCGGGCGGCTTTGGACGCGCTGGTGGATTTTGGTCGGCCGCGCTTTATCCGCCTGGCGGTGCTGGTGGATCGCGGCGGGCGGGAATTTCCGATCTCAGCGGATTTTGTGGGCCGACGGCTGGAAGTGACCGGCAAATCCCGTGTGCGTGTGAGTCTTAAACCTATTGATACCGATGACGCGGTATGCGTCGATGCGAAACATCCGATGTCCGGTGGAGATTGCCGATGACGCCACAGATAACATGGACCCGTCCCCACCTGCTGACTTTGGAAGCACTTTCCCGAGAAGAGATTCTTACGGTGCTGGATACGGCCAAGGCCCTCAAGGAAGTCTCCACGCGCAGTATCAAAAAAGTTCCGGCTTTGCGCGGCAAAGTGGTCGTGAATCTATTCTTTGAAGACAGCACGCGAACCCGCACCAGCTTCCGTCTGGCCGCCCAGCGCATGAGCGCGGATGTGGTGGATTTTTCGGTGTCCACCAGCTCGGTAAGCAAGGGCGAAACGTTAATCGACACCGCCCGCAGCATTATCGCCATGGGCGTCGATGCGATCATCATCCGCCATCGCAGCAGCGGCGCGCCGGAAGTCCTGAGCCGACTCGTGGCGTGCAGCGTCATTAATGCCGGTGACGGAAGCCATGAACATCCCACGCAGGGCCTGCTGGATTTATTTACCATGCGTGACATGTGCGAACGTACCGGCAAAAAAATCAGCGATCTGCATGTTGCCATTGTCGGAGATATTGCCAATTCGCGGGTGGCGCGCAGCAATCTCTGGGCCTTGTCCAAACTTGGCGCGAAGATCACACTTGTCGGCCCCAGCACACTATGTTCATCGGCCTTTTCCGAATTTGGGGCGCACGTCACGCATGATTTGGACTCGGTGCTTGGCGAGGTGGATGTCATTAACATGCTCCGCGTGCAGTTTGAACGCCTGACCAGCGCGGCGTTCCCCAGCGTGCGGGAATACAGCCGGTATTTTGGCCTCAATGAAGAGCGAATCAAACGCTGCCGCCCGGATGTGCTGGTGCTGCACCCCGGACCGATGAACCGCGGTCTGGAAATCAGCAGCGCTGTGGCGGATGGAGATAAATCGGCTGTTCTGCGGCAGGTCAGCAACGGACTGGCGGTACGGATGGCCGTACTGTACTTGTGCATTGGCGCGGGCAGTTTTCACAAAACGTGATACCACGAAGGAATAATTCAAACATGGGAAATCAGACCATTACCGCCGCCAGGGGATTTCTGGCCGGTGCTTTACATTGCGGAATCAAGCAATCCGGGAAACCGGATTTGGCCATCCTGGTAAGCCGTGTTCCCGCCACGGCGGCGGCGGTGTTCACTACCAATAAAGTGGTGGGTGCTCCGGTTGTGGTGGGTCGGAGAATGATGCGGCACGGGGTATTAAACGCCTGCATCATTAACAGCGGCTGCGCCAACGTCTGCACGGGCGAGCGAGGAATTGCCGATGCCCGCGAAATGTGTCGGCTCACAGCGGACGCTCTGAGCCGTCGCGAACTCCCAGTTCAATCCGAACAGATTCTCCCAAGCAGTACCGGCGTGATTGGGCATTATCTACCGATGGAAAAACTGAGATCCGGCATTGCCGCTATTTCCACTGTCATTGGCGACAGTGCCGAACATGGCGCGTCGTTCGCCAACGGCATTCTCACCACGGATCTCAAAACCAAAACCGCATATACGCAACTTCAACTGGGGCACCGAACCATCACCATCGCCGGTTGTTGCAAAGGCTCCGGGATGATCGCACCGAATATGGCCACCATGCTGGCGTATGTGGCCACCGATGCGGCGATCAGCGCGCCGGCCCTGCGGGCAAGCGTGCGCCAATGTGCCGACCGGACGTTCAACTGCGTGACCGTGGATCAACACACCAGCACCAGCGACACATTTGCCGTTTTAGCCAATGGTCTGGCGGAAAATCGGCGTATTGAAGCGGCGACGCCGGCATGGCGAAGTTTTTCGCGGGCGCTGGAAACCGTCTGCGATTCACTGGCCCGGCAAATCGCCGCCGATGGAGAAGGTGCCACCAAACTGGTTATCGTCAACGTCACCGGAGCCGCCACGGCTGCCGATGCCAAGCGCGCCGCCATGGCCATCGCCAACAGCCCGCTGGTTAAAACCGCCATTCACGGCGGCGATCCAAATTGGGGCCGTTTTGTCAGCGCCGCCGGATACAGCGGTGCCAAAATGAATCCGGATCAATCACGTTGTCTGGTTGGCGATATTGCTGTATTCCGTCATGGCCGGCCCGCCGAAATATCATTGGCGGACGTGCAAAAGGCGATGAATCTTGCTGAAGTCCACATCACGCTGGATCTCGGCACGGGCGGAAAAGCAAAGTGCCGGGTGTATACCTGTGATCTATCGCGCGAATATATCTCCATTAATGCCGACTATCATACGTGAGCCATACGTGCGCCATACGGGGCGTGGCGGGATCACACCACGTTTTCCCATTCAATGCGTTCCAGCGCCGGATCACGATGCCGTTCAAACTGCTGTGTGAACATCGTGTGATAAATGCCATGATGATTCAGCAGTTGCTCATGCGTACCCTGCTCCACAATCTTTCCTTCCACCAGCACCGCAATGGAATCGGCGTGCATGATAGTACTTAAGCGGTGGGCGATGACAATCGTGGTGCGTTCGCGCATCAACTCATCCAGTGATTCCTGGATCAGCTTTTCCGCCTGTGTATCAAGCGAACTTGTCGCTTCATCCAGAATCAATATCCGTGGGTCCGCTAAAATTGCGCGGGCGATGCTGATGCGTTGCTTCTGCCCGCCGGACAGCTTATTTCCACGCTCCCCCACCGGCGTTTGATAAGCCTTTTCCATAGCCATGATAAATTCATGCGCGTTCGCCTTCTTTGCCGCCTCAATAATATCCTCTTCAGTGGCGGCCCGGCGGCCAAATGCGATATTGTCCATGATCGTGCCGTCAAAGAGATATACATCCTGCAGCACCATCGCAAATTGCCGACGATAATCGGCCAATCGAATATCCCGAATATCGACACCATCAAGCACAATGGCTCCGCCGCGCACGTCATAAAAACGGGCGATCAAATTTACTAGTGTCGTTTTGCCGCTCCCGGATGGCCCCACCACCGCCAAAGTGGCACCAGCCAGAATATCCAGGCTGATCTGATCAATAACGGTTTGATCGGGCTTATAGCCAAAGGAAATGTTCCGCAATTCGATGTGTCCCCGCGGGTGGTTTACCGCCATGGCATTCTCCCGATCCGGCATGTCCGGCGGCTGACTTAGGACATCGCATACCCGATCCAGCGAGCCAAGATTCTGCTGCAGATTCTGCAGGGAGTCGATCATCTGTGTAATAGGCCCAAGCAGCATCAAGCTGTAGGTTTCAAACATGACCAGATCGCCGACTTTCAGTTTGCCGCGAAGCACCAGTTCGCCGCCATACCACATGATGACAATGCCGATGGCCGGAACAAAAATAGACCACCCCGTAGCCAACAATCGCCCAAGCACGGATGTGAAATACTGCTTTCGCACCAGCAAGTATTGTCGAGCGCCGAATTCCTTATGCTCGCTGCGTTCACGTCGAAAGCTGCGCACCACGCGGATACCCGCGAATAGATCGCTGACACGAGATGACAGAATGCCACGGTCATCCTGAATGTTTCGCCACATTGGCCGCAGTCGTCGAAAAATCAAAAGGTGGATCAGCACCACCGGCGGAATCAGCGCTGCGGCCACGGCAAAAAGTTTCCAGTTTGTCGCAATCAATATCAGCAAGATGCAGATCAAGCGAAAAATCGATCCCACCGGATTGACAATCGCATTCTGCACACCGCCAACCACCTGATCCGTATCGCTCATCACCCGGCTGATAATGCCGCCGGTACGGTAGTCGGCCAGTTGTCCCAATGGCAATTTGGCCAGATGCTCATGCAGTCGCTGCCGCAGCGAGGCGGCCAGGCGATAATTCAGCCGCTGTGACGCCAGAACGCGAATCCATGAAATGCTAATGCCAATCACTTCGGCGGAAATCAGCACCAGTACCAACGCCAGCAAGCCATGTGATGGCGAATCCGAAAGCCAATGCCGCAGGCCTCCTGCCGGCAGATGATGGGTAATCGGCAGTGGCTTGCGGGCGAAGACATAATCAATTGCCAGTTTGAGCACATAGGGCGGCGTAAGCGCAATGACGGAACCAACGATGGCAACGGCGATCAGCGCCGACGTCGAACCATAATATCCGCGCAATAATGTCCGATATTGCCCCAACAAATGCCGTTTCGAATATTTGAACGTATGTACTTCACCTGAACCTCCGCTGTGATGCCCTCCCATGGCAGCCGCGGCCTCGGTTCGTGGAGCATCAGGATCCACCAACCGATCCCCTTTCAACAGTCCCTTGCGGAGTTTTTCGCGAAATTCACTGAAACGTTGCCGACTTGATTTCATTTATTCTTTCATTAAACAGCAAAACAGTTCAAGACATTATAGTCGCTACCGGAACAAATAATCACCGCGTGGGCCTGTGACCGATTCTGCAACGCGGCGGCGCTACGATAATGGGGAGGTTAAGGTTTCAGGATTTCACGGATCACGAATCAATATGGCGACGGGCGGCCACGACGGAGCGACACGTTTCAACGAAACGCTGCGCTCAACGAGAAACGAGCAACGAACAACGGGTTTAACCGCAAAGGGGCGTAAGAACGCAAAGGGGTGACGACGACGGGATTTAACCACGAGGTAGCGGAGGTAAACGGAGGAAACGACGACGAGTAGCCACAGAGGGCACAGAGATCACAGAGGTTGGGATACGACGACAATATTTACCACAACGACACAACGACACGACGATGGAACGACACGTTGCAACGAAACGCTGCGCTCAACGAGCAACGAGCAATGAGCAACGAACAACGGGGCAGCTGCGACGACCAAGATGCTCAAGTTCGGGAGGCAAGGTGCTCAAGTTGAGCATGTGGATGGGAGCGTTGATTTTGGCGGGTTTGGTTCAAGTTGCCCTAGAAACTATGAAGCCGAGCCTTTCGGGGGACGTTGAGACTGGGATAAAATCCCGGTTAACAACGAGCTGACCGCGTAGGTCGCTCAAACGTCAGTTTTTACGAAAGGACCCGGCAATGAAGATTCTCGCATTAGACTTGGGAAAGTTCAAGAGTGTGTACGTGATG
>JAKBAC010000162.1 GCA_021809365.1 Planctomycetota bacterium | reverse complement strand
GGCGTCGCGTCGGCTCAAGGGGTTTACGAACCCGGTTCTCGCCGCCGACTCCTGGCATCTGGCCGGTTTGAGGCCAATCCACCCGTAATTACGGGTGGAACAGGGCACTAGAACCGTTCGCATTGTCATCCCCGATTTACCCCACCACGTTACCCAGCGTGGAAATAACCGTCAAGCTTTTTTTCGTCAATGATGATCGCCGTGCCACGCAAACCGGCAGGCCACGAAAAGATACAACAACCTGATCCGCCAAAGTACAGCACCGCGCCAACCCCGGATTAATAGTCGACTGTCCATAGTATCAAAACACGCATATTCTCATCCGCCAGTGCCGGAATGCAAGGCAACCCTTTACCGTTTCATTCCCGCGTCCCATTTTCCTGCCTTCCCGGTAGCGGATGGATGTCACCTTTTAGTGTTTCCGCAGCTTGCTTCGCGGCGGGATTCAATTTCGATTGCATTATCTTCTCCAACATTCGCCATCTCCAGAATGCGATGGTGCCCAAAAAAACTGCTAACGCCAGCGCCTCAACTGAGTAGCCGAGCCCATTCGTGAGAAATTTGGCCGCATCACCTGGGAATGCGGCCATCGCGCTGCAAGCGCCATCATGTAGCTGCATGGCACCGATCATTTTAATCTCCTCAACAGTCGCGAAAACCGCGCGGCAAGGTAAGCAAGTAACATCGACTGAAGTATGTTGGTACAGTAAGAGATAAAGAATGCTGTCGATGTAACATGTTCCATTCAGGGATCCCTTCAGGTACGTGATAAAATTAATCCGAAATCTTTCCAGCCCTATTGGCTGAGCGAGTCGCCGGTAACCGGACCCGGCGTGATCGTTGTGCTTGGAGGGGCCTCCTCTGAACTTGAGGCGAAGGCGAAGCCTGCACGAGCGGGGGCAGCTGCACCTCAAGTCCATAAAAAAAGAACAACACACCCGCATACGCACTATAGAATGCGGTTGCAAAGAAGAGGATATGATTGCGTAAAAGTTGTGTGATTGTTGGCCGTGGTGGGTGGGCACTCCCTGCCCACAAAGCAGTGACTGCGGGCCGCGCCGAGCCTGAAGAGCACCGCGATGATAATCCGGTGCCGTCAGCCACGCAGACGAATTGGATCGCATGATGGTATAATTTAGTGGGAGCGTTGGAGCGTTGTTCTGCGCTGCGGCGGACGCCATCACGCAAAGAAGGCAGATCATTGAGCAGCCGCACCATCACAAGCTCCAAAAGCCCGGAGGGAAAAACTGATTCTCTGTCAACCCCAAGGCGATACCATAACCACCGCAAAAGCAACATGCAAGCAACCTTAAACTTCCATTTTTCCGGTTTTTACTTGAGCTACGCATCCCGCCATTTGACCCGGCAAATTGATTGCGTTACCGTTTAAGTATATCACGGAATTTGGAATTTCAAATTTTGAAATTCCAATTCTTTGATAGGCCGCCCAGCGCGGCAACGCCCAGAGCGGGATTGGTACGTACCGTAAACGGAGAACTTACACAATTATTGTACGCTGCGGGGAATTCGACGTATTTTGCGGTAAAGCGCCATCCCGGCCCGCCCCAACGCGCCGTGTCAGGGCTTCCGACCGGCGGTGGGTTGGCAAACGGTATACCGGCTGGGGCGCGGCGGCGCTGACATGTCTGGTATTGTTTTCCATGCCGCTGACCGGTTGCGCCCATTCAATGCCCGACCAGCAGGCCGCGTATCCCAAACTTCCGACGGTTCAGGTGAAGCTGGGGAGCCGCGATGTCAAACTCTGGGTGGCCGACACATCCCGCACGCGTGATCGTGGCTTGATGTACATTACGAAGTTGCCGCATAATTGGGGAATGTTGTTTGTATTTCACCACCTGGCCCGGCAGACATTCTGGATGAAGCATACCTTAATTCCACTGGATCTGATTTTTCTCAATGGTGATGGCGTCATTGTCCGGCACGATACCATGCCACCGGACCATGGAAAGAAACTCTATCCCAGCGGTCAACCCATTCGCTATGCCATTGAACTCAATGCCGGGGCATTCAAGCGACTGGGATTGCACGATGCCATGGTCATTAAACTTCCAAAATTGTCCATTCACACCGCTGAAAAATCGGCGGGCGTTTCATGAGTCGGAGAATGTTATGAATACCACTTCAGCTTCCGGCTCAGGCACTGTGCGCAAGCGGGCCATATTCCGCGGTGGCCGTTACCGTCCCAAGTCGGCCACGGGATGGGTGCTGGCGGTGGTGGTCTTAATTTTTCTGGTGCTGGCAGGCGCAGTAGCGTTGATGATGCTGCCGCCGGGCTGGTACCGCCCCATTCATCAAATGAATGACGCGGTCTACAATCAGGCGGATCATGCGCAGGCCTCGCTGATGGCATTACGAAATCAATTGCGTGATCCGCATCCAGGCACGATCACCTGGACGGTTACCCAACGGCAGGTCAACAGTCTCTTGGCGGTGGCGTATGGTGTGCCGACAAAATCCGGGGCGTCTTCGCATCATCCCGGCGGCTTGACCGATCCGTACATCCGTTTTTCGGATAATCAAATTACATTTGCGGCGCGCGACCGCCGCCTTCCCGGCAATGCGGTAGCCAGCGTAGGCTTGCGCATCGACTTGCACCGGGGTACCGGCGCGGCTCCACAAGCGAGAATCACCATTGACGCCTTGCGGATCGGCAATCTTCCGCTGCCGCCGTCGTTGCTCACAGACCGCTTGAAAGCCGTGCTGCCGCGCCTGGCACCGGTTGTGCGGAAAATTATTGATGTTTACGCCGGCCCGCGCTACGCCACTGAGGCCGCGCCACAGATCGTGGATTCCATTGCCGCAGTGGTCTCAGGCAAGCCGTTTCCCACGGAACTGCGGTTCAATGATCGGCGGCTGGTGGTAAATAAACTGGCGATTCACGGCCCTTATGTCGATGCGTCCGGGCAACATCGATCCGCGGCTCTGACGTTTGAGTTAGTTCCGGAAAAATAAGCGGAATCGCGGAATGATTTACACCATCCCATTTGCGGTCAATGCCACGGCAAAAGCATTTTAGATCGCCAAGACCGTGGATGTTTTTTTGCGTTTTCGCTTCGTGTGCATTGAGCTTCGGATTCGCCGTTCCAAAAACCCCGTGATGTGGAATATCCTGATGCAGCGTACAGAGATCGAAGAAATTTTGGCCGCCGCCGATACCCGTCCCACGCGGCGACTGGGGCAGCACTTCATGATGGACCAGCGCGTTCTGGTACAGATTGTGCAGGCGGCGGCGGTGACGAGGGATGATCTGATTCTGGAAGTCGGACCGGGGCCGGGCAATCTGACGGCGCGGCTGGCCCCATTGGTTCGGGCGGTGCTGGCGGTGGACTTGGACAAGTCATTATTGGCCGCGGCCAGCCGCCATTGGGCCGGCCTGGCCAATGTGCAATGGATGTACGCCGATGTGCTGGCCGGTAAGCATCATATCAATCCGGTGGTGACGGGTGCCCTTCACGCCTTGAAACCCTTCGGCCAGGGTGGCTTTGTTAAACTCATATCGAATCTTCCCTATAATGTTGCCAGCCCACTGATTGTGGAACTGCTGGCAGCACAATGTGCCGGCGGCCCAGTGGTCGCCGCTGACGCGCCGGTGAATTTTGAGCGTCTGGTCTTCACGGTGCAATGGGAAGTGGGGCAACGCATGAAGGCTGTGCCGGGCGGTGAGCATTACGGTTCACTCTCCGTGCTGATTGCCTTGATGGGGAAAGTGGAGGTTTTGGCGGCCATTGCGCCGGGGGCCTTTTGGCCGCCGCCCAAGGTGAAATCCGCACTGGTGCGGATTTTTCCCGATGCCCGGAAAATGCGGATGATAAAAGATGTGCAGCGACTGCAACGCGCGGTGTCGAATCTGTTTTCCCATCGCCGACAGATCATCAGCAATGCGATCCGCCATTCATTGGACGCATCCGTGGCCGCCGATGTGCTCGATAAAATCCGCGCTGCGGGTATTGATCCGGCGGGCCGATCGGAAAGTTTGTCACCGGAGGCATTTCTGCGGCTATCGGAATGCTGGCCGCAGAATGCCGATGTAACGCGAGAATAAAATGTCTGATTTTATCGTCATCAACGGCCAGATCACACCCGATGAGGATGCCCATATTTCACCCTTTGACGCGGGACTTTTGCATGGGGCGGGGCTTTTCGAAACACTGCGGGTATGCAATGGTGTAACGCTGAACCTTCAGGATCATCTTGATCGACTGACGGAAAGCGGACGCTGCTGTGGCATGGACATTCAACTGGATTGCCACATAACCTCAGAATTGATCGCTGAATTACTGGAGGCCAATGCGCTCGCGGACGCACGCGTGCGGATCACAGTAACCCGCGGCGATACGCGGACCGCTGAAATGCAACCGCCGGAACCCACAGTGCTGATTTCCGCCGCCGCCTTTCATCCGTATCCCGCCGAACTTTACGATAAAGGAATGACCGTCATTATCGCCCGCTATTGCCAGAATCCGATGGGGCCGCTGACGGGGCATAAAACGATCAGTTACATGGACCGCCTCATGGCACTGCGGGAAGCGCGTGCGGCGCAGGCGGGCGAGTCGCTCTGGTTTACCCATCCGGAAAAACACCTGGCGGAGGGTTGTGTGAGCAATGTTTTTATCGTCGAGCCGGATGGCCAAATTGCCACGCCGCCCTGGCAATGGCCCACAGCCGCGCTCGTGCCACCCGCCGCGGCAACGGACGGGTTCATGCCACGTCTGGCTTTGCCGGGAATCACCCGCAGGCATATTCTGCGGCTAGGCGTGGAAAATAACTTGCCGACGGTGGAAAAAATGCTGACGATTCATGATGTTCTGGCGGCCCGGGAAATATGGCTGACCAACGCCATCATGGGTGTGATGCCGGTGACACATGTTGAACGTCATGCGGTTGGCGACGAAAAGCCCGGTCCCGTTTTCCGGCAATTCGCCATGCTGTATGAAAACTTTATTCAGGAACAGAGCCATGGTAAAAAAAAGTAGATCGACGACAAAAACGCCGCGCAAGGCTGCCGCCACCTTTGCCCAATCGGGCTTTCCGCAAACTCGCGGCAACGCCATCGCGTTTCCGGCGCTGACGGAAGTTGTCGCGTTGCTGGACACCATGGCACCCACGCACCTGGCGGAGCCATGGGATAAAGTTGGATTATTATCCGCCCCGCGCGCCGCGTGCGAAGTGCGGCGCGTGATGGTAGCGCTGGATTTGACCGCCACGGTAAAAGAGCGGTGCCTGGCCATGAATGTCAATCTGCTGGTCAGTTATCATCCGCCACTGTTTAAGCCATTGGAGCGGCTTTGTGTTCGTGGCGATACCCCGGCGGACCTGGCTGTGGAACTGACCGGTGAAAAAATCTCGATATACAGCCCCCATACCGCCCTGGATGTCGCCGTCGGAGGCACCAACGACGCTTTGGCCGCGCGCTTGCAATTATCTCCGCGCGGTTCCCTGTTATTGCGGCAACAGAATCAACCTCTTTTGAAGCTGGTGGTGTTTGTTCCCGAAAGTCATCTCGAGCAGGTGGCGGAGGCGGTGTTTCAAGCCGGCGCTGGACAAATTGGCTTGGAAAGCCGCTATACCCAATGCAGTTTCCGCACGCCCGGCACCGGAACATTTTTCGGCGATGAAACCACCTCCCCGGCGGTGGGCCGACGGGGCCGTCTGGAATTGGTTCCTGAAATTCGATTGGAAACAGTTGTCCCGGAATCGTGTGTGGATGCCGTAACCGCGGCATTGCGGCAGGCACATCCCTATGAGGAGCCGGCCTTTGATCTGCTGGTCATGCGGGGAGAAATAGGCGAACCTGGAATGGGGCGAATCGCTGATCTGCCCGAAGCCATGCCATTGGACGCATTGGCCCGGCGATGTAAGGAGAAACTTGGATTAAAGGCCGTGCAGGTTGTTGGTAATGCCACGCGGCCAATAACCACGGTTGGGCTGTTGGCCGGGAGTTGCGGGACGCTGCCATTGCAAAACTCTGTGAGAATTGATTGCGTGATTACCGGCGAGTTGAAGCACCATGATATGCTGGCGTTTGAGGCGGCGGGCGTTGCCGCGATCATGCTCGGCCACGCGGAGAGTGAAAAACCGGTGTTGGCGGTACTGGCCGAGAAACTCGCGAACGCATTTCCACAGGTGCAAGTGGTCCGGGCAATTTCAGATGTCGAAGTCTGCCGGACGCTATAACCGCTCCGTGCCGCCATTGGTGTCAGGTTCGTTTTTCGCGATGATTTCCTGACCGGATTCATCCAACTGCCCCAACGCGATCAGCGCCAATCGCGCGGCGTCCTGTTCGGTTTCTTTCTTGGTGCGGCCCAGCGTGGGCTGATAAAACTTTCCCTGCATGGCCACGCGCATCGTAAACGTTTTTTTATGATCGGGGCCTTCTTCCGCCAGCACTTCATACGTCGGCGTGCATCCATGCTCGCGCTGCGCGTATTGCTGCAGCATGGATTTGAAATTCAATTGATGTTGAGCCTCCGCATAATGGTCAATCCATGGTTGCATGTGCCGGAGGATAAATGTTTGTGCCGCCACGAAACCACCGTCCAGATACAGGGCCCCCACGACCGATTCAAATACGCCCGCGGCCAAACTGTTGGGCAAACGCCCCGGACGGTCCATCCCCGGTCCAACACGGATCAAGTCCGTCAGGCCGATTTTATTGCTGACTTCTCCACAGATCTTCCGGCTCACGACGGATGACTTGAGAATCGTCAACTGCCCTTCCTGCCATAATGGAAACTGATGATACCCGCGTTCGCAGATGATCAGTCCCAATACCGCATCGCCGAGAAATTCCAGCCGTTCATTGGAATCGCGGCGGTTCGATGAGCTTGACGCATGCGTGAGCGCTTCATCCAGCAATTGCAGGTTCTTAAAGTGATACTCCAGAATTCGCTGGCACTGTTCCAATACTTCCGGTGCTACCATCTGTATCAACTCCGGTGATGTACTTATCCTTCAGCGGACCTTCCAATGCTGGAAGGATCGACTTATATTGCCATTTACATACAAGCCGGACGCGAATCGCCCGAACCGCCGAAAGTGGCGGAGCGGGCGGTCGGCGTCGCTATGTCCTTCATCGGTCAAACCGGCGTAAAAGCGTCAAAAATTGATCCATGTCCGCCGGAATGGGGGCTTCTAGACTCATTCGGTTGAATTTGCACGGGTGTACAAACTGCAGTTTCCACGCATGCAGAGCCTGCCGGGATAGGATCGGAGACGAAGAATCACTCGTGTTGCCGCTGATATCACGCTGTGAAACCACCCGGCCTCCATACGTAATATCGCCCGCGATGGGCATGCCAATGTGGCTTAAA
>JAKBAC010000161.1 GCA_021809365.1 Planctomycetota bacterium | reverse complement strand
AGGCATCGCGAAAAAATAACCTGAGCATTCTGGCTGGTACTTTTGGCCGCCGGCGGCGTTGCCCGCTCGTTACAGAATCCTTGCGGATATGCGCCTCGCGAGCGCCTTGCCGGCGGTCAAAATTCCTGCGCCATAATTGCTCACGTTATTTCTTCGCGATGCCTTACCCGGGCCACGCAAACTGGCGCGCCGGGTGTAGCAGTACCATGAATAAATCCGAGAAACTTGTCGGGCGATGCCTGCAGGCACTGCCCCCAGAAGGCCACGCAAAGATACAGCAGCCTGATCCGCAGGGCCTCCGCCCGCCGTAAACCCCGCATCTAATGGGCGTCCATCGCTGTTACTTTCGCGACGAGCGTACCCCGCCAGGGGGTGCCGTAAAGGCACCGATGATGGGGACATCCGCGCATCAGCATTCGGAGCGGTCACAATCGGTTCCAGATCAGCTAATCACGTCCCCGTTTCGCTTTCCCATCGTTCATCCATCAAACACTGTCGAGAGTGTAGTCGGATCAACCGTCAGAATACCGCCGATCGGCCCGGGATTGACCACCAGCAGCCGGCGCTCGCCCAGCGGAGCCTCATAGTATGTGCCGGCCCATTCGTGTACGTGGCCCTGCACAATCACGGATGGTTGGATTTCCTCGACCAGAGCGCGGAGCCGGGCGAAAGGCCCGGGAGAATCGCTATGCGCCGGCGGTGCGTAAGCTGGATAATGTGAGATCAGCACCAGCAGATCACCATTTTTCCTTTGTTGGCGTACCGCCTTTGCCACCATGCTGCACGGGTGATAGAAATTGCTTTCCGATGGTAGGTCATTGTAGTTCCGCCCATGCCAACCGACACCGGCCAGCAGCAGTTGTGGGGCAATGTGAACTGCTCCGCCCGAGATATCATGGGCGGTGCGGAAAAATCCCCAAGCGTCATGACCGTCATGGTTGCCGCGAATGGTGTAAATGGGTAAAGAACAAGTTTTGAACCATTGGTATGCCTCGCCGCCCTCCAGCGCGCCGATGGTGTCGGCGTACTGGTCATCCGTGTCATCGTCTGCTGATGCCATGTCCTTATTCAGATAAAAATCCCCGGCGTGCAGCCAACAGAGCGCGTCCGCCGTCTTCCGCACCCGCGGTGCGGTTTCGTGGGTGTCAGAGCAGAGTAGCAGTTTATGAAGCAGACGCGATCCTCCAGTCACTGGGTGCCGCAGCACACAACTGCCGCGGGCAGCCGATAAATCTCCACACGCAGTGTCGTACTGTTGGAGTTATTCGCAGAGAGTATAAGTTCGCCCGCACCGATCCGGTGATCGTCTGGACATAGTTGGGGCGGATTGGGATGACCGTCCAGGATCGCCTTTGGCCCAAGAAGGCAGTGGACGTTCCCGGTAAGAACCTCGTACAGGCAGTTGACGACCACCCATCCTCGTCTCCGCAGGCACCATTATCAAGCCAAAATTTAAATGCTGGCAATAAGGATTTCCCAGTTCTCGCGCGGCGATGGCTGCAGACGCTTCATGATAAAATTTCCTCCCCGCTTCATTCTCCGGGATGTCCCCGTCACCGCAGGTGCTCGAGAATTTGTAGCAGGCGGAAGGCCTGATTGTTCTCATCATTCGTTTGCTTGCCAGCCTGGGTTTGCAACTTCTTCACGCGCTTTGTATATTCTTCGTTGATCACCAGTTCCAAGTCACGATCAATCTGCGGTAAGTTGGTCGTAAGATGACCTTCAGGCACCACGGGAGACCATAGCTGGTATCGCTTTTTCAAAAATCCCTTGAGGTGGGCAGCCGCATAGTCTTTCTGGAAGAGGTGCTTATCGGCAATACGCTTCACCGTTGTCTTATTGTCAACGTAGAGCAATCCTCCAACATGCGTGGCGACTTCGCAGAGAAATGCCGTTTGTTTTTCGAAATGCAGGCCAAGGACGTCAATCTCACCTAATCCATTCAGTCCACCTCCCGATATGTGCTGATTGTAGCAGACAATATCGCACTGCTCTATTACCTTCAGATATGCCCCAACAAGCAACTCACCCATTTCCTCATTCATATTGGTCATCCTCTGTACTGGAAAAAACCACTCTACAAACCATTCCGAAATCAGTAATCGTTCACGGCCTTTTCGGCCTGTCGATCTCACAATATGCCTGACAACGGATAAAATATACCGGCCCCCAGAACAAACGCAAATAAATTTCCACTAATCTTGTCGAGCCTCCGTATGGGGTGAAGGCAAATGGTGCGGGTGTTTGAATCAATTTGAATTGCCTCGGGCCATTGCCTACGTTCAGGCCAATCCAATCCAGGCCGGTTCGCCTCGACAAACGTGACGTTTCGTAACCGCACATCTATGACCGCGTCCAACCCGCACCGGCACATTAAATGTGCCGGCTAACATGGAGGATGATCTGGGATTGCGGAGCGCAGATCGCCTGGCGGAAACTGTCAGAGGCCCTCATGCCGGTTCCGCAATCACGGCATTGGACAATATGCCGATGTTCTCGATTTCGACTTCCATTTTATCCCCGGGCTTAAGCCACGCGGGTGGGTTCCGGGCCATGCCGACACCTTCCGGCGTGCCGGTAAGAATGACCGTTCCGGGCAACAGGGTCGTCGAGCCGGAAAGAAATTCAATAATTTTCTCCACGGAAAAAATCATGTCCGAGGTATTGGATTGTTGAAGCGTTTTGCCGTTTACGCGCGTTTGAATGGCAAGATTATTGGGATTGCCGATTTCATCAGGCGTGACAATCACCGGTCCAAGCGGGCAGAACGTGTCAAAGGTTTTTCCCCGACACCATTGCGATCCACCGCGTTGAATCTGCCAATCGCGCGCGGATATATCATTGGCGGCGGTAAATCCCAGGACGTAATCAAGTGCCTTGTCCGCCGGAACGTTTTTGGCCTTGCGCCCAATCACAATTGCCAATTCGCATTCATAATCCACCTGATCACTGGCCAGATGGCGGGGTAGCTCCACTGGATCGCCCGGATTCTGGATGGCCGCCGGATTTTTCATAAACAGCACGGGAAATTCCGGGATGCGGGCACCAGTTTCCGTCGCGTGCCTGCGATAATTCAATCCAATGCAGAAAATCGCGGTTGGCACAATGGGGGCCCGAAGTTTAGCCGGGAGTATCCGCCGTTCCGTGCGCGTATATGATCCCAACAGGTCGCCGGCAATCAGACGGGCCTGCCCGTCCGATTCCAGCGAGCCGAGATTTACCTGGCCCTGAGCATCAACAAATCGAATAATCTTCATAACTGTATCCCTTATTAATAAGCACCATTGATAATTAGACATTGACCTGATTTTGCAGAGCTTCACCCCGCAGGGCACGCACAACTTCTTCCGCAGCCAGACGTTGAAGTTTAGGGACGCTCTGGTCACTGAACCACCCGACATGGGAAGTGAGAATGGCATTGCTGCATTGCCGCAGCGGATGCCGATCCGGCAGCGGCTCTGGTTCAAATACATCCAATCCGGCGCCGGCTATTACACCGGATTGAAGCGCTTCAGCCAGCGCGACAGTATCAATAAGTCCGCCCCGCGCGGTATTGACAACAATGGAAGTGGGTTTCATTTTTGCCAGCGTCGCGGCATGGACCAGGTGCCTGGTTTCCGGTGTCAACGGTAGATGCAACGACAGCACATCCGCCTGTTTGAACAATTCATCCATGGTTAATTGGGTTACGGAATGGGAACGGAAAACTTCCGGTGGGACGTAAGGATCATACGCCGCCAGTCGGCAGCCAAATGCCCTGGCCCGCGCCAGTACCGCGCGGGCAATGCGCCCCAGCCCGGCCGTGGCGAAGGTCATATTGCTTAACGCGGGCATGGGATGATCGGGTGTTATTTTCCAGGTGCCGGCGCGCAGGCGGCGATCCAGCATCGGCAATTGTCGCACCAACGACAGTGCCATGGCCATCGCATGGTCAGCCACCTCTTCGATACAATAATCGGGCACATTGCATACCGGAATGCCGCGGGCCTTGGCCGCGGCAATATCCACATTGTCCACCCCGATGCCATAGCGCACAATGACGCGACAATGCTTCAATTGCACAATGACCGCGGCGGTAACCGGTGCCCATTGAACCAGCAATGCGTCGGCATCAGAACCCATCTCGATGACCGCCGCCGCAGTCTTGCATTGACCAACCACAAGCTCATGCCCGGCGGCATGAATAACTTGTTGTTCCCGTTGAACATCGGGAAAACCGTAATCCGTAACAAGAACTTTCATGCAGGCTCCATATAGTCATGAACGACGCTTCCCGGAATCAACGTGAATTCCGCTCGCCAAAAATACGCATCGGCTGTTTGTACCACCGGCAATTCATAAACGGGAGCCAGTACATTGGCACGCAGTTCCACCGAGCATCGCCCACGCCAGCATTCATGCACCTTGACGTCGGTTAATGCCCGGCTGGTTATCTGGCGAATAGCGGTACGTCCGTCAATATGATGGATCAACTTGAAATTCAGATTCACTGAAAAATCAAAGGTATCACGTTTCAAATCCGCAAGATCGCCGCGTTGGTGCTTATAGCCCATGGTGCCCGTTACCACATCTATGCCGTTACGCTCCAGAATGCCGACGATCAGATCGCCACGGAATTCCACCCGCGGATTCCCCCATTTCTTGGGCTGCCCATGCACGGCCCGGCCCTGCGCCAGGCCGCCATCGCTATTGAGAAAAAGAAAGGGTGAGAATCCACCGCTGAGTTTTCCCGGCAGTTTTGCCCCCAGCATGACATTACATTCGCCGTAACGCCCGATATAGTCCACATCATTCATGTTGTAAATATGAATCAGCACGCTATCACTGATCGGCAACAGCGGCGCTGGGATCAGCCGGCGCACCGCCTCGGGCGTGGTGCGATAGACCAGCGTAAGCACCTCCACATTTCGAAACGTAAACGGAAACGGAGGTTCCAATGGTGCGGCCAGCGGTGTGGACCAGGCCTTTAACGGATCCAGAGTCATTTTGGTTTCTCCAATCGCGGGGCCGCTGACGGAGCGGCCTTGCCAACACGCTCATAATACTCGGCGGGGATCTTGGCTGGGTCTTTATAGATATACCAAATACAGGGATCATCCGCGTTTTTGGGATACTCGGTCACGCGCATGGGATGGCCGTAGTTTTCAATCGCCATGATTTCGTTAACCATTGAACAATGGGCGCAGTAATAACAGACCCGCTGCCTGCCCCAAGTCCAGCTATGCGGGCCTTTGGAAAATCCAAAAAGATCAGGTCGCGGCTCCTGGCCGCTTTCCACCCGCTGCCGTGCCACGCCACCGCTGCCGCACGGCGCGAGAGTGAGTTTATAACGCTCCGGCTCTTCGGTAACCTCAATATCACCTTGGCGGCCCGGTCCCATCAGGTGTCCGCGGAGTCCCTCAATGGTTAATTGCAACTGCGTCTTTACGTCAGCCGCCATCACCTTGTCATACCTGGCGCGGTAATAGCTGCCCAGAACGGAGCGCATGGCCTTTTCCAGGTCCTGCTCACCGTAGGTGTTGGCGATGTAGGTGAAAAATGACCACGACCAGTTCACGAACATATCATGTACCACCTGCCATTCCAAGCGGGCATATTCGACAATTCTTCTGGCTTCCGTGATGTCGCCACGCTCCATGGCCTCATAGGCGAAGCGCAACGACGAAATACCAACCTCATCCGGTTCATCCTGACGCAAGTCGCGCTGGATCAACTGGGATAGTTCAATTTTCATTTTTTAACTCCTCCTTTAGCAAGTCAGCATGAATCCGCCGCAGACATTGATTTCCTGGGCGGTAATAAAGCCGCCGCGATCAGACGCCAGAAATACAATCAAATTGGCGACATCCTCCGCCGTTCCCAGCCGTTGCAGTGGCGTGGCGGCGGTCCAGTTGCGGACCAGTTCTTCGGAAGATTTGCCGGTTATTTTTCCCAGTTCTTCAAAATTCCGCTCCCACATATCCGTCAGCACCACCGCCGGGCATACGGTGTTGACGGTGATGCCCTTTTTGCCATAAGCCAGCGCCAGCGATTCTGTAACATTCGCTACACCGGCTTTGGCGGCGGCGTAATGGGCGGAAAAAGCGCGGCCTTTTCGGCCGGCGTTGGATCCCAAATTAATAATGCGCCCGCCGCGCTGCGGTTCCATGGCTTCCGCCGCGGCCACGGCGAGAAAATAAAGTGCTTTAAGATCAATTTCCAGTACCTCATCCCATTGTTCCGGAGTAATTTTGTTGGCGGGTGTAAAATGACACACCCCCGCGGAATTCACCAGAATATCCAAATGCGACAAGTGCTTCATCGCTTCAGAAATGACCTCTTGAGCGGCCCGCGGCGGTCGCAAATCCTTGACCATGCTGACATGGCCAGTACCCGTGTCCGCAAGTGCGGACATTGTTTCCGCGAGATGTTCAGCATTTCGGTCAACCGCAACGATGCGCGCTTGGCTCTGGGCCAGCAGCCGGGCGGTAGCCCGCCCGAAACCACTGCCGGCACCGGTCACGATCGCGGTTTTGTCTTTGAAATTTAAAGTTATCATAGGTCTCCTATCTGAAGCGTTGGATGACGTGATTCCACCAGTGGGTCATAAAGTGGCAAAATCATATCCGCCTGGCGGGCCAGCCGGGCATAGAGTCGGTGGTGCTCCTCCAGCGATTCGCTAAGGCCCAGAGGAATCCGCTGCTCAAAATTGCGATACGTGAAGATGGCATCCGTCATGGCCGCGCGACCGACGGAAGTGTTCACCAGATACACCATGCTCGACCGATGGTGCGCGCCACAGAACCATGCGCGTATGCCGGGAATAAATTCAGTTTCCTCGTCCGGTAGCAGGTGAATACGGGTGGCGGCCTCCAGAACCAGGTAGCGCAGCACCGATGGCGGAAAGACGATATGGCGGGGAAGTTGAGGAATCTCCGAATCCGGGGCATGAAAATCAAGCCAGCCCCGGCGGGACATCCAAAGCCGGGCGTTGGGAAATTGATCCAGCCCGCCGGTGGCGTAAGCCGTCAGCGGCGTAATGAGCACATCGGTGATTTGCGATGGCGTAATGCCGCGGGCCGCCAGTGCCTGAACAATCCAATTTTCGGGTTTTACCACCGGCTCATGGCCGTCTTCACCGGTGGCGGCTCTGGCCCAGGTGGTCCAATGTTTATGCAGGGCGGAAACATCCTGTGGAAATCCGGTGTTCAACAGAATCCGGCGTTCACCGTGTGTAATGAGCAACGCCCAAAACGTGAGGGCTTCCCATCCCTTCAGCCGCTCCATCCAATAAACTTCCGCCGCCGGCACAGGCGTTTCACCCATCTTCAGTAATGTAATCTGGTAAGAATTCATA
>JAKBAC010000020.1 GCA_021809365.1 Planctomycetota bacterium | reverse complement strand
GCCGAATTTGCTCTACTGTTCACCTGTTCTACTCACACCTGCTCTAATCGGGCCACGGCCCGATTCGCTCTACTGCTCAACTATCCCCTGTTCTCCTGCTCTAGCCGCCGCAGCGGCTACCCCTCCGCTACCTCGTGGTAAATATCGTCGTAATCGCCCGTCTTTGCGTTCTTACGCCCCTTTGCGGTTCACACCGTTGTTCGTTGCTCGTTGCTCGTTGAAGCGTGTCGTTGTGTCGTTGTGGTAAATACCATCGTCGTATCCCAACCTCCGTGATCTCTGTGCCCTCTGTGGCTACTCGTCGTCGTTTCCTCCGTTTACCTCCGTTACCTCGTGGTAAATACCGTCGTGGTCGTCGTCGCCGCAGCGACAGCTCTACTCTCTACTCTCACCTGCTCCGCGCCCGGCAACCGACAGCAATTCCCCTTGCAGCTTCCCTATTCTCCTAACTCCTAACTCCTAACTCCTTGTCTCCTGTCTCCTGTCTCCTGAACACTGAACACTGAAAACTGAACACTGACACTGACTTGCCATTACCCTCCCCCGTCACCCCCTATAGCTTCTCCACGGCACAAGTGCCGCATCCCGGTCCGCCGGGATTTGACAAGTAAATAACACGCCGCCACAGCGATCGCGGAAAAGAATCCTGAACAGAAACTCGTCGCTCGTCACTCGTTGAGTGCCCGTGTGTTTCGTTGCTCGTTGCTCGTTAAGCGCAGCGTTTCGTTGTTCGTTGTAGCCAACAGCCCGCGCCCATTCCGCGCCCAAAAAGTCTTCTAACTCCTAACTCCTCAATACTAAATGCTACCCCCGTTAAAACATCTTGGGCATCTAGGGCAACTTGAATCAAACCCGCGAAAATCAAAGCTTCCATCAACTTGCGCAACTTGGGCAAGTTGCCCCCTAACCTGGGCATCTAGGGCAAGTTGAAATCCGCAAGGTCTTCTAACTCCCATTCTCCTAACTCCTAACTTCTGAATGCCCCCCTGGGGGCCCAAAACATCTTGAGCATCTGGAGCACCTTGAACCAAACCCGCTAAAATCAACGCTCCCATCCACATGCTCAACTTGAGCACCTTGCCCCCCTAACTTGAGCACCTTGCCCCCGAACTTGAGCAACTTGGCCGTCGCAGCGACAGCTCAACCCCGTTGTTCGTTGCTCGTTGCTCGTTGTAGAGATGTGCTCCACTGTTCAACTCTCTCCTTTCTCCTGCTCTGCGGCAACAGCCGCCGCCGCACCTTGAAAGTAGAAAATAGAAAGTAGACCGCAGGAGCTGCCTCATCTTGCGACAGCAACTCTTGAGTTCCAGCCTTATGTGCTCTACTGTTCAACTCTCTACTCTCTCCTGCTCTGCGGCGGCCGCCGCCGCCGCGCTGCAGAAGCGGTCACAGGCCCATCGTTCCGCAATTCTTTAATGGTTTGTGGCACAGTTGCGCTCGTGTTTTGTATACTACGAGTTTGCAGGAGGTCGGCAATTGAACGGTAAGGAACGAAAGGCACGACAGAAACGGTACTATTCCGCCGAAACCGGCGGTCGGTTCATGTCCGTGGTGGCGCTGCGGAAGACTGTAGCGGATGTTGTGCGCCGCCAGCGTATTTATGATATTCACACACATCTGTACGCCCCACGATTTGGCACGCCTGTGGCCAATAGCACCGGCAAGATTGATCCGGCGGGTCTGATGCTGTGGGGCATCGAGGAGCTGGTGACGTACCATTATCTCGTGGCGGAAGTATTTCGGGTGGTGCCGGCTTCTAAACTTCCCTATGAGGAATTCTGGAAATGGCCGAAATCCCGTCAGGCGGATCATATATGGAAATATCTGTTTGTTGAAAACACGCCCGTCAGCGAGGCCTGTCGCGGGGTATTGACCACGCTTGGTAAACTCGGACTGGATCCCAATGAAAAGAGCCTGGACGCTTACCGTGATTTCTTCACCCGGCGCAATCCAAGTGACTACATTGACCGCGTTATGGAATTGAGCAATGTTCATACGATTACCATGACCAATCCGGTTTTCGATGACAATGAGCGCAATCGCTGGCTGGCGGATAAAATGATCGGCACCGATCCCAGATTCAAAGCGGTATTGCGCATTGATCCACTGCTGCGCAACTTTCCGCAGGCCGCGGAAAAACTTTTCGCCTGGGGCTATAAAACGCATGGCGAGCCATCACCGCAAAGCATTGATGAAATCAAGCGCTTTCTCAATGAATGGATGGATCGGCAACAGGCAATTTATATGGCCGTCAGTTTGCCGCCGGATTTCCGTTACCCCGCGAACGCGCTGAACACATCGGCCATGGCCGGCCAGATTGTTTTGGAGAAGGCGATTTTGCCGGTGTGTGCGGAGCGTCACGTGCCATTTGCCATGATGATCGGCTCCAATCTCCACACGCAGCCGGCACTGCGTGATGCCGGCGATTCATCGGGTCTGTCGGATATTGCAACGGTCGCCCGGTTGTGCCGGGATTTCCCGAACAACAAATTTCTGGTTACCATGTTGGCGCGGGAAAATCAGCATGAACTGTGTGTGACGGCCCGTAAGTTCGGCAATCTGATGCCCTTTGGCTGCTGGTGGTTTCTGAATAATCCCAGTCTGATTTCCGAGATCACGCAAATGCGTCTGGAACTGCTGGGAACCAGTTTCATCCCGCAGCATTCCGATGCGCGTATTCTGGATCAATTGGTTTACAAATGGGAGCACAGCCGCAAGGTCATCGCCGACGTGCTTGTCGAGACGTATACCCGCATTGTGGAGACAGGCCGCCGGATCACACGCGAGGATATTGAGCATGATGTGGAGAAACTTCTTGGCGGAAATTTCAAAACATTTTTGGAGCGGTAACTGTGGCGGGGGCAAAGGTATGAAGGCGGAAACAAAATGGAACTTGCTAAATTCAGTATGGGAATCGGGGATCGCTTTGGTCGGCAGGGACGAGCTGGGTTGGAAGCGTTTGTACGGGCCGGGCAACAGGGCGCGGACATTACGCCGGTGTGGAATAAATCCAACCGGGAACATCTGATCGTGCATACCGAACCCCTTGACGTGCGGATCGAAGCGGATGCCGCGGTCAAGGCTTTGAAATGGAATCGGCCCTATTATGTTGATGCGGATCATATCGGTGTGAAGACGGTGGACCGCTTTCTTGCGTCCAGTGACTTTTTTACCATTGATGTCGCGGAGTTCATCGGAAAACAGGCGGATGACGCGGCCATTACCGGTTTTGTGCGGGATATGCGCAAGCTCCGCGGTTCTCCCGAGATTGCCCGCCTGTCGGCTCCCATCAGGATGGATGAAGAATCCATTGCCCGTGTCGGCCAAAAGTATCTCACTGCAGTACGGGAAGCCGGGCGTGTGTACCAGCACATTGTCGCGGCCAAAGGCGCGGATCGTTGCATTATTGAAATTTCCATGGATGAAACCGACAGTCCGCAAACGCCCGATGAGCTGCTGCTGATCCTGGCCGCGGTTGGTCGGGAGGGCATTCCGATTCAGACGATTGCCCCCAAATTCACCGGGCGATTCAACAAAGGCGTGGATTACGTGGGCGATGTGGAGCAGTTCGAAAGGGAATTTAGTGATGATCTGGCGGTCATTGCGTATGCAGTCAGGGAATTTGGACTGCCGCGAAATCTGAAATTAAGTGTTCACTCCGGCAGCGATAAATTCTCCATTTATCAGTCGATTCGCCGAGCCATTCAGCGACACCACGCCGGGCTGCATATAAAAACCGCCGGAACGACATGGCTGGAAGAAATAGCGGCTATTGCCGCGGCGGATGACCTCGGTCTGGCTCTGGTGCGTGAAATATATGAGGAGGCATTGAAGCGGTTTGAGGAACTCTGCGGCCCCTACGCCAGCGTCATTGACATCCGACGCGAACGTTTGCCGAGTGTCACGACGATGAATCATTGCACGGGGGCGGATATTGCCTCAGCCATCCGGCATGAGCCGCACGCGCGACAATTCAACGGTGATCTGCGGCAACTGTTTCATGTCGCGTATAAGCTGGCGGCGGAACGCAAAGACCGTTTTCATGCCCTGTTGGATCGACATGCGGTGTTGGTTGGCGAACAGGTAACGTACAACCTGCTCAGGCGACATATTGAGAAAATATTCTGTTGAGTGGCCGACGGGGCAGCCCTGATGATAATCCGGTGATTGGCATGCGAAAGGCATGCACCGCGAATGTATAAGAGAATTGGAGCGTTATGAGAATCCTATTAACCACCACAAGTTTTCAGGACACACCGGGGGAGCATCAGAAACTTCTCGACAGTTCCGGCTTTGAGATCGTCCGCGCCCGCGGTCCGTTATCCGAGGCACACATGCTGGATCTCATCGCGAAGCAAGGCCCCTTTGACGGCCTGCTCAATGGTGATGACCAACTCAACGCGAAGGTCATTGACGCCTTTTTGCCACAGTTGAAGGTCATCGCCAAGTACGGCATAGGCCTGGATTCCATTGATGTTCAACATGCGACATTCCGTCGGGTGCCGGTGCTGTTCACACCCGGCGTTAATGAAACCGCGGTGGCGGAACATACCATCGGTTTGATGATCGCGGTGGCCAAGCATTTCTGGTTTCATGCCGCCAGCGTCAAAAGGGGCCAATGGTCCCGACAAACGGGCCGGGAACTGTGGAGCAAAACGTTCGGTATCGTCGGCTCGGGCCGCATTGCCCATGAAGTGGTTAAACGCTGCCATGCCATGGATATGAAAATACTGGCCTGCGGTAATTACTGGGAACCTGAGTTCCTGCGGCAATATCATGCCACCCGTGTTGCCGACCGGTCGGAACTTTTCGCGCAATCCGATGTAATTTCCCTGCATACCAACCTGAATGAACACAACCGCGGCATGATCAACAAAGGCTCCTTGGCGACCATGAAAGATGGTGTGATAATCATCAATACCGCACGCGGGGCGCTGGTGGTGGAGCAGGATATTGTGGATGCCTGTAAATCCGGAAAAATCCACGGCTACGGCGCGGATGTGCTGGAATATGAACCCGTGCGGGCACCTCATATTTTTCAAAGTGTTGATAACATCATCATCACACCGCATGTCGGCAGCCGGACGTATGAAAGCGTGCAACGACAAGGCCTGCGGGCGGCGGCCAATCTGATTAATTTTCTCAAAGGAAATTCAGATTATATTCAGGCGAATACAATTTGATCTTTACATTGACACGCGTGAATAAAGCGAAGATAACCAGCGGATGATGAGTACCACCGTATCGGCTGAATTTGTCATTCCTGTCGAAATGCATAACCGCATTGTGCGGGCCGCATACCGCAAGCGCGGTTTTACCGATGAGGAATCAGCGGCAGCCGCGCGATTCAGCGAATTGACCGCCCGGCATGGCATAAAGACGCATAACGCGATCAAGGCCCTGCATCTGGACGATCTGTTTGGCTCGAAGGCCGGCGGCTGCGTGCCCGGTGCCGGCATTGAAATTCTTCCTTCCAAATTCAGTGCCGTCGCCCGCTGGAATGCCAACCGTAAACTTGGCCAGGCCACGGCTTTTGCCGCCATGGAACAGTGCATGAAGCTGGCGGATGAATTTGGCGTAGGCGTGGTGAGCGTGGACAATGCTTTTCATTACCTCTGGGGTGGTGGCTATGTGATGGAAGCGGCGAAGAAGGGCTATCTCGCCTATACCGCATGTACCGCCGCATTGGCGGAAGTGGTTCCCTTTGGCGGAAAATTTCCAACGCTGGGCACCAATCCGCATTCATGGGGATTTCCCACCACTGAAGCGGTCGGTTTTCCGATATGCGTGGACTGGGCAACCAGCGTGGTAGCCATGGGGCGCGTACAGCAGTTTTCCCGTGAAGGCAGACAGCTTGGTGAAGGCTGGGCTGTGGATAAGGACGGCAATCCCACACGGGATCCCAATCTGGCCGCCGCCTTATTCCCATTCGGCGCGCATAAAGGCTATGGCCTGTCGTTAATTGATGAATTGCTGGCGGCTTATATCGGCGGGTCCCTGCCAACGCTGCGCAGCCGCTGGAAAATCGGCCCCGGGGATGAAAAGCGCACCCCCTGCTTTTTCTTCCAGTGCATCCGCGCGGATGCGATCAGTGGAGAGGCATTCGCAAAGAATCGCTCGCAACAGGAGAATGTCAAAGCGATTTTGACGGATATTCGCGGACATGGCAATGAAAACGCACTGCTGCCGGGGGAGCCTGAAGCGCGGGCGGCGCAGCGGTCGGAAAAACTTGGCGGCCTGATTTTCACAGCAGCCGAAATGGACGCCTTTGAAAGTATCGCCCGCGAAGCGGGTGTGGAATTTGATCGTAAGCACCTCAAAGCTTTGGAGTCATCATGACGCATCCTCTATTGGACATCAGCGGAAAAGTTTGCCTTATCACCGGCGGCACCAGTGGATTGGGCAAGGCGATTGCACTGGGTTATGCTCAGGCTGGCGCAACGGTAATCGCCGCCTCCAGCAATCCTGATAAGGTGCGGGCTATGCAAAAAGAACTTGCCGCCATCAGTTCCGGACATGATGCCATCACGTTAAATGTGACGGATGCCGGGGCGGTTGAAGCCTCATTCCAAGCCGCCGCCGCGAAATATGGACGTCTGGATGCCGTGGTCAGTGCCGCCGGCGTTCATAAAAAGCAGCCATCCCTGGATTTGTCCGCGGAGGACTTTGAGCGCATTATTCGCATTAACCTTACCGGCAGCTTCATTGTAAATCAGGCGGCGGCACGGATTATGAAGGAGCAGGCACCGGATGCGAAGCTCATCCGCGGCTGCATCGTGAACATCGCCAGCGTCAGTTCATTCATGAGCCTCACGGAAGTCATCGCATACGCCGCCAGCAAGACCGGCGTTGTGGGATTGATCCGCGGACTGGCGAATGAGTGGGCACCGCTGGGGATTCGCGTCAATGGAATCGCTCCAGGTTTTTTCCCCACCGATCTGAATCGTAAGATTCTTGAAGGTACGCCGCGCGGAGATCGCGTCAAACAGCATACGCCCATGGGGCGCTTCGGCAGTGCCGAGGAACTCGTGGGCGCGGCGATCTATCTGATCAGCGATTCCGCCAGCTTCACCACCGGTGAAACGATCGTGGTCGATGGCGGATTTCTGACCAAGGGCGTGTGAGTCGGGATCGTCGCGCAGCCGTGGCGGGAATTTCAGGGTCGTTGCACACAATTATTGTTGTGGCAATGGCCGCAGCGGACCGGGCGTGGGACGGCCGCCTTTTGCGCGCGGGCACTGACGGTACCGGCTCATTATGACGGTGCTCCGGTAACGCGATTGCCCAGAACACCGCGGTGATAGTCCGGTGTCGGCGGCGAAAAGGGTTGGCGTGGGGACGGCGGTGCGGCAGTGTTTTCGCCGCTTGTTTTCCTTGACACCATGGACAAATCACCATAACCTAGTAATCAGATTAATATTCAAGGAGATACTATGACCAGGCTCTTTTCCGACATTACAAAAACCATCGGCAATACCCCGCTGGTACGCATTAATCGGCTGGTCCCGGCCGGGCATGGCATTGTTTACGCCAAGTGCGAATTTTTTAATCCGCTTTCCAGCGTGAAGGATCGTATCGGTCTGGCCATGATTGAGGCTGCCGAGAAGGAAGGCAAGATTAATAAAGAGACGCACATCATGGAGGCCACCAGCGGCAACACCGGCATTGCCCTGGCTTTTGTGTGCGCCGCCAAAGGATACAAACTGACGCTTTACATGCCCGAGAGCATGTCATTGGAACGCCGCAAACTGTTGCGGATCATGGGGGCGAATCTGGTTCTGACACCCGCAGCCGAAGGAATGCCCGGCGCGATTCGCCGATGCAATGAAGCAGCGGCCGCGGACAAGAATGCGATTGTCGCGCGCCAGTTTGACAATCCGGCCAATGTGGAAATTCACGCCAAAACCACCGCCGAGGAAATCTGGAACGATACCGACGGCAAAGTGGACTGCCTGGTTTCCGCGGTGGGCACCGGCGGTACGATCAGCGGTGTTACCAGCGTGATCAAGAAACGGAATCCAAAATTCAAAGCCATTGCCGTTGAACCCACCGGCTCACCGGTTATTACACAGTGCAAAGCGGGGCAGCCGCTGAAACCCGGCCCGCACAAAATTCAGGGTGCCGGTGCGGGCTTTATACCGAAAAATCTGCGCGTGGATCTGGTGGATGAAGTCATTCAAGTGACCAATGAGGACGCCTTCGAATGGGCGCGTCGTCTGGCGCGGGAAGAAGGTATTCTCGCCGGCATCAGTTCCGGAGCCAATATGTGGGCCGCGGCACAAGTGGCCGCCCGCCCGGAAATGAAGGGTAAGATCATCGTGGCCGTCATGTGCTCCACGGGTGAGCGCTACATGAGCACGGCGATGTACGAAGGGCTGGACGCCTGACACGCCCGGTGGCCTGTAACTGAACACTCAAGCGTTGGTGAATTCACGGACCTCCTGAAGGGGCCGTGACAATACACGCTGTGTCGGTGCTCGTTGCTCGTACCCGAACTGAAACTGCCGCAGGCCCCACCACGCCCGGTTAATGCCCGAACAGGCTGGGCAGATCATTAAACAGGGTCACATATAAAAACAGTCCACCGATCAGCGTGATTCCGACCAACTGTATGGCTGTCTGGACCTGAACGGACAGGGGTCGCCCGCGGATTTTTTCAATGATCAACATCACGAACAATCCACCATCCAACACCGGCAGCGGAAGAAAGTTAATCACCGCCAGGTTGACCGAAATCAGCCCCAGAAAATAGAGCAACATCGTATTGCCCATGCTTTCGGATTCATAGAGAACCGGAACAATGCCCACCACGCCGTGTAATTCATGTGCCGGAACAGTGCCGTAACCCAGCCCACGCAACGTGGAATACGTCCGCAGTATCCAATGCCATGTGTGATTGACGCCCATGGCCACAGCGCCGTATACGCTGTGGCTTTTCTGCAATCGAGTTGCCGGGAGCAGCGGCAAACGGAGTTTATAGTGGTATTGTTGGAGAAAAGTCATCAGTGCGCCATGCAGCGGTACCCTGACAGGCGCGGATCGGCCCGCGAAAAAAATGTCCGCAGTCTGGCCATTGAGTTTTTTTGCGGCGGAAAAAAGGTCGTACCAGTTGGTGATCTTATGCGTTTTTGCCGGCGATGATCCGGCCAGGCCCATGGCGGAAATCGTTGATCCCGGGACGACGCCCAAAGCGGCCATTGAGCGGGACACTGAACCCACCACCGGTGAAGAAAAATCAAATGCCATGGCAATGCCGATAAATCCATGGCCTGATTTGGAACGCGGTTTGCAATGGAGGGTTACCTCCTTTCCATTGCGCAGTACCTCAATGGAAATATTCTGGCCGGCGTTATCCGCGATGCTTTTTTGAAAGGACGTGAAATCAGGATACGCCAGCGTGCCCACTCTTAGTATGACATCACCAGCCTTCAATCCCGCCGCCGCTCCAGCATCGCCCGGCAGCACGGCTTCCAGTTTAATACGCGGATACATCCCCAGGATGCGCGGAATTCCATTGGCCCAATTACGCGGGTCAAGGATGGGGCGGCGCATCGCATGATATAATTTTCCATCCGGCGCGCGCAGTGTTAAGTTGAGCGGTTGCCCATCGGCGGATTGAATCATGGCATATAGAGGCCCCCATTGAGTCACCGGAACCCCGTTACACGCCACAATGGTGGAGCCGGGTTTGAATTGCGCCAACTTCGGATCCACTTTGGTCAGCAACTTGAAATCGGATTTGGACATCTTGGGAAACGTCATGGATGGTGCCATTGAAACCCCCATGCTTAACAGCCCGCCGCCCGGTGGAATGGTCGGAACCAGCGTAACACTATGAATTTTTGGGCTGCCGGGGGTGATATATTGCAGACTGATCGGTTGGCCGCGACTGCTCAAGGCGGATGCCATCTGCAGGTCCTGAAATTCAAGAAATCCGCGCGGATTGTGATTGTTGATGGATACGATCTGATCGCCGGCGTGCAGGCCCGCCTTCTGGGCCGGACTGTTGTACGCCACCGAGCCGATAATGGCCGGCTCAACCTTAAGGCCCAGACGAAATACGATGGCAAATACAACAATCGCGAAAATGATGTTCATCGTGACGCCGGCGGAGATGATAATCATACGCTGCCATATCGGCTTTTTGCCGAAGGATGCGGGATCTTCGCTTACTTTTGACGGGTCCATGTCATCCTGGCCCAACATCCGCACATAACCGCCAAACGGCAGCCAGGCCAGGCGATAATCCGTTTCGCCCACCGTCAGCTTTCCTTCCGTGCCGCCACCTTTTTCCGTTACAGCAATCGCGTTCGCGTTCGGAATGGACTCGGGCTTCAGAGGGCCGATCTCGGTTTTGCCGAAGGAAAATCCGACTCCCTTCC
The DNA here is from genome assembly GCA_021809365.1 of Planctomycetota bacterium. The sequence goes on along the minus strand of JAKBAC010000020.1, from coordinate 23,109 downwards.
GCCAGCCGCACAGTCGCGGGCCGATGCCCACCGCAAAAACATCACACCGTACACCAAATGCCTTCGCGGCAAGGAAATGTCCGAGTTCATGAAAGAAAATAACCGAGCCAAAGCCGATCAGAACCAACAGAGATTTCCAGACGCTACCAGCGGCGGTGGCTAAAGAGAATGCCAATACGATCGGCATTCCAATGACCAGCAGCATGACGCGCCCGCGCACCAGATTGTGGCGCAATTTGCGGGCCGTGCCTGAGTTACTAATCTTCGTCATTGAGCAGCCTCCGTGCGGGCCCAGGCATCCGCCGCCAGCAAATCAGCAAGCTTTGGCCGGGCCACAAAACCATGATCGAGATGTTTCTTCAAAACGCCCGATGTTATCTCAACAATCTTTCCAAAGGAAATCTTGCCCGCGCGGAAGCGCGCATTGGCGATTTCATTGGCGGCATTGGCAACCGCGCCGCTGGTGCCCCCCCGTCGGATAACATCATAACCGATCTCCAGAGCGGGGAATCGCCCGGCCGGCTGTTCAAACGTCATTGCTTTTATAGTGGTCCAATCCAGCCGGGGGCTGCATCCCGCCATGCGCCGCGGATGGGTCAGCGCGTACTGAATGGCGGTTCGCATATCGGGAGTTCCAAGCTGGGCGATAATACTGCCATCGACAAATTCAATCATGCTGTGAATTATGGACTGGGGATGAATGAGCACATCAATACTTTCCGCGGGGAGATTGAATAACCAATGCGCTTCAACAATCTCCAGAGCTTTATTCATGAGCGTGGCGGAATCAATGGTTATTTTCGCCCCCATCCGCCAATTGGGATGGTTCAACGCCTCATCCACCGTTGCGGTTCGCATCTTTTCGGCCGTCCAACCGCGAAACGGTCCGCCACTGGCGGTGAGAATAATGCGGTTAATTTCCCGCGCTTTACCGGAACGCAGTGATTGAAAAATAGCGGAATGCTCGGAATCGACCGGCACGATGGCGGCCCCCTTCTTCTCTGCCAGCGGCATTACCAGACATCCGGCGACAACCAGTGCCTCCTTGTTCGACAGTGCGATGCGTTTTCCGGCTTCCGCCGCCGCCAGCACCGGAGCCAGCCCCGCCGCCCCCACCACGGATGCCGCAACCACCGCCACATCATCACGTCGAGCCAGGTCAATGACGGCCTTGTTGCCGGTTTGCACCTTTATATCTGTATGGCGTAAAGCACGTTTAAGTTCGGTTAAATCAGCGGCGGCGGCGGGTTGGCTTAAAATCACCACTTTGGGACGAAACTGCAAAGCCTGTTGCGCGAGGGTTTTCCAGTTTGCCCCCGCCGCCAAACCAATAACTTCATAAGGCCGGCCCTGCCTGGCCAAGTGATCCATGACGTTCAACGTATTGGTTCCGATGGAGCCGGTACTGCCCAGAACGGCAATGCCGCGCAACACATGACGCGGAGCCGGGGTGGAGGGTTTTACATTCATCAAAAGCCATTCCTTTAAGGGCACGATACCGCCAAGCCCCTTGATAATAGATTTAGCGGATCAATTTGCCAAGCCTGTTGGGCTTTGGGTGGGCTTTGGGTGTTGTGCTTTGGGCTTACTGGCTGAGCCATTTTTATTGACAGGCTTCGCGTCCGGTCATATTGTGGTACTTGAGATTTCGATTCGTGGCCTGTTATGAAAGAAATTGGGGGGTACGTATGCCATCCGCCGCTCTGGTTGTGATATTTGTGGTGGCCCTGGTTGTTGTGATCATTGTGCTGATCGCCGTGGGCAATGTGTTTAATCTGTGGCTGCAGTCGTTTTCCGCGGGGGCGGATATCAGCCTCTTTGATCTCATCGGGATGAAGTTGCGCAAGGTCGATGCGCGGGCGATTGTCACGGCTAAGATTTCCATGGTGCAGGCCGGGCTGCCGGTGGAAACCAATCAGCTGCAGGCGCATTACATGTCCGGTGGCCATGTGCTCAATGTCGCCAAAGCCATGATCGCGGCGCATCGCGCCAATATTGAGTTGCCGTGGAATCAGGCCACCGCCATTGATCTGGCTGGCCGCGATGTGCTTGAAGCGGTGCAGACCAGTGTGAATCCGCGTGTCATTGATGTGCCCAATGCCGCCAGTGGCCGACAGACGCATGAGGGTGTTGCGAAAGACGGCATTCAATTGCGGGTAAAAGCGCGGGTCACGGTGCGCACAAATATGCGGCAACTCGTAGGCGGGGCCAGTGAGGAGACGATTGTGGCTCGCGTCGGAGAAGGCATCGTGGCGGCCATCGGTTCCGCCGATACCTACAAGCATGTCCTTGAACAGCCGGACATGATCAGTAAAACCGTGTTGGCCAAGGGACTGGACGCCGGCACCGCCTTTCAGATACTTTCGATTGATATTGCGGATATGGATGTCAGTGAGAATATCGGCGCTCGCCTGCAGACGGCGCAGGCCGAAGCCGCCAAGCAATTGGCGCAGGCCGAGGCGGAGAAGCGGCGGGCGTTGGCCGTGGCACAGGAGCAGGAAAACAAAGCCCTCGCCCAGTTTAATCGGGCCAAGGTCATTGAAGCCGAAGCGCAGATTCCCATTGCGATGGCGGAGGCATTTCGCAAAGGTAATCTGGGCATCATGGATTATTACCGGATGAAGAATATGCAATCGGACACCCAGATGCGCGAATCCATAGGTGGTTCCAATGCAACCGGCTCCGGTACGGATAATCGGTCGTCCGCGACATGAGCAGTGCCCGAGGCATTGGAAATGCGGAGAAAATAACCGGGAAATAGACCATGAGCCAGCTTCCACAGGACCCACAGCGACTTGCCCAGGATATTCTTGCGGGGCGCGTGACCATTCAGCAGTTGCAGGCCGAGCAGGCCCGCCGCCGAGCCGCACAGGAGGCCCAGCGCAAGGCCCTGCGTCCCGGCGCAACACCGCTTCCCGCAGGCCCGCGCCAAGCGTCGCCCCGGCAGGTCGTTGCGCCTTCCTCTGGGGCGGGCCGCGCGCCGTTGCGTCCGCAGCGGAAGGCCGCGGTAGTCGGAAGCTCCGTGCCTGCGGTGCCGGCGACGAAAGCCCCTGCGGTACAAAAGCGTGCGGTCGCGCCCGCACCCGCGGCCGTTGGAAAAACTGCGGGGGCTTCGCCTGCCGCGTCCGCGGTAAAAGAAAAATCCGATACTCATTCAGTCGGCACCGCTCCCCGGCGCACGCCTGCGCAAACCATCCGAGCGGTGATGCATAATCCCATTTCGTTACGCAGCGTCTTTGTTTTAAGCGAACTATTAAACAAGCCATTGTCGCTGCGCGAGGATCCGTTGGATCGATTTTGACCGCATCGCCGCGGAGCAATTGAGATGGCGCATGAAAAAACCGCTCCGACGACATTGATCTGCATTCACCGTAATGAAAGATAAACAATTGCGGATGCGGTACGGTGGAGCACAAATAGAACGCCGCTGTCGCGGTTCTTTCAGTTCAATGCGATCATTGAACGCTGCTTGTCGATATGCCTCCTTTCAATCTTACGTTAAGGCTCATCTACCTGTTATTTTCGACGTTTCACCGGGCAAATACAAGTAAAAAATCACAACATTAAGAAAATCGGCGGTATTCAAAATTGCGGATTATCGGAATAGGAATCCCAAATTCCCGTGGGCCGGTATAATTCCGGCCATGGCGAAGCAAAAAACTTATTTTGTATGTCGCAATTGTGGAGCGATTCAACCCAAATGGATGGGAAAGTGCCCCGATTGCAATTCCTGGGACAGTTTGGAGCAGATGACCGAAGCGGCCGCCGATCCCCATCGTCCTCGCGCGTTATCGGAAGAACCATCTGAATCTTCCGCGGGAGAGTTCGCATCGCGGGAGGATGCGCCGGCCTGTTCGCTTTCGGAAATTCCCGAATTTGATATTCGGAGAATGCCCACCGGTTTGCCGGAGTTTGATCGCGTACTGGGCGGTGGGATTGTTCCGAGTTCCGCGGTATTGCTGGGCGGTGATCCCGGTATTGGAAAATCCACGCTGTTGCTGCAGGCCGGTGATCGCATGGCGCGGCAGGGGCATCGTGTGCTTTATGTCAGCAGTGAAGAATCCGCGCAACAGACCAAACTGCGGGCCAGCCGGCTGGGTGTCAGTGATGAGCGATTGTTGATCTATGCGCAGACCAATCTGGAAAAAATTGGACGCCAGATTCAAAAATTACGCCCGCATCTGTGTGTGATCGACTCCGTGCAGATGATCTATGAACCCACCAATTCCTCTCCGCCCGGGAGCATTTCGCAACTGCGCGATTGCGCCACGGAATTGGTTTATCTGGCGAAGGCCGGTGGAACGGCCGTTTGCCTGGTGGGCCATGTCACCAAGCAGGGGCTGTTGGCCGGCCCCAAGTTGCTGGAGCATATCGTCGATACCGTGCTGTATTTTGAAGGCGATACGCATCACGATCATCGCATTGTGCGGTGTGTGAAAAATCGGCATGGCAATACGCTGGAAGTGGGACTTTTTCGCATGGGGATGGCGGGGTTGGAAAGTGTGGAAGATGCCTCGGCCTTGTTGATTGAGCCACATGCCGGTTCTCCGCCGGGTTCTGTGATTTGCGCGGTTACGCAGGGATCGCGCGTGCTGGCGCTGGAAATTCAGGCGCTCACGGCGGACAGCATGTTGGGTTCCGCGCGCAGGAAAGTCAGTGGTTGCGATGTCAATCGTGTGGCCATGATTATTGCAGTGCTGGAGAAACGCGGCGGCTTGCGCCTCGCGGATCAGGACGTGTTTGTGAACGTGGTGGGGGGGATGAGGGTGAACGACCCCGCCGCTGATGCGGCCATTGCCCTGGCCATCGCCGGTGCCCGGATGAAACGTGGACTTTCCAGCCGGACGCTGGTCATGGGTGAGTTGGGGCTGCTGGGTGAGTTTCGGCAAATTGGCGCACTGGGCCAGCGGATCAGCGAAGCGGGCCGATTGGGGTATAGCCGCCTTTTGGTTCCCATTCATCGCAGCGAATCCGACAAAGCCGCCGCCGCATCGGCTCCGCGACAGATGCAAATTACGACCTGCCGCATGCTGGAGGACGCCCTCGCGGCATTGGAATAGACTACTTCACAAAGCTCTCCAACGACCGCGCCGCGTGCAGCAATCGCACCAATTCTATGCCTCCGGGAACGATCTGGTAAAACGCAAGATAATTACCCACCGGGAAACTTCGCAGATTGGGGCCTAATGATCGTCGATCCGAACCCATCAGCGGATACTTTGCGTACAATTGTAATTTGGAATCCACCCGAAGCAAAAACCGGTCTGCGGCATCAGGATTATCCGTGGCAATGTGTCGCCAAATATCCCGGTAATCTTCCTCGGCCAGCGGAGACCGTCGCACCTTTACCATCAACGGTACCGTCCTTTATCCGTCAGGCGCCTGTGCTCCTCGGCTATGATCGATCGAGCGGTAAAATCCGATTGCTGGCCGGATGCCAGTTGTTGCAGCCCCCGGCGCAGCTCTTGCCGCAGATAGGCCTCATGCTCCGGGGTGAATTTCTCCTGCTCGCGAAGCACCTCCAACGCTTCATTAATCACGGCACTGGGACTGCGATATTGCCCGGCTTTAACCTTTTTGGCAACAAACCGTTGCAGCGGGGGCTTAAGTGAAATTTTCATTGACGCACCTCTTTCCAATTTAATTATATGTTACGGTTGTCACTGCCGCAAAACACTCTCCGGATCAAGCCCTTCGAGTTTCAGCCGCAACAATGTCAGCGCCATCTGACTGGCGCGCAAACGCACACTTTGCCGGTCGCCGGGAAAATTGCATCGGCGAACGTAAACCTGCCCGCCGTCTTTGGCGCTGGCGATGCCGATATAGACCAGACCCACCGGCTTTTCCGTCGTGCCGCCATCCGGACCGGCAATGCCTGTTATTCCGATACCCCAGTGGGAGCCTGCTTTTTCCCGCGCGCGGATCGCCATGTCTTTGGCCACTTCCGGACTGACTGCACCTTTTATATCAATGAGCGCCGCGTCAATGCCCAGTTCCGTCGTTTTGCTCTGATTACTGTATGTAATCCATCCGCGCGAAAAGTAATGGGAACTGCCCGGTACATCGGTCAGCATCATCGCCACCATGCCGCCGGTGCAACTTTCAGCGGTGGCGATTGTTTCCCGACGCCGAATCAACTGGGCCGCAATGACTTGTTCGAGCGTGACATCATCTTCCGAAAAAATCAGCGCTCCAAGCCGACGTCGCACCACATCCGCCTTCTGGGCAACCATGGCGGCGACTTTATCGCGCGGGCCGGTGGCGTAAATTCGCACGGAAACAATTCCGTCATGCACGGTGGTACCAACCGACGGATTGACGCCGCGCAGCATCAAATCCGCGATTTGTTCGCCCACCCAAGACTCGCCGACTCCGCAGATATTGAGTTTGCCTATTTGTTGTATAACGCTCCCAGTGACCTGCTCTAGAATTGGCCGCAATGCATGCTCAAACATCGCCATCATTTCCTTGGGCACGCCGGGCATGACGAATATCTCGGTATTGCCGCTACGTGCGATAATTCCTGGTGCCGTCCCACAGGAATTGGTAATACATCGCGCGGATGCGGGACGCAGAGCCTGCAGACGATTGTTGGCGGTCATGGTGCGGCCAATACGCTCAAAGAATGCTTCAAGATCACGCAGCGCAGCATCATCCCGCACCAATGGCTGACCGATTGCTTCCGCCAGCGCGCTACGCGTCACATCATCTTTCGTAGGCCCCAGCCCGCCGGTAATCAGCAGAAAATCGCAGTGCCCCAGACATTCCCGGATGGCCGCGATGATGGCGGCCTGCTGGTCGCCCACCGTCAGTTGCAATCGGCAGTGTATTCCCAGGATGGAAAGTTTCCGTCCCAACCAGGCGGCATTGGTGTTGGTGGTCAGGCCGGTAGTCAGTTCATCGCCGATGGAGAGGATTATTGCGTTCATGGGAAAAGTTCCAAAGCATTTCAAATTTCAATGCAAAACAATGCTAGCGCGTTTTTAGAAAATTTGCCAGAGCGCTGAAACTTGAAATTGCGTGTAATTGTTTACGAATTCAAATGATTGTATACTCATCGTATCGACATTGCGGTGTAACACGATGGAATGTGAAATATGGCTGTCATTGCAAAAATACAAAAATGGGGAAACAGCCGCTCTTTGCGGATACCCAAGTCCATGGCTCAACAAATGGGGCTTGAGCCGGGCACCTTGGTCAGGCTTACACCGGCAAGCCACGGGCTGTTGATCCAACCAACGCGGCGGCAGCGGGTTTATAAGCTGTCGTCATTACTGCGGCAATGTTCGGGGCACAATCCGCACGCCCAGCAGATCAACGGGCGACTTGGAAAAGAATTGTTCTGAAGGACGATGATCCGTGGCCCAATACACCTATTTTCCTGAACGCGGGGATTTTGTGCACCTCAATTTTTCTCCGTCAGCTCGGCGAGAAATGGCAAGTCGGCATTATGCGTTGGTGCTTTCAACAGCATCGTTTGCCCGTAAAACGGGATTCGCCGTGGTATGTCCCATTACATCAAATTCCGATCCCTGGCCCTTTGATGTTCTGGTTCCGCGGGGGATACTGCCTGAAAAGGCCGGTCGCTCAATCGATAGTGTAGTTCTGACGGATCAGGTCAAAAGTATTGATTTTCGAGAACGAGAGTTTGAGTTTGTTGCCAGGGCCACAGTGGAAATACTTGATGAGGTCTTAGGAAAGGTGCGGGCAATCCTAGATTCCAACGACCCTATTGCGGAATTTAGCGGCTAATCTTGGCCATGGAACGGCACCCCGGCGGAGCCTTGGCTCGGATGGGTGTTCGGCGATGTATATTTCGATTTGATGCGGAGAATTCATGCGGCGTGTGGTTATTACTGGGGTTGGAGCGGTTTGCCCGCTCGGTTTAACAAGCACGGATTTCTGGAAGGGGCTGCTCGACATGCGATCCGGGGTTGCGGCCCTGTCGGCCTTTGATCCCGCGGCCTTTCCCAGCCGGGTGGCTGGGCAGGTGCCGACATTCAAAACTGTGGAGTTCGTTCCCAAGAGTTATCGCAAGGCCACTAAAATTATGGCCCGCGATATTGAGCTGGCCGTGGTGGCTGCCGATGGTGCCGTGCGGGATGCGCATCTGGCCACGCGCGGCGTGCTGGAAACCTTCGGGGGAAAAAAGCCGGACAATTCCTGGTTGGATGTGGATCCGCGTCGCATCGGATGCAACATTGGCGCGGGGCTGATTTGTGCCGATCTCAATGAATTAACGGCGGCCATGGCAGCCGCCAGGACGGATGACGGTGGATTGGACCTACACAAGTGGGGACGATCAGATGATCCCTCCAAGCCCAGCGGCATGGACCGGCTGACACCATTGTGGCTGCTGAAATATCTTCCCAATATGCTGGCGTGTCACGTCAGTATTATCCATGACACTCAGGGGCCTTCCAACACGATTACATGCCAGCAGGCGTCCGCGGGTCTGGCATTGGCGGAAGCCTGTCGGACCATTCAGCGTGGGCAGGCTGACATTGCCCTGGTGGGAGGCTGCGAATCCATGGTTCATCCCATGGGATTGATGCGCTGGACGCTGCTGAATCGCTTGACCACTTCAGGAAACGATCAGCCGGCGCAGGCTTGCAGGCCGATGGATCAGGCGGCATCGGGAACGGTGATTGGCGAGGGGGGCAGTGTACTGATTATTGAAGCCTTGGAACATGCCCTGGCCCGCGGCGGCCAAATTTATGCCGAGGTTGCGGGCCTCGGTGCCTCATCGAGCGGGCGCGGCATTGCCGGGACTGATCCGACGGGTGAGGCGATGTCCATGGCCATGCGGAAATCGCTGGCCGATGCGACGATCAACGCCACGGATGTGCAATTGGTCATCCCCTGTGGCTACGGCATCGCCGCGCATGATCAGGCGGAAGCGGCGGCGCTTCATCGGGTATTTGGTGCCCACCGGCCAGAAGTATTGCCCATACGTGGCGGACTTGGGGATGCGGGTGCCGGATCGCAGGCGTTGGACCTTGCGGCGGCGGCATTGGCCCTGCGCCATCAGGCCATTCCCGGCGCGGTCAATTGCCCGCATCCGATTGCGGAACTTCAGGTATCGCGGCAGACGCATGACGCCGTGATTGATCATGTGCTGGTAAGTACAGGATCAATCGCCGGGCAAAATTCCGCCGTGCTGTTAAGCCGATATCGTTGAGAATGTTTCACCGGCAACATCATCAGGCGTGGGCCTGATTCTAACGGAGCAATCATGAGAAATCATAGAAATCGTGTGGTCATTACAGGAATCGGCTGGGTTACGCCGCTGGGGCGGACCATTGATGAAGTCTGGCCGAAGTTGCTGGCTGGTGAAAGCGGCATTGCGCCAACGACATTATTTGATGCCAGCGCATTTCCCACGCAGTTTGCCGCGGAGGTGAAAAATTATCATCTCCCGGAAAGTCTCAAGGAATCGGGAAAGCATAAAGAAATCAGCCGTGCGACCGGGTTCGCTTTGGATGCGGCACAGCAGGCGTGGCGGATGGCGGGCCTGCCACTGCCGGGATCGGGGGAGGCGGCACGAATGGATCCCTATTCCGTCGGGGTTTATCTGGGCAGCGGTGATGCGGCGCTGGATTTCAATAATTTCACCCGCACGGCTTTGGCCGCCTGGAATGATCAAAGCCGCAGTCTGGATATGGCCCCGTGGGGGCAACGGGCGTTGCGTTCATTTAACGCGTTGCGGGAAATCGAGCAGGAACCCGCGATGCCGGTTTCACATCTGAGCATGGAATTCAACGCGCGCGGCCCGGCGCTGAATTGTCTGACCGCTTGCGCCGCTTCCACCCAGGCATTGGGAGAGGCCACGGAATTAATCCGCCATGGCGACGCCGAAGTCATTATTTCCGGCGGTGCCCATTCCATGATCCACCCGTTCGGCGTCACGGGATTTAATCGTCTGACCGCCTTATCCACCTTCAACGAGGACCCGGCCAGATCCTGTCGCCCATTTGACGCCACGCGCAGCGGCTTTGTTATCGGCGAAGGCGCGGGCGTGCTGATTCTGGAAAGTCTTACGCACGCACAGGCGCGCGGAGCGAAAATCCTGGCGGAAGTGGTGGGCTACGGCAGCAGTGCTGATGCGTATCGCGTCACAGATCAACATCCGGAAGGCCGCGGCGCGATTGTCGCCATTGAATCCGCCTTGCGCGATGCAGAGATGCGGATTACGGATATAGATTACATCAATGCCCATGGCACGGGAACCAAGGAAAATGATTCCACCGAAACCGATGCCATCAAGGGCGTATTCAAGGAACGCGCCAAACTTGTTCCCATCAGCAGTATAAAAAGCATGATGGGACATCTGATCGCGGCAGCCGGCGCGGTGGAGGCCATTGCCTGTGTGTTGTGCATCCGGGATCAGATTATCCCGCCAACCGCCAATTACCGTGTTCCCGATCCGCAATGCGATCTGGATTATGTCCCCAATTGTGCCAGGAAAATCAAGGTGGATGTCACCATGTCCAACAGCTTCGGCTTCGGCGGGCAGAATGACACGCTGATCGTGCGGCGCTTCGCATGAAGCGTTGGTCGATCAATCCTTGATCGTGATCACGCGCTGATCGGTGAATGTCTGACCGGTGAGGGAGTCATGAAAGGTCACATGAAAGGTGATCTGCTGGTGTGTCGGCGGCTTTTTCCATGGGCAGTCGAAGCAGAATTCATTGAGACCGAGGTTGCCATACCATAATTTTTTCACTTGCTCCGGGGTAAAGACCCATTCGCCCAGCCGTTGCGAACCATGTTTGATGCCCAGATCGAACGCTTCAATGGTAAATGTGCCGGTGGCGGGCAGTACCATATTTCCCGGCATCAGCGTGCGCACAAATACGCGAAAGCCATTGAAGGCTTTTGCATTTCTCAGGTGCGCCGCCGAAGTATCCGATGTGATATGAACGGCGCTGACGGTAAAGAGTTCAGAGAGGCGGTGGGGGGGCAATGTGGCAATGCGCGGAGTCTTGGCGGCCAGTTGGCTTCGCAGTTCCGCGATCGTGATGTTTTGCCTGCGAATGGTGGATTGCAATGCCGAATTCTGATTCTGCAATACCACATTCTGATGATAGAGAGGCGCATTTTGCCGGTAATTGGCACAGCCCACCAGAGCGGATAGCACCAGCGCCGTGCCCAGCATCAAGGCCGCGCTGTGGCCCGGCAGTGTAACCAACCGTTGTAATAAACGATTCGTCATCAGTCATTGCCCGCCTTTATTGATCCGGTGCTTCGGTATCACCACCGGGGGGAGCCATATCACTGCCGCGGCTTGGCGTGGGTGCCGCCATCCGCCCCAGTTTCTCGTCGATCACGCCGTAGGCAATCGCTTCCTCGGCTTCGAGCCAGAGGTTGCGATCACAATCCTTGTGAATTTTTTCAACGGTCTGCCCCGTGTGGTGTGCGAGTATCTCAAACATCCGCTGCCGCAAGCGAATCATTTCCTTGGCTTCAATGGCCAAATCCGTTGCCGTTCCCTGCATGACTCCGCCGATCAACGGCTGGTGAATCATCACGCGGCTGTTGGGCAGCGCAAAACGTTTTCCCTTTTTTCCGGCGGCCAGCAACCATGCCCCCATGCTTGCCGCCAGACCGACGCAGGTCGTGGCCACATCACAGCGTAAAAATTGGATCGTATCGTAGATTGCCAGCCCCGCCGTTACCGACCCGCCCGGACTGTTGATGTAAAAATTGATGTCGGTTTTAGAATCTTCATTGGACAAAAATAACAACTGCGCAATAACCAGATTGGCAATGTCATCATCAATCGGGCCGGCCAGAAAAATGATCCGATCACGCAGTAGTCGGGAAAAAATATCGTAAGAACGTTCACCACGCCCGCTTTTTTCAACCACAATCGGCACAAGAGAATTGGCCGACGGCCCCTCTTGCATGGATTGCCGCACAATGGTCGCTGGATCACCGGAAAACTTCATTCAATTCGCTCCTTCTTGCGTTATTCATACTCTGTTAGCGTAGCGGGGTAACGCCCTGATGGCAACCCGACATGCCCGGATGCGGCAATTTTTTCGCGGCCATTGGCTGAAATCTGTTACGGATGTTGGCATTTGCGGTAGAATTCCGGCCATGAACAGCGATTCATTATCCCCAAGCTCAAGTAACCCAAAGCAAAGCGCGGATGTAAAAGTAAATCGTGGCGGGGCGGTACCATGGCGATTCTGGCCGCTGGCGGCGGCATTGGCCCTGGTGCTGTTGTTGTTGCAGTTCTTGCAATTGCCACGAATTGCCGGTTGGACGTTTTTTTCTTTTTATGATCCGGGCACGGCCTTAAAAGGTGACTTGCTGATTTCCATGGGCATGAGGCCCGCAATTGATTTCGGATATACGCATGGTCTGGCAAGTTTGATGGTGGCGCATTGGGGTTTTCTGCTGCTGGGGCGCACGCCCGCTGCGTTTTTAATAATGACATCGGTCATGGAAGTTCTCATGGCCTTGGCAATAGCCCGCTTTGCCCTGGCCATGCGATTATCGCGCCCGGCGTTGTGGTTTCTGTTTTTGGCTTTGCCCGTGGCCATTATGCCGTGCTATCTGACGCTGACGCACCCGCTGGAGGCTTTGCTGTTGCTTTGGGCCATCGCCGAACAGGCGAGCGGACGACGTGAACGGGCTTTGGCCATTTGCACAGCATGTCTGTTCGTCAAGCCATCAATGGCGTATGTGTATGGTTTGCTGCTGGTGATCTGGACATTCTGGGATTGGTTTCGCAGTACGCGATCTATCGCCGAACTGCTGCGGCGTATCGCGCCGGCGATCATGGTCGGTCTGTTGATGGCCGGGGCGATGATCTGGCGTTTTGGCCTTACATCTCTGCTGCTGACCATCGTGCCCATTACAGGATTGCGGACGTATGATGACACACATTTCGGCTTTTTTTCCGGAAGCGGATTGCGGTTCTGGTCGCCGCTGGTTCATTCGTGGTATTACTATCTGGTAACGCCTGCGGGCATCTGGATCGTGATGTCCGTCATTTTGCTTCTGGTGGTATTGTTTCGCGGATTGGGGAAGAGACATACCGGTGAACGCGGATTGCGAAAGCTGCTGACCGGCGGACTAATCGGTGATTTCGTCCGCGAACCTGATGCGTTTATGGAAACGGCTTTGTCCATGGCGCTCATGCACGTCGCTTTTGTGTTGGGTTTTTATGGATGGAAATATTCGTGGGAATATTATTCGTACCTGCCGGTGCTGTTCACCGCGGTGGTCATCAGCCGCTGTAGGCGGCGGCAGGTGCAACTGGCGACGGTACTTGGCATATTGGCCGTCTGCAGCCAGTTGCGCAACGCCGCCATTGTGGGATCAAGTTGGGAATATAAAGTGCGGAATCGCCAGACCGGCTGGTTGTGGGCGTATGAGCCGCAATTGGCACAATGGCGGTATGTGGTACGAAAAGTAGGGGGGCATCGCACCTTGATACTTTCCAATGGCTATTTGCCGTGGATGCCAAAGGGAATGTCCATGCCATTGAGCTGGTTTCCGGAGCCGGGGATTCCTACGGCCATTGAAATGCGCCGCCTGCGGCGGGAGGCGCTGGCGGCGCATTATATTGTGGTGCGCCGTGGCTATGGCAAGTACGGGCTGTGGGTCAATCCGGCCTTCGCATCCGTGCGCCGCGAATTTAGCATGGTGTGGCAGGGCACCTACTTTTCCATCTGGCGGAATAAGGCATCGCGAAGAAATAACGTGAGCAATTATGGCGCAGGAATTTTGACCGCCGGCAAGGCGCTCGCGAGGCGCATATCCGCATGGATTCTGTAACGAGCGGGCAACGCCGCCGACGGCCAAAAGAACCAGCCAGAATGCTCAGGTTATTTTTTCGCGATGCCTAAAGGGGCACCCGCGGCGGCTGTCGTAGAGCAGGTGGAAATCGAACAGGCAATCATGTTTACACAGCCATGGGAGCAATCCCGTGGCCGTTGAGCGCGAATGTGGCAGCAAATGTTACAGCAGTTATCGCGCTGCTGTGGCCTCTACGCTACTGGTTGCATTGCTTTTTGACAGTCGTTCAAATTATATGACGCTGATTTTTCGGCATAACAGATGCAGGCTTTCAACGCTCGCACAAAACACACGAAACATCGAGGTTGTCATCAGTCCACCCACAGAAGGCGCTATTTGCGTCGGATCTGATCGGTGATCGTGTGAATGACTTCAGCGAGGGCCTGATGATGTGGGCCGTCGGAAGCAGTCCAGGCGATAACGTGTCCGCCGGCCAATTGCGTTTCAACGCGCTGACAGGCACCAATGACCGTGGAATGGTTATGTCCGCCGATAGCGCGGGCAATGTCCGGAAAACTCATGTGAGAGTGCCGGCGGATCAGGTACATGGCGATGGACCGCGCCGTGGTGGCCACACGAAGTTTGGAATTGCCGGCCACAACGCCGGGCGCAATGCTGAAATAGTCCGCGCAGGCGCGCACAATGCGGTCCACCGTTGGTGGGGTGGAAAAGCCGATGCGCTCATGAATCCCGCTCATCAGGACTTGCATATCATTGGCGGAAGTGGCAACATCACCGGATCGGCACAATTCGGCGGCGGTGACGGTTTGCAGCAGCAGTCCCTCCAACTCCCGCACGCTGGCGACGGGTTGCCGCGCCAGTTGCAAAAGCATCACCTCCTCAATGCGCCATTCCCGGCGGGCCACAAGCCGGCGCAAAATATCCAGGCGTGTGGGCAAATCCGGCGAATCAATTCGGGCCACCATTCCGCTGCAGAAGCGCGTGGTCAGAGCGTCCGTCAGGGCCGTGATATTCCGCGGGGCACAATCACTGGACAACACCACCTGTCTTCCGGAAGAGTCCATCGCATTGAACGTGTGCAGAAATTCTTCCTGCGTGTGCTTTTTATTCATAAAAAAATGAACATCATCAATGACCAGCAAATCCACCTGCCGAATACGTCGGCGAAACGCTTCGGTGCGATGAAGGCGAATGCTTTCGATATAATCATTAGTGAATTGCTCACCGGTCATGTAGACCCATGTTTTATCGGGATGCCTGCTTTGGAATCGGCGGCAGATGGCCTGCAGGAGATGCGTTTTACCCAGTCCACAATTGCCATGAATAAAAAGCGGGTTGAAATGTTTGCGCGGTTCTTCCGCCACCGCGCAGGCACAACGATAGGCGAGTTGATTGGTCGGGCCGACCACAAACTCTTCAAGGGTATAGTGGCTGTTGAGGCCGACAGGCTTCGACGGAACGGATGCACACGGCGCAGCGGCGACCGGCGCGCGCGGCGGTGTGGGTGGCAGTTCGGAGGTTTCAACGGTTATCGTCGGAGCGAATCCCAGGATCTCTGTGGCGGCCACGCGTAGATCATCGGCAAACTTGGTGCGTATCCAATTGGCGGAAAACGTATTGGCGGCGCGGATGGTCAACGTGGAGTCCGCCATTGCCCATTGCGTGGGCCGGTCAAACCACTGGTCAAAGCGTTGAGCACCGATGCGTTCCCTGAGATGCTGTTGTATGGGAACGCAGATATCAGATGGAGCGGTCGATTCTTCAATCATCAGCACAGACACAGGCGACTCCTTTCCGGATGAGCGGTGACAAACCCTTCACGGCTGTTGAAACACAACAACGAACCGTCCTGGTTCTGCACGACATCCGGCGCTCCATCGCCGTGTTTCACCCGGTGCGGTAAGCGATATGCCCGGGTAAAAGCTGACAGCTATTACACGCTTGTTTTGTCAAAGACTCAACAGGTTTTCGACGATTTTCTTTTCCACCATGGCCGGAACGCAAGCGCGACAATGACTTCATGACAAAAAAAAATCTTTATGCACGAATTGTCCACAGGGTAACGTTAATATTGTGTAAAAGTGACAAAAAAGCGCGATGTGTTGCTTCAATCGGGCCGGATTTGCAGGGTGTTTTGAAGGCTGTGTGGCAATGGAGAAGTGGCGCTGACGCGTGGTGGAGACTTGCGAGCGTGTGCCCCGAGCGCACGACGACGGCACCGCATGGTTATGACGGTGCTCCGTTGCGTAACGCTTCAGGGCACCGTGGGTGATCACCCGGTGCCGTTACGTGGGGAAAAAGCGATGCAACGTTCGCCGCCACATTTGCGCGTTCAAAAATTAATCGTGGTGCGGCGGATTTTCAAGTGGACGGATCAACACCTGCCTCTGGGCAATTTGCTCAAATCGAAAGCGGTTATAAAGATGAACCGCCGGTGTATTGGCGCGATCCACCGCCAGTGTGATGCCGGCGGCCCGCACCCGCATCGCCGTTTGCAGCACCAATTGTATTAATTGTCCGCCCAATCCCATTCCCCGGCACTGCGGTGCCAATCCAAGATAAACCAACTCCAGAGGCGCGTTCTCTTCCCGCTGCGCCATCAGCAGTACGCCGACCGGCTGCGCGTCGCGCAGAAGCAGAAGCCAGAGCGAGGGATCGAAGGCGACCGCCTGATGTCCGGCGAGGACATCCTCCATGGAGCGCATACCGGTGAGCCGCGGGCAATCCAGCGTCTGATGATAGCTGGCTTCGATGGCGCAGCCGAAATCCGCGCGGCGATCCGGCGTGTAAGACACCAATTGAAAATCCGGCGGAAGTTCAAACGACGGCTTGCGCCACGGCAATCCGCGACGCATGTACAACAATGTCGCGAGTTCAAAAAAATCAGCCGCGCGATACAGTGCGGCAACGGCCAGAGTTTCGGGAGTGAGAATAGCCTGTCCTACAACCATGCGTGCGGCTGCGGCATCCCGGCAGGCTTCCGCCACGCAGCGAACTTGTGCCTGCCGCAGTTGCTGATCCGGCGCGATATTGCCGGGCGCATAAAACATAGCGGTTCGCCCGGCCGTGCCGACCCAGAGGCATGCACCGACAATAAGCTGTGCCTGCATGGCCAGCACCTGTCGCGAGGTGTCCACGCCGTGCTTGAGGCAGTGTTCATCAAAAGATCGGCGGCGGGCGGCCAGATCACCTGAATTCGAGTGCGGCAATATTTCCGCACCGGAAAGAACACAATCAATGCCGCGGCTTATCAATCGATGGTCCGTGGGACGAATAATGTCAAATGTTTCAACTGTGTCGGGCATAATTGCGAATACCTGAAAATTCCGGCGGTAAAACTCCGTTTTGTGTGCGGCCTTATTAAGCTGAGTCTAAACCGGAACACAAACGGTTTAGTCCACCGATGGCCTCGGTTTGTAGTGTTGTAAATTTGCAGTGTCCCGGCCAACGAGCATGCATGATCGCGGCCAACTCCACCTGTCCGCCCATGGTAAATACCTCCTTGTCAATGGGGTGAATTTCCGCCAGCCTCTCAAACCGTCGCCGACTGCTTTGCGCCAATGCCGTGACCGCGGCGCGGAGCATATCTTTGCGTGTGCTGGCCAGTGTTAATCCGCTGAAGGTGCCGGTCTTTTCCTCCATCGCCGTGCGATCCCCGGCCAAATAAGGCGCGAATTCGACGCCGGGGGTCGGCAATGACACCTTGTTGAGAGGCTGTTCGCCGATGTGCTCGAGGAGCTTGCGAAATTTTCTAGTCGAATAATCCGCAAATAAATTATCCTTCAACCAGTGCATGGTCGAGCCACCGGCGGCGATGGTGCTTACGGCCAGCCAGCGTCGGGGCAGCGTCTTTCCTGTGCCCAGTGGCCGGGTGAGAATATCAGCCGCCGGTGCGGGTTTATCAAGACATAGCGCCAGGACATCCGTGGAGCCGGCGCTATGGACCAACCGTCCGGGGCGACAATCGGTGGCGAGCATGGCGGCACTGGTATCCACCAGAGACGTAAAAACCGGACAGCCTGCGGGCAATCCAAGCTGATCGGCCACGGCGGGCCTGACTTTTCCGGCGATGTCATCGGCGAATAGCAGGCGGGGAAGTTGTTTTTCCGTCACGCCGACCATGGCGCATAACTCGGCGATCCAGCCCGTTAATTTGATGGAGTCATATAGGCCCAGAAATGCCGCCTGCGAGGGGTCGATCACCCACTGTCCGGTCAGATGCCGCACCAACAGAGATGTGGGTTGACCGATACGGGCGATTTTCTTGAATAACGCCGGGCGGTTTTCCTTAAACCACAGCAACGTGGTGCTGCCGATGCCGCCGGGGAAGGGGCGATTTCCGGTGAGTTCCAGATGGCGGGTCGCGCCAATTTCATGTTCAATGGTTGCGGCCTGTTGAAGACTGCGGCGATCCTGATGGGTAACACATCCGAACAGCGGCGTGTCACGATTGTCCAGAGCGACTACGCCGGGACAAAAGCTGTCGATGGCGATGGCGTCAATGGAATGATGTGTTTGCGTAATTTGGCGGATCGCCTTGCGAAAACCTTTCAGCAGACTGGACGCGGATATCTCCACTTCGGTGCCGCACAGCGTGGTGGCCAGCGGAACATGTTCAATATGCTTCACGCGGCCATTTTTGCAGTAAGCCGCTTTGATTGAGGATGATCCAACATCCATGGCCAGAATTTTCATCGGCGTCTCCGTAACAATTACCGACGGCATCAGATTACTGCTGATTGCCGCGTCAGCGATTCAATAATCTGCCCCGTGAGTTCCGCCGTGGGCTGTTGCGGCAAGGCGGTGAACCAGTTAACGGCGTCGAATCGCTTCAACCAGGTACGCTGTAACTTGGCCAAATGCCGAGTTTGAATTTTAATTTGCTCAATAGCCTGATCCAGCGACAACGATCCGGTCAGATGGTCAATGATCTGTTTGTAGCCTACCGCCTCCCGCGCCTGCATGGACAGGCTATTGGGGGCATCCAATAAGTCGCGCACCTCCTTGAGCAGGCCATCGTCGATCATGATTTTTACCCGCTGATTGATGCGATGATTCAAGTCCGTCTTGTTGCGCATCAGTCCAATCATGCGGTAATCCAGTCGCGGCCGGCCCGCCCGCCATTGTGTTTGCAGTGTGCTGATCGGCTGGCCGGTGATTTGAAATACTTCCAAAGCTCGCGTAATACGGCGCAGGTCATTGGGATGAATCCGCTGTGCCGCCAGGGGGTCCACGCGGGCTAATTCCTTGTGCAGTTCCGTGGAACCATCGTATTCCGCGCGGCGCGCCAGCTCCCGCCGAATCTTGGCATCCGCGGGTGGCCCTTCGAACAGCCCTTCCAATAGCGCACGCAGATACAACACTGTGCCGACGACAAGAATCAGTGGACGGTCTTGCAGACGGTGATGTTCCAGAACAGGCGCGGCCAGTGCCGCGAAGCGCGCCGCGGAAAATGACTCCCATGGATCGGCGATATCGATCATGCTATGCGGAATCAGCGCGCGAACCGCCGCGGAAGGTTTGGCGGTTCCGATGTCCATGCCGCGATACACCTGCATGGAATCGACCGCCATGATGGTGGCGGGTTTGCCATCTGCTCCCGGCATCGCCATCGCCAGCGATTCGGCCAATTCCGATTTACCCGTGGCCGTGCAACCAACTATGACCAGCAACTTATCCATTTACAATCCTCTGCCAGCGAGGCACGTTTTGGGATGGTGGTTGGTCGGATCAAGGCATTTATCCTGACCAAGAAGAACGCCGGAGGCCTGTCTCGCGGTAGTCAAGTGAGGAGTAAAACAATAATCCTTAGGCTCAACACTACTTCATTCACTTTTACCGGCTTATGACGGAAAGTCAAGCGACGGCACGCACGGACAAGCGTGACGCCGTACGCGCGTATAGTCATATTTCCCCGCATCGGCTGTCCCGTCAGCTCGGAACGCCAATAATTGAATCCGTTCGGCCCCGCCGAATTCGTTTTTTATCCGCTATATTGATTTTGCTGGAGATCAAGTGTAAAACAGTGGAAGAAGCGGAGGTCAATTGGCGGCATTAGTACGATAACGCTGTGCCGGAGAAATGCAGCGGACGTAATAGTCATCAATATCTCGTTTAAGGATAACACCATGCGAAATTCTAAACGTCAGGTCCCATGGATGATGGTAGGTATGCTGTTGCTGTTGTGCCCGATCATCAAAGGGCAAACGGTGGGGAACACACCGGGGCTGGGCAGTCCGCTTGCTGGTTTACCGCTTGAACGCACGGGTACCGCCATGCACGCGAGCAGTTGGGATCGCAAAGGCGCAAATAAGGACTACCGTAGTATCGCTCCGGGCCAGACGCTGGTGCTGTTGAATTATAAAGGCGCTGGAATTGTCCGCAGATTCTGGTGTACTTTTCCCGGCAACACGGCGGATCGGTGCCAGTTGATTTTGAGGATGTACTGGGATGGCGAAAAGCATCCCAGCGTTCGCGCACCGCTGGGAGCCTTTTTCGGCGTTGGATTTGGCCAGCAGGTGGACTATAAATCGGCTCCACTGGAGGAAACCAGCGGCGGCTACAATTGCTGGTGGCCCATGCCATTTCATAAAAGTGCCTATTGGACCATTACCAATGAGACCGGTAAACCGATCAAAAAATTTTTTTGGAACATCGGCTTCGACGCGTACAAGAAAGTTCCGCGGAAGATGCTGGAGTTTCACGCCCTCTGGCGGCAGGAAAGGCCGGTACCGCCAGGGCAGAATTATGTCATTCTCAACACCACGGGCCGTGGACAATACGTGGGCACCGCATTGTTCATGCACAATGTGCAGGATCATGGGCTTGAATTTCTTGAAGGCAACGAAATGGTCTACATTGATGCACCCGCAAAAGGTAATTTCTATCAAGGTATCGGGCCGGCCAAGCCAGGGCAGATCATGCCCGCGATTGAAGGCACGGGCACCGAGGATTACTTTTGCAGCGGATGGTATTTTGATAAAGGGCCTTATTCCGCGCCCTATCACGGATGTTTAATCAAAGATAAGAAGACTTGGCGCGTCAGTGCCTATCGCTGGCATATTGAGGATGCCATTCCGTTCAAAAAGTCGATTCGATTTACGATTCAGGTCGGACCATGGGATAATGTCAAGGCGGATTATTCCTCGGTGGCATACTGGTATCAGACAGAGCCGCATCCGGTATATGCCCCGCTACCGCCCGCGTCGCAATTGTTGCCGCTGGGTTACAAACCCAAGCACTGACCGTTTTCAGATTATGCCATTGCCGCACGCAAGTGGTACCTAGTGCTCTGTTCCACCCGTAATTACGGGTTGACGGAGGGCCAAGGGGTTGTGGGCGCGAAGCGAGAAGGATTACGTATGAATACATACGTTGACGACGAGCGACAAAGCCCACGGCCCCTTGGCACCCGCCCGTAGGGTTGGCCTGAAACCGGCCATCTGCGGCGTCGCGTCGGCTCAAGGGGTTTACGAACCCGGTTCTCGCCGCCGACTCCTGGCATCTGGCCGGTTTGAGGCCAATCCACCCGTAATTACGGGTGGAACAGGGCACTAGGCTGCAAGGTCCGCAACTACGTCATGCTCTGAAAATTGGGAATGCGGCCCATGGACCATGGAATGTTCAGTCGCGGCAGAACGGTACAAGGGAATCAAAACGATGGAACGAACGTGAAGCATTCTTTCCGATTTCTCAAATCCACGCGGCTGTCAGGAAAAAAACTTATTGATACCGTGTATAAGACAGGCCGGCGGCGTCGGCACAAGCCGTTGATGGCCTGCGTCGTGCGGCGCGCGGATGATGCATCAGCACGCGTGGCCATATCCATTGCGAAAAAATGCGGATCAGCGGTGGAACGAAATGCGCTTCGCCGCCGCGTGCGTGAGGCCTGGCGACTGGCCCAGCATGAATTTCCACCAGGTATTGATGTGTTGCTGGTGGTGCAGCCGCATACACGCATGGGAATGCTGGAGTATCAGAAAATTCTCCTGGCTATGCTGCGGTAGATCATTGTGGCTGGTTCGTGACTATTGTTCAGGCGGTGGTCGCCGACGCAGAATTTCCTCCATGTCTATCATGTTGATGCGGTTGATATTTTCCAGTGCGAGGTCGTCGGCGGATTGCCGCGGCGCATCGGCGGATGGTGGCGTTTTCCCGCGTGCGCCATTGAAGCCGAATTCGTGCAGCCAGTAATCGGTATCCATCGATTCGCCGGTGGATTTGCGCATCGGCTCCGCTGTTTTCCAATACATGCGCATGGCTGATCTGCGGCGTAATACACCCGCCAGAAATGCTTCACACGCGACCGTTTTGGCTCCGCCACGGCGCGCCCCGGATTTTACCGCACGGTCATTGCTCACCACGGTGATGTTTCGCGACCCGGTACTGTTGCCGACCATGTCGATGATGACCGAATCCGCCGAGACGCCGCGACCTGAATACATCAGTGTGACATCTGGAAATTCGTTACCGCGTGGCTCGTCGGGCTTTGGGGATCCATCCATCACCAGCACGATCTTCCTATCCACCCGTTCAACCAGTCGGCACAATTCACGGAGGGATAAACCATTCCATGGTCCCGCCATGGAGCTTCCGGCGTGCAGGCAGTTGTAAGCATCAATAATAATCATCGCGGCCTTTCATACCTGCGCAATTGTAGCCAATGTCATGCCGGAAATGAAAATTGTGGAGAAAGTGTCAGGCCCCACAAGTGCGCGTATTGCGGTCAAATTGCGTTTCAGGTTGAAAACAACTCATTTCCAATGATAATGTTATTTTCCAGCCCGGGTGGCGGAATGGCAGACGCTCAGGACTTAAAATCCTGTGACCGTTTTCGGTCGTGCGGGTTCGACTCCCGCCCCGGGCAGTAGGAGAAATATCGATATATCAATGTATCTCTACTTCAATGGGGCCGCGGCTCATGAGCCGGGCCTGTGACCGATTTTGCAACGCGGCGGCACCGCCAGCATTTAGGAGTTAGGAGATGGACGAGGAGTTAGGAGGTAGGAGTTAGGAGCCACGAGGTAACAGATTGCGACCTGATGTTTAGCGAGCGAGGCGGCTTCACCGCGCTTTAGGGAGGCGACGACGATATTCACCACGAGGTAGCTGAGGTAAACGGAGGAAACGACGACGGTTTGCCACAGAGATCACAGAGGACACAGAGGTTAAACGAAAGGCCACGAGGAATTCACCACAAAGACACAACGACACAAAGATACGAAGAGGGAACGACATGCTTCAACGAAACGCTGCGCTCAACGAGCAACGAACAACGGGGTGAAACCGCAAAGGGGCGTAAGAACGCAAAGGGGCGGCGACGACGACGGTATTTAC
>JAKBAC010000160.1 GCA_021809365.1 Planctomycetota bacterium | reverse complement strand
ACGTATGAGCAGTACCACCTGATTACCGGTGAATACACCGGTAATCTGGGAGCCAACTCGGTGGCGGCCTGGTTTGTCAACCCCAGTACCGAAACGCTTACGAATGGCCCTACCAAGCAGAGTATAGTATCCGGCAGCCCTGTGATTCCGCAATTGCTTGATGAATTTATTTCCGCCCATTACGGCGGTGGTGATTACGTGCCGCCACAGGGCGTCAATTCGTCCCGGCTGTTTGGACCCTTCGCATTGCACTTCAACGCCGTAGACCCGGCCACGCCCAATCTGAATTCCATGTATCAGGACGCCGCCAACAGTGCCGCCAATGATTTAGGTTTTTTCAATTATGAAGGCATTCTTCTTGCCAATGGCTATATCCCGGACTCCAAGCGCGGCAATCTGCAGCCTTTCATTACAGACACGCTGGGCTGGAGCGGTAATGCTAATAACAATGTTGTCGTGCTGTCCGACCCAGGCAAGGACTTTCAGCAATCGGCCAACGGATATCAATATTGGGGGTACTTAAATTCATCGGGAAATACGACTTTGTACAATGTGGTTCCCGGCACCTATCGTCTCACCGCTTATCAGCCCGGACAATGGGGCGAAATGCGGTTGGATAATGTTGCAATCACTTCGGGTCAGACTAACGCGTTACACGGCCTGACGTTCACGCCGGAGAATTTCGGCACCGCCGCGCCTATCTGGACCATCGGCACGCCCGATCATTCCGCCAATGAATTCGAAAATGGCCATAACTCCGCCGGTCAGGATGATCGCCAATATTCCGGCGCGTATAATTACTGGCAGGAGCTTTCCGCCAATCAGGGCAAGGTGGTCTATTATGCCACTGCCGTGGGCAGTAACGCCGCGACCAACAATCTCAATGTCTGGCCCGCCAATCAATGGCAATACTTTGATCCGGGCTTATATGCCGGGGTCTACAATTCCAACGATAAAACAACGGATGGCTATAAGTACATTGCACCGTCGTATGTCACCAATGCGGGCGGTCCCGGCTCGTATACCGGCCAGCCATGGGAAATCCATTTCACTACAACTTCGGCCCAGCAGGCGCAGGGGCAATATGTGGTCTTGTCGGTTGCGTTGGCGGCATCCGAATCGGACCTTATTGTCAATCTCAACGGCCATCAGTTAATTATGAAGGATCCGTATTACATCCACGCCAGTGATCCCATGATTCGCAGCGGCGATGCCGGGTATTACGGCTGGGCAGCGTTGCAGTTTCCCACATCCGATCTGAATCCGCCGGGCCAGGACAATGTCATTACGCTTAGTGTCAATCACTCCTGGGGCGTGATGTATGATGCCTTGCGGCTGGAAATCACCAACACGTCGGCTGATCCGGCGGTCACCGGTTGGCATGATTATGAGTTCCTCTACGGCAACACCGACACGTTCCCCAATGACACATTGGGGCAGAACTGATTCGAAACTTGCGTCAACACGCTCGGAAGTTGATTCATCGGGGGCGGGCAGCGTTTCAGGACGCGCCCGTCCTCTTTTATGCCCGAGCCACACGCGGTGAAAAGAGATGTTTAGAGTAAAATAGAGCAATGATTTCAGAAACGTGGAAACGCATTCCTCCGCCAACCCGAGGCCCGGTTCCCTCATCATCATTCCAACGCATGCGCGGGATGATTTTGCTGCTGGTTATGGCCATGCTGGTTTTGCTGGCACTGATGGGCACGATCTTCATTCTCACCGCCGGCGCGGACCGGAAAACGGTTTACGCAGAAAATTCCGCCACCAGCATGAGTTTTGCGCAAGAAGGCGTGCTGAATACACTCCGCGGAATCATGCTTAATGGAACAATGGACCAGGCCTACACGACGCAAAGCTACACGACGGGGGCCGGGCACGTTATTCCAGCCGGCAGCCCCTTAAGTAGCCAAGCCCTCACTGCGGGCATCTACAATGCCGCTGATAACTCCCCCGCTGCGGGCCTGGCAAGCGGATTTAACCCCGACTCCTATAATTCCACCACCAGGGAAGGGGGACAAATCGCCCGTTTCTGGGATTACCCGGAGTCGGGTGCCGGTTATTCTTCGGTGCTCTATAAACCCGCAACCGCAGATGAATTCTACCAATCGGTGTTCGTTGGATCGCAGCCGACTCCAGTGCAGTATGCGGAAAGTGAACCGTGGCTGGTCTCTAATTTACCTTATGAGCTTAAGTCAAATTATTCCCCCGGAGAGGAAATATTTGTCAGCCCCGCCGGCGCGGCCCCCACGCGGTGGATTTATGGTGCCTCCTCCAGTACCAGCGGAACACCCTTTCCCGGCGCTGTCGGCAGCCCCTGGACTGCGGTCAGTACTCAAGCCGTCAATGCGCCGCTTTTGAGCGAATTATCGCCGTATCTTTATGACCCGGCGACCGGTCAATATGACTTTACCTATTCCTATGCAGGAGGTGCCGGAAGCATTACGGTACCCAACACTGCGGTGGTGGAACCCCGGTGGCAGTATACTCCGGGCGGCAGCCCTCCGCTTACAGCGACCGGCACACTGGATGCAAACTGGAATCTCCTGCCGTATAGCGATCCGAATGGCACACGCTACCGCTTCGCTATTCGTGTAATGGACATGTCTGCATTATTAAATGTTAATTCCGGGTGGATTGCCAATCCATTTACCACACCTGCCGCCAATACGACGGAATCGACGGATCCATACGCGGCTTACGGCACATTTATCACATCCTGCCCCATTTTCAATCTTGGCGGCTTAAACATTGATTCCGGAGATTTCGCCGCCGCGCAGGCGGGTGGCAATCCGCTTGAGCTTGGCATCCGAGGTGCCGGCACGCCGGGCCGCATCGGTAACTACTCCGACCACGCTTCCTTTTATACCCTTCCCAACTGGCAGCAGGCCATGGACGAATACGAGATACAATATCCAAGCCCAACCGTCTCTGGAGAGAACCTTTCGCTTTTTGGCGTTAACAGCGAGATGGATATGCTCACTGCCGGCGGGGCTGGTGCCGGGGCATTTGACGCACCCTTCTACTGCCGTTTGGCGGCGTTGTTGCCGGGGACGCTAGGCTTAACGGGAACGCAGTATGGTGCGGGATACCGGGGGATCTACACCACCTGTTCGTGGAGTCGCAGTATCGCTCCGGTAAGCGTTGCCGGCAGCGGATCGCAGGGAAGCCCCACATATATTCCAGATTTGGGACCAGCCAGGATTAATCTCAATACGACAATCAGCACGACGGTCCCCGCCAAGGCCGCCGCGACGGCCGGTGCCCTGGCTAATGAACTTTATGAAACACTGATCACCTGCGGATTTACCTCTATTCACGCCGCCTCTTTCGTTGTTAATTATTTTGCCTACCGCTACGGAAATGGCGACGTAGTCACGGCCGGCATGGGAACTATTGATGCAGAGCCGCCCGCAATTCAATATGTTTCCGCTGCCAATGCGCCGGACGGCATCGGCGGGGAATATCTGGAGGTGCCGGCGTTGGGCATCAACGCATCTTCCCAAGCGCTGGTCTCGGCTATGGGGACTTCGCTGGCGCCTGGTTTTACCGGAGTTGCCGATACCAACTCGTATTATGGAATTACCGCCCAGCCGTTTCTTAATGAAATGGAAGTGCAGCTACAGCCGCCCGGCAGTCCCGGCAATATGAATCCCACGGCACAGATCCAGCACTGGTCGGTTGAACTGATGAACCCCTTTGCCACGGCGACGCCACTAAGCCTCCAAGGGTGGATACTTCTGATCAATGGTAGCGTTGCCAATGGAGAGATCACCAGCGGTCTGACGATTAACCTTGGTACGCTGGCTCAGCCGGGACAGCCACCCGACGGCTTGATTGGGTCGTTTAACAATGCGGCCGGGAATGGCGGGCCATTTGCCGTGGTACTCTCGGATGTCGGTGACCCAATGCTTACTTCCGGAATTCAAACGCCTTACGTCATCGGATCAAGCGGACAGGTTCCAATTTCCGGAACGATCCAACTGCTGCGGCCCGTTCCCAATCCTCTGACCGTGGGAACCATCTGTTACGCCGTCGTGGATGTCATGCAATATGACTTTTCTCAGTTGCGGTTTCCGCCGGATGCCGGTCCGCAATGGTATGCGGATATTCAGCGCGATAATATCAAACAACCACGATGGGGCTGTGATAACACTGAGTTTGCCTTCGCGATGCAGAGCGGTCCTGGTCCGTCACCCCGTAGCACTACCGCCGCACTGTCTGAACCGTCATCCGTCCCTTTTAATGATCTGGGTTTGCCGAACAACACCTCCATCAGCGGCAATCCGGGAATTCAGCTTTTTGATCGCCAGGATGGGGGCCAATCCAGCGTAGCGCCTGGCGCAGCGATTGACAGCAACAGCGATCTGTTTAATTTTGACGATTTGAACTGTATCGCCCGTGAGGCCAATTATCAGGTTAATGGGGGCCCCAACGCCGGTCCGCAGTGCTTATCCCAGCAATTGGCCCTTGTGGCCAAGCCGGCAACGCCAACCAATAATTACGCCACCTCCTCGCCGACGTATTACAACAACGGACTTTACTATGTCGATACGGCGGCGGCGGCTCCTTACAAGTATCCGATCCTGACCTCCTCGGCAGGCCCAGGTGAATCCTTTCAAGCAGCATTGTACCTGGACTTTGCCTACGATCCGCGGGTTGCGGCGACCTTCGCCAGCGCAGATTTCTTAAATCCGGTCCTGGCACCGGCTATCGCAAATGGTACGGGAGC
Organism: Planctomycetota bacterium; assembly: GCA_021809365.1. Next base: position 2,675 of record JAKBAC010000160.1, on the reverse strand, counting down.
TGCCGGCGATGTCGCGCCCACCATCCTTTCCATGATCACACTCACGGCTCGCAATCAGACCGCTTCCGCAGCCGCCGGCGCATTACCCAACGGCATTCATGATCTGGTACGAATGGCTGGTAAGGTCAATATCAACACCGCCGGCCAGGCCGTGCTGTTCTCGGCCTTTTCCGACGACGCGGGTTTGTCGAATATAAATATAGTTGCGCCTGTTGGCGTGGAATCTCAACGCATTGCGGATATATCGCAGCTTGTAGCTGACACAATCGCCTTTCGGGATCGGGCACCTGCCGGAACCGTTATTCCCACTTTGACATTCGGCACCGCCGATAACCCGATGATTGATACCAGCGATTTCAAATCGCCCGGTTATCCAATGCCCGCAGGCACCACCTATACGGCCGGGGGCGGATTTCGCTCTCTTGGAGATTTGCTTTTAGCGTTTATGCCATCGGAAAACCTGGCGGCCCTGACCACGCTGCAGCAGCGCGATGCCGTTTGGGCCGATGTGGCCAATTTTATTACCGTGCGTAGCGACACCTTTGCCGTTTACGGCTATCTTCAGGCGTTGCGCATGAATACTGCTTACACTAGCGGCGGCGGGATCTATGCTCCAACGGACTGGTATAACGCGACCCAGGGCACAGCCATTGGTGCCGTTGCAACACGGGATTCAGTCTCGTCAGACCCAACGAATCCAAACGCTGAATTTATTCTTGCAGGTGCACGACGCTTTGAAGCAATTATAGATCGGTCCTATTGCAACCGCGGCACTGCCGTGCAGCCCCATATCGTGGCACTTAAACTCCTGCCGCAATAACTCCGACACGCTCCGACACGCTCCGACACGAACTGCGTTTCGCGATTTCCTTAATTTGCAACTTGTCCGCGCCTTGAACTTGAACCACCCCAGCGGCTGCCGCGTGTTCCAGAGTATCCCATCAGGGTTTTTGCGACCGGGCCGGGCTGTTCGGATATTCTTCAATGGTGACATCTTTGTATTGATCAAACAACTTTTCGTTGTGCATTTGAAAGGCGATGGGGCCGACTCGTCCCGCTGCCTTATTTTTAAATTTTGCCACCTCTACCGGCTTGCTGTTAATAGGCTGGGCAACGTACACACGGGCCGTGCCGGCGGCAGCGTTTACACGAACGTCAACGCGATACCATTTATGGCTGTTGAATTTTCTGTGGCGCAGTTTATGAAACTCGCCCCGGCCGCTGTTGTTATGGCCTTTGCGATAATCCCAGTGGTCGCCCGTGGGTATCTGAAATTGAATCCCGGCCAGCGCATCCAGAGGCTTTTTACCCGGCTTGGGCCGCGTGCAGAAAATCAGAAAGCAGGCCGCGTGGTTACCGGATATCTGCCGCGCTACAAACGTAAGCCGATAGTGGCTGTAATTCTTCGCGGAGTAGATCATCCCGCGGCCCACGCCCAGGCTGGTCATGGCTCCATTCTTAACAATCCATGAATGCGCGGGTACCTGGGTCCAACCCGAGAGATCTTTCCCATTAAATATCACACTTGGATGTGAGGGAGGCACGGCGTTGGCCGCTTGGTCAGACCGTGCAGCGTACACACCGGCGACAAGACACAGAATCAGCAAGCCGATGCCGGCCTGCTTCACGGGCTGAATCATCCGCGCGATCCAATACATAAGTGGTTCCTCTCGCTATTACTAATACCTGCCGGACTACGGCAATGAATCGCATTCTATAATCCGACCCAAATATGTCAATATCAGTATTAGAAAATGCGATTGTCGTAAACAAAGGTGTCAGGTACCTTTTATTTGCGCACCGACTACAATTATGTAAGAGGAATATATGCAGACAGTTGGTGCTAGAGCAATTTCGGAATATCCGTGGTTTATTCGGCTTTTTTTTCGGAAGCAGAAAAAGAAGTATGGCAGGGTACTGGATCCGGGATTGCTGTGGGGGCGGTCGCCCTGGGTCTTTGCGACTGTGGCAATGTTGTATGGTGCATTGGATCGGCGGAAATCGCCGTTGCCGCCCGCGCTGCGATCCTTGGTGACTGTGCTGGTATCGCAGATTAACCACTGTGCTTTTTGCGTCGATATTAATTCCGCGACTCTGGCCAAGCGTGGCGTGGCGATGGATAAAATTGATGCTTTGCAAGATTGGCGAAACAGTCCGCTTTTTACACCGGAAGAGCTTCTGGCCTTGGAATATTCCGAAGCCATGACGCTTAATATGGTAGATAACGCATTGCGAGCGCGGTTGAAACAACAATGGCCCGATGACACGATTGTGGAAATTACAGGGCTTATTGCGTTTCAGAATCTGTCCTCTAAATTCAACTCCGCGCTGGATATACCGTCGCAGGGATTCTGTAAACTGCCGGGATGAATCCATGACCCGGCTCTCTATCGCAAGCGGTTTCCCAGGCACAACGGACGGCGGCTGGTGTATACTCTCAAAATGAACGCGCTGCGGGAAATTGATGGTTTTGTACAGGCACTCCATACGCCGCCGGGACGGGCCTTGGAGAAACTGGGTGAACTTTACGCACAGCTCGACTGCGATATTGCAATCCGTCAGCCGATTTGCACTACCAGCGGACGCTGCTGCAAATTTGAAATATGGGGGCATAGGCTCTATGTCAGTACACTGGAATTGGCCAACTTCCTGCAGGTCACGCGGGGGAACAACCC
>JAKBAC010000159.1 GCA_021809365.1 Planctomycetota bacterium | reverse complement strand
CCATTGTCGTAACGGGTGCGGGGCACAATTCCACCATGGTCGTGGTGCTGGGCACCATCGCCGTGACGGCATCCATGATCAACGTGGTGGGGGGCTTTTTAATGACGGATCGTATGCTCAAGATGTTTAAGAAGCGCAAGTCTCAATAATAGTCGTGCCAGCCTGTCGGTCTCTTAATTTTCTTGCCATGGGAGCACCTTGTGATAAGTTCCGGTTTTACCCTGACAGTCATCGCCGCCGGCAGCTTCTTACCCCGCCACCAGGCCATGCCGGCGTATGTCATTTTGATCTATCTGACCGCAGCCATGCTCTTTGCCCTCTCGCTGAAGTGGCTAAGTTCGCCCAAAACCGCCCGCTGGGGCGTGTTGGCTGGGGAAATTGGCATGGCAGCGGCGATTATCGCCACGCTTTTTCTGCCCGAAGTGCGGCATTATGACTGGATTTTTATCGCCTTCGCGGTCGCCATTGCGGTTGCGGTTCCCATGGCCCGTTTAATTCCCATGACCGCCGTCCCCCAGCAGATTGCGCTATTTCACGCCTTTGGAGCCTTGGCGGCGGCGTTGGTGGGAACCGCGGAATATTATGCCCACAGGTCATCCATGGGGACATCCACCCTTATTGCCATCGGATTTGAAACACTCCTGGGCTATCTGACCTTTACCGGCAGTCTTGTCGCGGCGGGTAAATTGCAGGAAATATTGCCCACGCAGCCGATGAATTATCCGTTTCAGAATGTCGCCAGCATTTCCATCCTGGTCGCCTCCGTCATCGCCGGTGCCCTGGTCGTTGTGATTCCCGGCAACCCGATTATTTTCCCGATTTTTATTGCGCTGTGTCTGCTTTTTGGGGTGATGCTGATATTGCCAATCGGCGGCGGGGATATGCCCACGGTCATTGCATTACTTAATAGTTACGCCGGCCTTTCAGCGTCCGCCATGGGCTTTGTGCTCAATAACAAACTCCTGATTATCGGTGGGGCGCTGGAAGGATCTTCCGGCTTTATTCTTTCCATGATCATGTGCAAGGCGATGAACCGGTCCTTTATTAATGTTCTTTTTGGCCAGGTGCAAGCCAACAAGGCGGCAAAATCCGATGATATTTACGGCGGAAATATTAAAAGCGTCAACGCCGAAGAAGTGGCGGCCATCTTGGACGGTGCCCGCCGTGTGGCCATTGTGCCGGGATATGGCTTGGCGGTTGCACAGGCGCAGCACGCGGCGGGGCAATTGTATGAACTGCTGGAATCACGATCGGTTGATGTGCAGTTTGGCATTCATCCGGTTGCCGGGCGCATGCCGGGGCACATGAACGTGCTGTTGGCGGAAGCTGATATTCCCTATGATCATCTTCTGGAAATGGACCGGATAAATCCCGAATTTGAAAATATCGATGTCGTCATTGTCAACGGCGCCAACGATGTGGTGAATCCCGATGCGCGGGACAATCCCAACAGCCCCATTGCGGGCATGCCGATTTTGAATGTGGATAGAGCCGGGACGGTCATCGTGATCAAACGCAGCCTCAGCCCCGGTTTTGCCGGCATACCCAACCCGCTGTTTGCCGCCAAAAATTGTCTGATGTATTTCGCGGACGGCAAGAAAGCCATGCTGGACATCATCGCCGAGTTGGAAAAGCTGTGACAGTTGTGAGAGCCCCATCGCGCTGTGACACTGATATTCAGGAGAGGGCGTCTATCCAAACCGGCTCTGCCGCACCACCTCACCGCGTACCTTAATTTCTAGCTGTGATGAAGTGTAGGGCAAGTATTTTATCTACGATCACAGCGGGATTGAACCGCGGATTGCGCGGATAACGCGGATACATGTAGAATTGGGTGAGGGTCAATGCGGAATTGGCGGCGAAGAGAAATGTTGTTCTTCTCTAATCCCGCATTACTCGGACAGGCTCCGGGCCAGGATGGTTTTGGAAAGCACAATGACGCCCTGGGCGTTTCGCAGTTGCAGTGTAATATGCCGATTGCCGGGTGGGCCCCCGGCGTTAATGAATCCGAAGTTATGTTCAAATATTGGAGCGCCCAGTCTTTGCGCGTTGGGCCATGCCACTATCTGGTGTGGCGGAACGGGCCGTGCCGCCAGCGAGGAACTGGTCAGGTCGTAAAGCGGATATTGATCCAGGCCATTTGGATTCGCCTTTCGGCGCGTTAACTCACCAAAGCGCCGATGACCGCTTAAAAACACCACGCCTGAAACATTGTGGCTGAAAATCCAGTGAATAAAGTTGCGTCGTTCCCGTGGAAAGTTCCCCCAGCTTTCATGCCCGGGATAATCCGCCAGCATCTGATCTCCGTCCACCAGGACTTTGAAGGTTGCGCTGCTGGCCAGCAAATGCCGCTTTAGCCATGCCAACTGCCTGACGCCCAGCATTTTTCCCGGCGTTTTAGCGGTCGGATTAACGCGAAAACTCCGGTCATCAAGCAGATAAAACGCAACATCTGAAATACGGAAATGGCAGAAGGCCCCCAGGACAGCGCCGCTGCCGTAGCCCGGATTGGGCCAGAACTGTTCAAATGCCAGAAATGAATCATGCTGGAATACGAAAGACGAATCCGCGTGCGGCGTGCCGAAATCGCGATCATCCCATGTGGCATATACAGGACAGACGCTGAATAAGCGTCGCAACGGGCCAAACATCCGCGCTTGATCATACCGTGAAAGTATAAAAGTATACGCATGAATATATGTATATGGAAATTGGCTTACACGCCGGGGCAGATACGATGAATTACCCGCGAAAATAAAGGCCTGCGGCTGAAGTTGGGCGATGCTGTTCCAGATGGCTTTAACAGGATAAACCGCTGTATTCGCACACGAACCAAATGCGACATGCACCGGCATGAAGGATCCATACGCCGGCACGGTGTGAATGATCAGTTGCGGCAGCGGCAGCGGCACGGGGTGCCCGTTGACCAGAAGTGTAATGCGATAATCATGATCCGGCAGCAAATCATTAAGCGCAGCGCTGACAATAAACGGCGGCGGCCCCAGCACGGTGGTACCCATGGCCGAAACCTGATTGCCGGTGGAAACGTCAAAACACCGCACCTTGACCCGATCGCTGGTGCTTAACTGAATCCATACGCGCGCTGAATCAGGCGTGATACTGCCCGCCACCGGCCCGGCCACCACATGCACTGCCCAGGCGCGGCGCACAGGGAAGATAAAAAGCAAAAGCACCATCACAACGGTGCAGAAACTAAACCGAAATACCCCAGTCAAGGCTATCCTCGGCCGAGGGTTGTAATGCCCATGAATCGCAGTAACCATCGCTGACGTATTCTCCCGGCGCAACGGGCGGTCTAAAGCGCCCCGGCCTGCCGCAGCATTCCGCCATCAATGAAGAATGTGGAGCCGGTGCAATAGCCTGCTTCATCCGATGCCAAAAATGCTGCCAGAGCGGCCACTTCCTCCGGCCGGCCCCAACGGCCCAGCGGAATTTCCGCCATCAGAGCATCTTCCAAAGCCTTGTTGGCTTCAATATCCGCATCAATGGGTGTGAAGATGGCACCAGGGCCAATATTGTTGACCGTGATTTTATGCGGCGCAAGTTCCACCGCAATGGTGCGCGTGAGCATTCGTATGCCGCCCTTGGTAGCGCAATAAGGAGCGTTGGTGGGCATGGGCAGGTCCTCATGCACCGAAGAAATATTGATAATCCGTCCGCCCTTACCCTGCTTAATCATTTGCCGCGCTGCAATTTGTGCACACACAAAGGGGCCGATCAAATTGACGGATATAATTTTCTGAAATTGTTCAACCGGAAATTCTACAAAAGGGTGTTTGAATTCGATGCCCGCGTTGTTCACCAGAATATCCAGACTGCCAAAGGTTTTAACCGCTTCATCCACCATCGCCTGAACCTGTTGCGGATTGCTCACATCAGCCGCTACGGCGATTGCCTTTCCCCCCGCTGATTTAATGGCATTTAGCGTGGCATCCGCCGCCCCCGGTTTACCGACATAATCCACCACAATGGCCGCACCCTCTTTGGCCAGACGTATGGCAATGCCCTGACCAATTCCTGTGGCCGCCCCGGTAACAATCGCTACTTTGTTTTGCAGTTTCATCAGATAACCTTTCGTAAAAAATCCCGCCCCGTCCGTGTCCGCCGACTTGGCGTATCAGTACACGGTGGATTAAACCGAATTATAGAGAATGTTGCCTTACGTAACAATTGCCGGCAAAGTTTCCGACGCGGACAGGCTCCAAGTATTCAGAATGAGGGGGGGTAAAAAGACCGCAGATTTCGCGGATAACGCGGATAAATGTTTGGCTTTCATGCTCAATGCGGTAAATCACTGCCTGCGCCGCCCGGCAGGCTAAATGGCCAACGGATCATGCCACGGTGAACTCAGTTCAATCCTCGATCCACAGTTGGCACCATCTCCGACCGCAGCGTGCCGAGCCTATTGGCGCTAAATGAAGCGCATAAACTTGCTCGGCACCCGTTGTTTCCACAGCCGATCGCCGAATCGACGGCTGTCACCTTTTCTTATGGCTAAAGGAGGGTTGCGACTACGGCTTCGACAATCCGCGACGCCGCAACAGCGCCAGCGCACCGGCTATTGACAGCAGTACCAGCTCCGTCGGTTCAGGTACACTGCTGTAACTGATAGCCGCAGCGGAGGCGGAGACGGTAGTTGATGTCGTCGAGAGGCTGCGATTCAGGTTGCTTAGTACAGTTGCTAAATCTACATTGGTAACCGTTCCGCTGCCCGTGAAGTCCCCTTTTGTCCAAAGCCCTCCCGAACTCTGGTTCAGATTGTTCAGCACTAAGGCCAAATCGGTATTATTGACCACGCCGGCCAGATTGGCATCGCCGGGCAACGTTGCCATGATCTTTTCCTGTCCGGCGCTTAACCCGCCGACTACTCCATCGGCTCCATCGGCATACCCCACTGCGTAACCGGTTGGAGCTGTAATGGCGCCGCTGGCGATGTACCCCTGGATCGTGCTGTTCGGACTGGTGCCGGAACCATAGTCGATCGTCACGCCGTTGCCGGCATTGACATTATCCAAGTTAAGCGCTGCGCCAGGAGCAATGACCAAACCGGATGTGCCGGTAATCTTCCCGCCGGCCGCCAGCGTGATTGCGCCTGCCCGGATCGTCGTTGGGCCATTGAGTGTGTCATTCCCGGCCAGCGTTAAGGTGCTGCCGCCGTTAAGGGTCAGACCTTTATCAAATGTGGTTTCCGCAGACAACGTCGCAGCGGCATTGGCGGTAACGGCTGCGCCGGTGAGTTCCAGGGTATACGACCCGCTGCCCGCTATAGTATAATGGCTGCTGGTAGCAGGATTGAACGTCAATCCACCGGCCTGAACGGCGGCCCCCAATGTTACTGTCCCCGCGACACCATTGTCGGCACCAAAGGTCGCCGTCACGGTGCTGTCAGCCGAATTGTTCCAAGCCGCATCGGATGCTCCGTTGGACCAAAGCCCTGACGCCGTGTTCCACGTTCCAAAGCCGTCGGCGGGTGCTGTCGGGCTGGTCCCGGCGCGGTCCCAGATAAGTTCTCCAGCCAAGACAACCGAACCGCTGACATCAATGGTAATGGGGCTTAACGCGCCGTTGTAGCCGCTGCTATTCTGGCTGAACGGATTCAATGTGATAGATCCCGAATAATTGCCCGTATTGGCGTTGCTGAGGCTGACGATGGGATTGCTGTTTGAAGTCCCCGCCGCAATATTGCTGAAACTGCCGAAGCCCGACAGGCTGAACGCTGCGGCGTTGGAAGTATTGAAATTACCGGCCAGTGTGTCCGCGGGACCGATGGCCGAATTTTCAATCTGCAGGAGGGCCGCCAGATTGGTCTTTCCCTGAATGGCGGTTCCCAAGTCCAACGTATAGAGTGTCGAGGAATTTTCAGTCAGCGAAGCGCCGGTGGAATGTGTTCCAAGAAGCAGGAGGGCCGCAGCATAATTATTGACCTGCGCGCTAACGTTAATGGTGACAGGACTATTTGCCAATACGGTCTTGCCCAGCCCGCTGGTACCCTGGCCGTCTGATTGCATCTCCACCTGCGCTGTGCCGGTCTTGGCCCCGGCCGTGGTGGTGTTAACGCCGACGACCAGTGAGCTGTTGTTGGAGCCACCCGCCGACAGCAGGGCCACTGAACCGCCGTTGGTCATGGCGTTGCCCGATAGCGTGCCAAATTGGGCGTCGAGACCCTCCGAAAATGCGCCGGCTGGTGCGGCGTTCTGCACCGTCAATGCCTCCTCGGCCACGTCGCCTGGATGTACGATGCCAAGGTTGATCGTAGTCGGACTGGTAATCGTGCCGGCGGCCAGATTGTATGCGGCGGCGGTGATATCGATGGTCTGTGAAGCCAAGGCTGTCTTGCCCAGCGTGTCAATGCCGGTGCCATCGGATTGCAAAGCCAGCGCGGCCGAGCCGCTTAAGTTGCCCGCTGTACTCGTGTTCAGCCCGATGGTCAGCGTGTTGGCCGGGGCCAGCGTCGCTCCGGCAGCCAGCGCGCTGAACGTACCGCCATTGGTTACGGCATTACCTGTTCCAGCGCCAAGTTGGCCATCAAGATTTTCCGAGAAGCCATCTGCGGCGGCGGTGTTCTGTACCGTGATGTTCTGTGCTATCGTATCCCCGACATGCACATTGCCGACGTTGATCGTCGTTGGACTGGTAATCGTGCCGGCGGCCAAATTGTATGCGGCAGCGGTGATATTGATGGTCTGTGAATTCAGAGTTGTCTTGCCCAGCGTGTCGATGCCGGTGCCATCGGATTGCAAAGCCAGCGCGGCCGAGCCGCTTAAATTGCCTGCCGTGCCCGTGTTCAGTCCGATGGTCAGCGTGTTGGCCGGGGCCAGCGTCGCTCCGGCAGCCAGCGCGCTGAACGTCCCATTGTTGGTTACCGCATTACCAGTTCCAGCGCCAAGCTGGCCATCGAGATTTTCCGAGAACCCGTCCGCAGCGGAGCTGTTCTGCACCGTGATATTCTGCGCTACTGCATCGCCCACACGCACGTCACCGAGGTTGATCGTCGTGGGGCTGCTAACTGTGCCGACGGCCAAATTGTATGCGGCGGCGTTGATGGTGATGGTCTGTGAAGTCAGGCTTGTCTTTCCCAGCGTGTCAATGCCGGTGCCATCGGATTGCAAAGCCAGCGCGGCCGAGCCGCTTAAGTCGCCCGCGGTACTCGTGTTCAGCCCGATGGTCAGCGTATTGACCGGGGTCAGTGTCGCTCCGGCAGCCAGCGCGTTGAACGTACCGCCGTTGGTCACTGCATTACCTGTTCCAGCACCAAGCTGGCCGTTGAGACTTTCCGAGAAGCCATCCGCCTGGGCGGTGTTCTGCACCGTGATATTCTCCGCTATTGCAGCGCCGACACGCACATCCCCGACATTCGTGGTGGTGGGTGATACACTAGCAGCGCCCA
>JAKBAC010000158.1 GCA_021809365.1 Planctomycetota bacterium | reverse complement strand
CCGGTGCTGGTCGATCTGCATAATGGGGTGGTCACGCGTGTGCGGTCTTACATTCCGGGGGCCTGGTATGGCTTTTAAGCCCGTTTTGCAGCCGTAAAGCAGCTTGTCCGATGAAAGCTCGGTAATAGCGGTGATGGGCAGCTTTATGGCGTGGGTTAATGGCCCTTTAATTCCAGCATCACGATTATGATAATGGCGAAAATCAGGCAGCCCAGCAGCATGAGCACCAGCGGGTCCTTGAACTTTTGAATCATGGTGCGCGAGCCGAGATCAATGGTTTGTTCTTCTTCAGCTTCAACCAGATCAACCTGATCCGTGGGGTTGGAGTCGGCGGCGGCTTTTTCAATTTTGGCCAATGTGGTCAGATCATACGCCCGGCGGGCCAGTTTCGGTGGATCGCCATGCGCCACGGATTCCAGATCCGACAGCATATCGGAAGTAGAGGAATATCGTTTGGCCGGGTCTTTGGCCATGGCTACTTCAATAATTTCCGAAATGCCCGCGCTTAAGTTGGTGTTTACATGGTCGGGTGGTACGAGTTCCTCTTTCAGATGTTTGTGCATCACCGCCGCCGGTGAGGGCGCTTCAAATGGCACGCGCCCGGTAACCATGTGATACATGGTGGCACCGAGCGAATAAATATCCGCGCGGAAATCAATATTCAACTGCCCGCGAATCTGCTCTGGGGATATGTAATAGGGCGTGCCATAGGCCTTGCCGGCCTCGGCGGCAGCGGCCACTTTATCATCGGCCTCGCGCGCCAGACCCATATCCGCGAGTTTGGCGATGCCTTCCGGGGTCATCATGATGTTTTTGGGCTTTACATCGCGGTGGATCAGGCCGTTGAGATGGGCGTGCACCAGCGCCCGGCATACCTGAATGATAATATCCAAAGCCTGCTTTTCCGGATACGGTTTGCCACTGTCGATCAGATGATCGTACACTGTTTTGCCGGCTACATATTCCATGACAAAATAGTGGTACCCCCCCGCTTCGCCTACGTCGTAAGCGGCTACAATATTCGGATGATTTAATTTTGCCGCCGCTTTCCCTTCCATGTAAAAGCGATCCACAAATTCCTTGTTTTCGCTCATGCGCTTGGGCAGGACTTTAATGGCGACAATTCGGTCCAGCGAAAGCTGCCGGGCTTTAAATACGGTCGCCATAGCGCCGGAACCGAGCTTGGAGATAATCTGATAGCCGGGAATCTGCTGGAAGGTTTTCTGCTCTTCCACCGCGGCTTTAACCCGGGCGAGCTGCGTTTGCGTGACATAACCGTTGGCTACGAGTATGTCGGTTAAAGAGCGATGGCTTTCCTGTCGTTCCAGTTCCGCCTGCAGAGAAAGGCAATCTCCCAGCTCTTCCTGGGTGCAAAAGCCCTGCTCAACAATGTATTTGCCCAGCATGGTTTCGGTTTTACTGGCAACATTTGCAGGATTACTCATAAATTCAGCACTCAATTTTCCGCTTCGGCGGCCGTCCTGTCCGGGAATGGCGGCCCCAAGCGGAATTCTTCACATACTATCGGCACAGAAGCCGGGAAACTGTTCAGAGGCAACATTGTCCGGGTATGACCACCAAATGGCAAGCAGCCCACCATTATTGCCCCTTTAATTATACGCCCTCGTACACGCTTTGGTGCGATATTTCAGCCATCCGCGCATCACCTGCGGTCATGTCATTGCTGCCCATATTATCGGCATAGCCTGATAAAAGCATGAGTGTTAGATTCAACGATCAGATCAAACCGGTGTTTTTCATCCATCCGATAAACCGCTCCAACCCCTCATGTACCTGCACTTTGGGGTTGTAGCCAAGCTCCCGGCCGGCCTTGGTTATATCCGCATAGGTAATGGGGGGTTCCGACACTGGAGCCGGAATTGATTTACATTTCGCCTTTTTTCCGAGAATTGCTTCCAATGTTTTGACAAAATCCAGATTTTCAACCGGATGGCCGCACCCAAGGTTATAAATCCGATATCCCCGTGGCGTATCCAGCGCGGCGATGAAACCGTCAAGAATATCATCAATATACGTCCAATCCCGCTTGAGGTGCCCGGCGGCGAAAAGCGTGAGTTCCTCCCCGGCCATGATTTGCCGGGCCCAATGCCACGGCATCATATCAGGCCGGCCATGCGGCCCGTATACATTGAAAAACCGGAGAATTGTGACCGGCAGGTTCCATACATGATGGTGGCTGTGGGCAAAAAGCTCCATGGCCCGTTTGCTGGCCGGATAGGGTGCCAGCGGACGATCCGCCGCGGCGGTTTCCGGAAAGGGAACCGGTGTGGATTGGCCATAAACCGATCCTGTGGAGGCCAGAACGCAGTGCGGAGAGCCGATCTGCCGGGCCGCATCCAGCAGATTCAACGTACCCTGCACGTTGACCGCCGCGTAAATCAACGGATTGGCCACACTGTACCGCACCGAGGCCATGGCTCCGATGTGTGCAATGGCATCCGGCTGGTAGCGCTGCGCCATATTGAGCATCAGATCGGCATCACGCAGGTCGCCTTCAACAAATGTAAAGCTGCTTTGGGCCGTCAGGTCCGCCAGGTTACGGCGCTTATGTTCCACCGGATAGTAATCACTTAAATTATCCAGCCCCACAACGGAATCACCCCGCTTCAGCAGCCGTGCCGAAAGGCGCGAAGCAATAAAACCCGCCGCCCCGGTTACCAGAACTTTCATCCATTAACTCCTTTATTCCCGCGGCGGCAGTTCATTAATGATTGCCACGCTGGCGGAACAACCCAACCGGTCTGCTCCGGCAGCCAGCATGGCCTGAGCCGTTGCCAGATCACGAATTCCGCCAGAGGCTTTAACGCGCAAGCCGCGCGAATATTGTTTCAACCATCGCACCGCCTGAATGTGGGCGCCACCCGCGGGATGAAAGCCGGTGCTGGTTTTAACAAAATCAGCCCCCCCTTCACCCGCCGCCTGACAACCCATTGCAATCTGCGATTCATTAAGTAGCGCCGTTTCCAGAATAACTTTGACAACTGTTTTTTCGCAAACCGCCTTGGCGCTTTGCACCACCGCCCGCACCTCCTCCCGCACCTCCGCACCGTTTCCGGATAATAGCGCCGGCATCCAGATGACCATATCAATTTCATCCGCTCCGTCTTGCACGGCATGTTGCGTTTCAAACGCTTTAACCGAACTGTTTTGCGCCCCAAATGGGAATCCCACCACGGAACAGGCCGACACCGCCAAGCCATGACCCGCTTTTTCCCCGGCCGCATCCAGCAGGTTTCGCACCAGCTTTATCCAGCGGGAATTAACGCAAACCGCGGCAAAACCGTACTGCACTGTCTGGCTGGTTACCGTACGGATATCCTGTTCACCGGCCTCCGGTTTCAAAACCGTATGATCGATTTGACGGGCAAGTTGGGCGCGATTCAACATTCGGGTGTTACCTTATCACATAAAACACGCATAATGTAGCATGGAATTGAAATTTATACCCGCTGCTGATTGCAACAATTCAACAGCGTTTGCGAACCGCGAAAGCAAGTGGTAGCTTTAATTGGTAAAATCGATCGGCGCCGCGGCAATGAGCCGAAGGCGGTATCGGCGGGTGGCAAAGCATTTAATACAAAGAGGCGGATGAATTGCGGACGTGGCGCAGAGCGCAGCTTGTTACCACGGCAGCATAGATTTCGCTTTTTTTATCGCCGCCGTCACAATGATCTGCCCACCGTGCAACGCGATCTGATTCCAACCATTCAGCCGCGCGGTGGAAACCCGCGGCCGTCCGCGCACGATCTAAAATGCAGCACCCCGCCGCCAGCCCAGCGCACGGGGTATACGCCGCCGCCGGGAGTATTTCCGGGTTTGCGTGCCATGGCTTCATGCGGCCCAGTCAGCTCCGTTCTGCCAAAACCAGCTCCGACCTCGTGTCGTCCGCCCGCCCACATCCCCACCGAGACGGCTTGCCAAGGTGGGTTTGCCGAGGTTTCACGACTCGGAATTAATTCCGGATGTATCGGCAGGAATGGAATTCGAAAATGGAGGCAAAAATGAGCCTTCCGCATTAGCATGGCTATGGCCGTTGACGAGCCAAGTTGATCATCCCGCCGATGCTTGTATAACCGCGTCGGATTGCTGGTTCAGACATTTGAGAGTTTATTGTCCAGGCCCCGCAGATAGCGTGTCGCCGCGGGCTTGTTGCTTTTACTCACCGTCTTGAGTAAAATTACTCAATGTATTGAGTAAATGATTTTATGAATTTTATACGTCCATACGCTCATACACTGACCAAGCGCCTGACCGAACCTCGCCGCTTCATTCAGGTTCTCACCGGGCCGCGGCAGGTTGGTAAAACAACGCTGGTGCGGCAGGTGATTGAACGCTCCGGGTTTCCGGCTCGCTTTGCCAGCGCGGATGAGCCGACGTTGCGTGGACCGGATTGGATTGAACAGCAGTGGGAGACAGCGCGCGGGATTGGGGATTCTCGGCGCGGTGGGGTGCTGGTGTTGGATGAGGTACAAAAAGTTCCGCACTGGTCGGAAACGGTTAAGCGACTGTGGGACCGGGACACACGCGATCGGCATACTCTGAAGGTGGTTATTCTGGGTTCCGCGCCCTTGCTGATTCAAAGCGGCCTGTCCGAAAGCCTGGCCGGGCGATTCGAGGTGATTCATCTTCCGCACTGGAGCTACCAGGAGATGCAGGCGGCGTTTCGCTGGAACCTTAAGCAGTACGTGTTTTATGGCGGCTATCCCGGCGCAGCACCGCTGATTTCTGAACCGGATCGCTGGGTGCGCTATGTTAGGGATTCTTTGATTGAAACAACGATCTCGCGCGATGTGCTGTTGTTAACGCGTGTAGACAAGCCGGTACTGTTGCGGCGGCTCTTTGAATTGGGATGCCAATATTCCGGCCAGATTCTGTCCTATACCAAAATGCTGGGCCAACTTCAGGATGCCGGTAATACAACCACGCTGGCACACTACCTGGACTTGTTGACGGGAGCCGGCGTATTGACAGGGCTTGGCAAGTTTTCCGGGCAGATTGTGCGCAGCCGGGGGTCAAGCCCTAAATTGCAGGTGCTCAACACGGCATTAATGTCAGCGCAAAGCGGATTAACGCTTGAGGAGGCACGCAACGACCGTGAGTTTTGGGGCAGGCTGATTGAATCGGCAATTGGTGCGCACCTCGCCAATGCCGCCGCCGCGCGAGAATGCGAATTATTTTACTGGCGTGAAAGTAACAACGAGGTCGATTTTGTCATACGTGCCGGCCATGCGTTGTCAGCAATAGAAGTCAAAAGCGGCCGGAAAGTCCCCCACCATCGCGGAATCGCCGCGTTCAGCGCGGCATTTCACCCGCGCAAAAAATTGCTGGTCGGTGGCGACGGCCTTGCCGTGGAGGAATTTCTATCCCAACCAGTGCGGCATTGGCTGTAATAAAATAGCAACCGCATTATTTAACATTTAATGCGATGACGGTATCGACACGCCCCCATTTCATTTCCGTGGGGAGCGTCAGCTTGTAACCACTTCTGACACGGTGCAGGATTACACCTCTACCATTTAACAATTTGGCACGGTCAAAAACCACGCCATTGGCGGGCTTGTCGATATGCAAAGTCAAGCCGTGCGGAGGGAAAAGGCCTGCACGGCCAGCGACAGGTTGCGAAGACGTTTGATCCCATCAGAACGTTGCCGGTTGGCTTGAGTCTGCAGCGATTTTCGCCGGATCTTACGATTGGTTTGCCGGCGGCGCTTTTCAAAATGGCGGCTGATATGGCGTGACTCGAACATCGTGGAGTCAGTGGCCACGAGGCGGCGCTTAAGCCCGTGACCGCTGACGCGCCCTGTTTTTGTTTACGTCGTGGTTTCACCCGGCGAACGGCCATCCATTGCGGTGTCCGCGACCACGGCACCAACGTCTTGCGCCCGTGCGCCCCGTATCCGTGCCATCGGTTTGATCCGTGGTCCATTGAATAATACTTCCCCGTAAGTTCGAGCACCGCTTTGAGAATCGAATCCCTGCGATGGGATGTCCACTACTGGGGAATTCAACTCACATGACCACTGATTCAGCGGATAACGAGTGCACCGAACTATCCTCAGAAACCATTCCCGTATCCGCGTCATCCGCGCTATCCGCGGTTTACCCCAATACCATGGCTACAGCCACGCGCGGCACAAACCTAAGGGCACCACGATTTTCACAAGGAGGTGGGAGAGGAACACAAGGGACGGGTGAAGCACGCCCGGGCCGGTGTGGTGAGGTTCTGAGGTTGGGGTTCCAAGCTTCCGTTCGGGATCAGGCAGGAGCGTAAGTCGTAATGGACGAATAAAAATAAGTGCGTATCATGCTGCTGATGAATTTGGAATTCGTGTGAGGCTGAAAATGAACCGCGAACGACCGGCGAAGTTTCTCGTTGTTTTTCAATTGCTGATTCTGGGATTATTTGTTGCCCGGGCATCCGCAAAACCGCAGCAGCCCTTACCGCGCCCCACCGCGGGTCAACTCGCCTGGGAAAATGCCGGATTGGGCATCTTTTTTCATTATGATCTGCAGGTGGGGTATCCGAATTACCGGACAACTTCCTCCTGGGCATCGCATCATGCGCCATTTTTATCGCGAACGGTGCCCGATACCAATCAATGGCTCCGTCTGGCCAAAGCGATGCAAGCGCGTTATGCCGTGTATGTGTGCAAGCATAATTCCGGCTACATGTTTTTCCAGAGCGGTGCATATCCATTTGGCCTTCGGCAATCGCTTTGGGGCGGCGGCAAGGCGGATATGGTGCGCCGGTTTGTGAACTCGTGCCACAAATACGGGATTCAGCCCGGTTTGTATTGTTCACTGGCAACAAACAATTATCTGGCAGTGCGCAACAACCTGATTCATAACGGCAAGGGAGGCACACTTGCCGGGCAAACTGCGTATGCTCAGATTTGCCAGCGGATGGAAACGGATCTCTGGTCGCACTACGGCCCGCTGTTTTACTGCTGGTTTGATGGCGGCACACTGCCGGTGGCGCAAGGCGGGCCGAACCTTGTGCCGCTGGTAAAGAAATTTCAGCCGGATATGGTCTGCTTTCAGGGGCCGCCGGGCGTGCCGGGCGGGTTGACAAGATGGATCGGCAATGAAGCGGGGCAGGCACCCTATCCATGCTGGGAAACAGTGGCCAGGTATAACCAGCCGGGAGCCGGTGATCCGAATGGACGGATTTGGGAACCGGCGGAGGTGGATATCTCCGTACTTAAAAATGACCACTGGTTCTGGCACCCGGGACGGGCGAACCCCCTGCTGACGCTGCACAAGCTTGTGGATATTTACTATCATTCCATTGGTCGCGGTTGCAATCTGATTATCAATGCGCCGATCAATCCATATGGACGCATTGCCAAGACGGTGCAACGGCGCCTCGCGGCATTTGGCAGGGAAATTCG
>JAKBAC010000019.1 GCA_021809365.1 Planctomycetota bacterium | reverse complement strand
CTTTTGGCCGCCGGCGGCGTTGCCCGCTCGTTACAGAATCCATGCGGATATGCGCCTCGCGAGCGCCTTGCCGGCGGTCAAAATTCCTGCGCCATAATTGCTCACGTTATTTCTTCGCGATGCCTTACTACTTTCTCAACACCGACGACTGCCGCGGAAAACGCGCGGTGCGAGCACGCGCGGCGGCGGCTGTTGCCGCAGAGCGGGGATCAGGAGAGAGTTGAGCAGTAGAGCACATAAGGCTGGAACTGAAGTGATGCTGTCGCAAGGTGAGGCAATCCCCGCGGTCTACTTTCTACTTTCTCAACACTGGCGACTGCCGCGGAAAACGCGCGGTGCAAGCACGCGCGGCTAAAAGGGGGAATTTGAGATTTCAAATTTCAGATTGCGCAAGGGGGATGGGGCGTCCCGGCACCACGCCCGGACTTTTTCCGGTGGGCCTCAGAATACCCGTGAACTGGCGATGTTTTAGATCCGGTATGGGTTCATCGCCACATCTGCGTACGGAGGTGACGCGACTGTCGGCTCATTTCGCATCGCGTGTATACACCACCCGCCCGCCCAATATCGTATGCGTTACCCGGCCGACCACCGGGCGGCCCGTGAACGGTGTATTGCGGCTCTTGCTGCGGGATTTATCCGGATCAATGGTCCATTTTTCTTCCGGATTGATAATGACCAGATCGCCCAGCGAACCGGCCGCCAGAGTGCCGCGATCTGTAAGTCGGGTAATCTCCGCGGGCCGTGCGGTCATCTTTCTTATCAGTTCCAGCCAACTGAGGTGGCCGGGTTTCACGAGCGCTTCAATGTACAGAGGCAGCGCGGTTTCCAATCCCAGTATACCAAATGGCGCGCGGTCAAATTCCAATTCCTTTTCTTCACGGGCATGAGGGGCGTGATCCGTCGCCAGGCAGTCAATGGTCCCATCGGCCACGCCGGCGATACAAGCCTCCACATCTTTTTGCGAACGCAACGGAGGATTCATTTTGAAATTGGTGTCATACGTATCGCAGAAAGTATCCGTGAGCAGCAGATGATGAGGGGCGACTTCAGCGGTAACGCTTTGACCCGCGTCCTTGGCGCGTCGGACCAGGTCCACGGCGCCGGCGGTGCTGATGTGCTGAATGTGATAGCGGGCCATAATCCGCTGATTCAGCAGCAGATCGCGGGCGATCATCAATTCCTCCGCCACCGCCGGTATCCCATTGAGGCCCAGCCGTAGTGCTGTGGCACCGGAATTCATGGCTCCGCCGGAAAGCGTCGGCTCCTCGCAGTGCTGGCTGATTAACCCATCAAACATTTTGACATATTGCAGGGCTTTAATCATCACCGCCGCCGATGCCACGCCGCAGCCGTCATCGCTGAATCCCACCGCTCCAGCCTCGTGCATCAGCCGCAGTTCCGCCAGTTCCCTGCCTTCGCGTCCCTTGGTGATCGCGCCGAATGGCAGCACCCGGCATAATGCCGCACGCGCTGATTGCGTGAGCACAAATTCAATTTGCGTATCGGTATCCAGCGCCGGCGTGGTGTTGGGCATACAGCAGATTGTGGTAAATCCACCCGCCGCCGCCGCCGCCGATCCGGTGGCGATGGTTTCCTTATGTTCCTGTCCCGGCTCGCGCAGATGAACATGGATGTCAATAAGGCCTGGTGCCACATAGCAACCCTTGGCATCCAGTATGGTGGCGCGAGGCGCTGTGGCCTTCAGACCGGTACCCACCGCCTGAATCGTTCCATTCGCAATCAGCACTTCGAGTTTTTCGGGTTTTTTGCGACCCGGATCCAGAACCATGCCGTTGGTAATTAGCAGTTGATCGGTTTTCATGGCTTAGAGTATAAACGCTCCGGGCCAGAAGGTGAATTGCCCGGAGGTTATGCGCTGGGCGTGGCAATCGATCCGAACCAGGGGTTTGGGGTGCGAATTTCCAGGATGAACCATTCCCTTAGCGCCGGCATTTATGCCGTTCGCCCGGAAAACGTGCCACGCCCTATGCGCTTTCCTTCAACGCAATCGGTTTGGTGTCAAACAGGCCCACCTTACCGCGGACAACCGCATCGGTAATCACATACTTTCCCCGCTGGCTCTGATCGGGCAGGTGATACATCAAGTCCAGCATCAGTTCTTCCATGACGCTGCGCAAGGCCCGTGCTCCGGTGTCGCGCTTCAACGCCTTTTCCGCAATCAGGTGCAGGGCTTCGGGGGTAAATTCCAGTTCGCAATTCTCCATCTGGAAGAATTTCTGATATTGCTTGATCAGTGCATTACGCGGCTCAGTGAGAATCTGGATCATCGCATCTTCCGTCAGTGGCTGCAGCGATGCCAGCACCGGCAGGCGTCCGACAAATTCCGGAATCATGCCGTACTCAATGAGGTCATCCGGGGTGACATCCGCCAGAAAGCGGGCGCGGCGTTCATGCTTGACGCGGGACCCTTCCACTTCCGAGCCAAAACCGATCAATTGTTTTCCCAGTCGCTGGGCGATAATCTGTTCGAGGCCGACAAACGTTCCGCCGCAGATAAACAGAATATGGGAAGTATCCATCTGAATGTATTGCTGTTCGGGATGCTTGCGGCCACCTTGTGGCGGGACATTGGCCATCGTGCCTTCGAGCATTTTCAGCAACGCCTGCTGCACGCCTTCACCCGAGACATCGCGTGTGATGGAAACATTCTGGCTGGTTTTGCCGATCTTGTCGATTTCATCAATGTAGATAATTCCGCGCTTGGCATTTTCCAGATCGAAATCGGCGGACTGCAATAATTTCAGCAGCAGATTTTCCACATCCTCGCCCACGTACCCCGCTTCGGTAAGCGTGGTCGCATCACCTATGGCAAACGGAACATTCAGGCAGCGCGCCAATGTGCGCGCCAGCAGGGTTTTTCCGGAACCCGTCGGACCAATCAGCAAAACATTGGATTTATCAATCTCCACATCCTCGGCTGTTCGGGCATCCGTGTGGGACAATCGCTTGTAATGATTATGCACCGCCACCGCCAATGCCCGTTTGGCGGCTTCCTGTCCGATGACGTATTGATCCAGAAATTCTTTGAGTTGTCGGGGAGGCGGAATTTCGCCGATGGCCGGCTTGGTGCCCGTCACTTTGCGTTTTTCCTGCTTGAAAATATTCTGGCATAATTCCGAGCAGCTTGCGCAGATGTAGATGTCATTGGGGCCTTCCACCATGGGACCGACCTCGCGGCTGGATTTTCCGCAAAAGGAACAATTTGTCACCTTGCGGCCACGGAAACCGCCCGAACCGCCGCCGGCTCCCGCTCCGTTACCTGGTCCGCCGCCGTTGCCTGTGCCGCCATTACCTGTTTGATTTGACATATCACTCTATTCCAGTGTTGCCGACTCGTGGCCCTATTTTAACCGAAACATCACACCATTCGGAAAGCCTGAGAACCGAATGCGGCAATCCAATACAATCCACATTCTAGCAGACTTGGCCCAAGCCACCAAGTGCCCGATGAAGCTATTGTCTATTACCCGTCGCTCGCTTACGCTTCATCATCATGGAAGTGACCAAGTCCAATTTATCATCCGCGCCGCGCATTGTCGCCATTGAAACCAGCAGTCGCGTCGGGACGGTGGCGGTGGCCCATGGGCCGCGGATCCTGGGTCAAAGGCAATTCAGTAAGGCCATGCGGCATGCGGTGGAACTCATGCCCGCCATTCGGGACCTCACACGGGATCAAGGCTGGAAACCAACCGACATTGATCATCTCTATGTGTCAGCCGGGCCGGGGTCTTTCACCGGTGTGCGAATTGCCATTACCATCGCACGGGCGTTGGAGCAGGCTCTCGGATGCCGCCTGGTCAGTGTGCCGACGGTGGATGTTCTGGCGGCCAATGCGCCGCCGGACGTGCTGAACTTGGTCGTGATGCTTGATGCCAAGCGCGATCAGATTTATGCCGCACGGTATCAGCGCGAGGTGGCGTCTGGTGAATTACACCGCACGGCTGGGCCGCTGCTGACGGATCCCGCGGAGTTTCTGGCGCAATCACCACGGCCCCTGCATCTGCTGGGAGAAGGTATTGATTTTCACCGTGCGGCAATCGCCGGCGCTACCGGCCAGGTGATCGAACTTGATACAGCGCTATGGCAGCCGCAAGCGACTATGGTGCATCGGTTGGGATTGGCTTTGGCGGATCATGGTGCCTTTACCCCGCGCGATGCGCTCCTGCCCATTTACCTGCGTAAGCCGGAGGCGCAGGAAGTTTGGGAAAAAAAACATGGGGTTTCATCGGCGTAGGCCGCACGCGGGGCTATTTGCGGAGGCTGCAATAAACGCGAACCACCGGGCGGGGGGGCGCAAGGCACGATGTCAGCCGCGTGCGCTTGCACCGCCCGTTGAGCGCCCCAATGTCATCCCACTCTGAAATTCTCAAATCCGGAATCACATATCTATCGTTAGCGTTGGCCCGCTGTGTGGGGCGTGGCAATTAATCCCAACCAGGGTTCTGGGGTGCGCGTATTCAGGACGAACCCCTCTCTTAGCGCCGGCATTTATGCCGTTGATTTTGCCGCCCGCCCGAAAATATTGTCGCGCCCGCGGTGTGGGATGAATGAATTGCGGTGGCCGTAGCGCGGAAAATCCGCTATTGTATTAACCGATTCGGGCGGTTAGCTCAGTTGGTTAGAGCGCCGTGCTTACACCGCGGATGTCGGGGGTTCGAGTCCCTCACCGCCCATATCCACGTATGTACCCTTGTGCATACTTGTGAATACCCCTGAATTATCGCATGGTTCAGTTTCCGGCTTCATGGCCATGCACGGCGTTTTCATCATTCTGATTCCTGCGGACGCGGCGGGTAAAAGGCGGCACAATAAATAACCTGTACAGTCCGGCTGGAACAGAGCACTTATTCTTCGGGAACCCGATGCCAACAAGGTCGCCAACATCATCGCACCGTGCTACGGTACAAATAAGCCGCTGCCGGGATAGCCGGAAATGCTGCGGCTATGCCAGCCAGCGGCGTCCGTCCATGTCACCCGCCCCGATGTCGTGGTGGCCTTTTGCAGATCCGAAAGACGCGGAATAATCGAACTGATCGGAGGATCAAGCTGCAGCCCCAGCAACAGGGAATACGTGGCCACCTGGGTGGTGATTGTGTTGTAGCTGCCGGATAAAAGCCGCGGCTCATCAATGAACGCAGCGCTCGTGTAGCTCGTGGGGCCGCCAAGGAGTTTTTGCAGTGCGATGAACTTTTTATTGTCCAATATGCTTGGTGCGCCAACCGGCCGCGCCAGGGCCCGTTGAATGGGACGCGGATAAGCCGAAAAATACAACTTGCCATGCGCGATGGCATAAGCCGGCATGATGCCTGTGGCTTTCAAGTAATAAATGACCGCCCCGTGAGAATGCAAAATTTTGAGTTGTGCCGGCGGCCCCTTATAGCCGTGTTGCCGCATCGCCGCATTGACCGCCAGCAGCGCCATGGGCGCAAGAGTTTGTAGCGACAAGGCCATGCGTTTCGGATGCGCCAGCCGATTCACCACCACTTCGCCCAGTGCGCTGGTCATGGGCATTTCCGGTGACTGATAGGTCAGCCAATAAGAACCCAGGGCATCGATGATATCTTTCCGCACATCCACGCCCGTGATGCCGTTGAGCATCGTGATCGCCTGCTCAACGTGATAGCGCCCCTGCGGGCTGGCGGCTTCAATGATTTTTTCAAGCGTGCCCACTACGTGACCAAGGTTCACATCTGAAACGGAGACATCCGGGGATTTTTTCGGGGCCAGGGCCAGCATATCCGCGGCACCGGTTGTCGGGGCCGCAGCGCCATGTCGCATAGCCAGAAATGCCGCTTCCAGCCATTGTGCTCCGGAGAAGCCATCCGCGGCCGCGAAGGCTGTGGCATTGCGGATGGATTGGACTTTTAGAATACTCTTCGCGGCACCAATGAAATGCCGCCGCCGTATGCCGACGTGAGTGTTACGTTTCCCCGCATTTCTTACAGCAACATCCAAAAGTTCGTTCAGGTACTTCCGCATGCGCGATAGATCGGCGAATTCAGCCAGCACTGGACGATTCGGCGAAAAATTCAGGAGGCGCATCGTATTATCAAATTTTTCCGATTTCCAGAGCGCCGCATCCCTTCCCGCCAGGGCGCGCGTTACTCCGGGGGTCAAATGAATTCCCACATAAACTATTGAGCCGACCGTACCTGTGCGCACGCGAGGGCCGCCTGGATAAAGTGGAGATGGGATTTTTTTGAAAATAGCCTCCACCGCCGAAGCGGATTTTTCCGCCTTCATAATCAGTACCACCTGCGGTAACGGAGCCACATGGCGGATGCCCGTGCTGATGGGCCGAAAATAAATTGCAAATGGATGCGTCATGAACAATGCACCGATGGCGACTGTTTGCTCCAGATGTACCTTCAATTGCGGTATGTTGTGAAACTTCGGAATCGCATCGAGGCGATTCAGCATGATCGGCAAATTGCCTTGAATAAATTTTGCAATATCCGTATGTGAAAGCACGATGTGCAGATTGGATGTTTTATACTCAGGCCATTTCGCCACCGGTCCGGACCACCCGAAATAAATCAGCGCATCACCGGGAACATGAGCAGCCAGAGGAGCCGGAAATGGCGCGGGCATTGCCGCGCGACAACGCACCGGCGTCAAAGCCACAGCGGCGGATATGCAAGATACCGACAACATCATCAGGCTGCGACGAATCATACAATCACCTCGCGATTTTCCATGAATGACTACGGACTGCCGGGCTTGGGTGGTGGAAGCTCGTCCTTGAGTTTCCGGGCCTTTTGAATCAGTTGTTCCGTGGATAAGTTCTGAACCTTGGGCACAATAAACGCCCAAATCTGATGATCCTTGAATTCTATCGGCAAAATACTGGCGAACAGGTCGATGCCATACCATTGAAACCACGGCCGTTTGGTGGTTTTGTGCGTTTGCAGATAGTAATAGACGTATTTGGGCTTCAACGGTGTGCCGATATTCTCTTTTTTCCGCAGCCGCACGCTGTAATCGCCGTACCATTTGAATTGCACGGTGCAGGGCGTTGTACCCTGCTGCACATCATTCAAATAAGCCAGACTGCCCGGCGGATCGCTGACCAGTGTAATCGACCGTTCGACGCAGCCACCCAATGAAACCGTAAATGCCAGGGCCAGTATCCCACCAAGCAATCCGCGAACCCGCGGAACACAATTTTTTCGATCCAACATCATAGGCGGAATTGTAACCGTAGCCGGAAACTTTAGCACCACCGCACGGCAATATTTTGTGACAGGCACTGTCTGTCGGTATTTGTCTTCTACTCGTCGTGGCATGGTGGGTATGAATAAACGGATAAATTAGAGATCGCCGACGCAAAAACTGGGTTCATTTCATTTTGATTTTCGTTTATGATGCCGATATGGTTGATCGTATGCTGGCGAACAATCCGAAATTGCGCAAGCGGCTCTTGCTGGGAGCCATGGCTTTGCTTCTGACCATCGCGATTGCCAGTGCCTATGTGGTGACATTGATCATCAGCATGAACGATCATCACTGATACAAATTCGCACGGAGTTAACAATGCGCACAATGGCGACGACACAATCAGGCTGGGCATGCGGACACGCACGGCGTCGGGGAGGCTTGGGGCTGATACTTTTTATCACTCTGGCGGTAATGGGCTGGTCGGGTGCGCGAGCGCAAGCCATCATTGGGGGGAACGCGATGCTCGGGCCAAGATGGATTGACGATATGGACGGATTCGAAATTCGTCCACCGGCCCAATGTGAGGTGCTTAAACGCAAACTCAAAGTTCCGCGGGTCCGCCATGGGGGAGTTGTTCCGGTGGCGCCGGGCGATCTGGTGACGTTTGTCAATAGCGGCCTGCGCTGGGGAATCATCATTCATTTAAGCGAGTTGCAAAAAGACGTGTCATTAAGCACGCTGTTGGCGCAAACGGTGGCCGAAGCAAAATACAGCTATCACAACGTGCGGGTTCTTACGCAGCGTATCACCACAAATTCGGGCCGGCCGGCGGGGATATTGGTGTTGCACTTTACCACTGTTTCCAACAAGAAGCCTGTGGTCATGATGCGTCAGCAACTGATGGTTCGGGCGGCCCCACGGCTCTATTACCTGCTGACCTTTTTCAGCCCCGGCAATCAGGCCAATGGCGCACGAAGTTGCTTTGCCGCGATGATAAAAACGTTCCACCTTTTGAACATCGCCAAAATTCAAAAAGAGCGTGCGGCCGCGGTTATTGCCGGGCGCAAATGGATCAGGGGTCTGACCGCGGAAATGATGGCTCAAAAATCCATCCCCTCGCAATTATTTGAGATCAGGCTCAATGGCCACGGCATCGGTTATGTGCTGTTGTCCGCCTATAGCGGATTGCAGGATGGCTATAAGGGGGAATTTTGCGCCACCAATGCACGGACATTTCTTCCCAATGGCGAGGTCATTTTTTCCAAGGTCACAAGTTTCTGGGCCGATGCGCGACAAGGCGGAAAGCCGGGGCCGCCAATTCATTATGCAACATGGGATAAAGCCGTGCAGATCATGGTGCCGATTAACAATCCGCAGGTGGTGAAAATGCGGCAGGAGCGCATTGTCATCGACCCTAAAACCAACAAGCCCAAGCTGGAGCATATTCATATTCCATATCCCAACATGGAAATACATTGGGCGCGCGAGACCGGCGATGAACAATCCGCCTCTGTACCCGCCCTTGATGCCCATGGCCATCCAACGGATTTTTTCGTTTCGCATCGCTGGATGACCGTATATACGCAGCGCGGTCATGTGCTGCCGGGGCAGTCTATTCACCCGGTTCATTTTGAGCTGCCATCTTACATGCCAGCATTTTTTCCGCCGGTGTTGACCTATTTCTGGCCACGGTTCACAACGCTTACCAAGCCGTCGGCCATGGCGTTTGTGGTGTATGATTCAACGTCAAAAAATCTGGGCCTGGAAATGCTGCGTGTACGCGGTCAAAGAACAATGTTGATTCACGGCAATACCACCAAGGTATATCATCTGACCGATCAGCTTGATCCTGGAATTGCTGATTTGTGGGTGACGGCCAATGGCGATCTGGTGAAGTATACGTCCCCGGATGGCAGCACCTGGACACCGACAACAACCGCTGCCATGGATCATAAATGGAAGGCCCGGCTGGCGGCGCTCAAAGAGTAGAGGATGATGTGATGCGTCAATTTCTCAAACGCGTGATTGTTCTGGTGGTCTTGGCCACCATCATCGCCACGGGAATTAATCTGGCCGTGTATTTCAGATCGCGCGACGCTCGCATTGTGCAATTGGAGCGCGAACGCAAACATCTGAAGAAAATCATCGACCGGCTTACCGGTCGGCGGCGGATGGCTGAGCTGGTCGTGGACGGACAGGTCACCAATGGTCAGCAGCAGGTGCTGCAAACAACGCTGTTATGGGAGGAATTCGTCAATGGCCCGCACCAGATGCAGCGGGCACTGCCGATCCGAAAAATTGTGATTCCCGGCGATGTTCCTTATATCGAAGGCTATGTGCTGAAATTCCAGGACAAGTTCGTGGAGGAAGGGGACTTATTGCGCGGCAAGTCGCTGGCTTTCTTCAATCGGATTTTTTCCGATCTGCTGGCTCCAAAATCAGGCACATCACTGCTGGACGCCCATGGGATTCCGCCATGTCTGGAAAGCAGATATGGCAACCCCAATGCTTTTACGAAGAACCTCTGGCATCACATCGACATCCTGATGCAGCATCCGGCGGCGGCCAAGGAGCTGGGACTGGATATTGTCCAACAACAGGCCGTGGCGCGACCCGTCAAGCCGGGAAGACTCTACGTGATTTATCTGCAGAATGATGGCGGCCTGGAATTTACCCAGCAAGAAGGAGAATCTTCTTTAATTAACCACTTGCTCAATGAAGCGGACCATGCTCATTCTTATTCCCAGACCACGACCAATTCTGCGCAGTAGCAACGATCAAGTCAAACCATTTGACGCCACCACCAATACTTGCGACACTTTCGGCATGAATCATTCACCTGACACAACGTCCACCCCACCCGATTTATCCGTGCAGATCGGCAAAATGCAATTGGCCAATCCGATGATGACCGCTTCGGGCACCTGCGGCTACGCGGACGAATATGCCGACTTTGCCGATTTATCGAGTTTCGGCGCTTTTGTCACCAAGTCCATAAGCAAAGCGCCACGGCAAGGCAACGAAAGTTATCGCGTTATTGAAACCCGCGCGGGAATGCTCAATGCCATCGGCCTGGCCAATATCGGCCTGGAGCGATTCATCCGCGAGAAAATTCCCATTCTGGAACGCATGGGAATACCCGTCATCGTCAATGTTCCAGGCTGGTCTGTGGAAGATTATGCTGATGTGGCCCAACGCCTGGATCAGGAACTTCCCGTCGTGCGGGGCATTGAACTTAACGTCAGTTGCCCGAACGTCAAAAATGGCTTGAGCTTCGGAACTGATCCGGTGCGGCTGGCCGACCTGGTCGCCACTGTGCGCAAGCGCGTGAAGCGCTGCACCTTAATTGTCAAACTTTCCCCCAATGTCGCCGATGTGGCTGGCACGGCCCGTGCCGCGGTGGAAGCGGGGGCGGACTGCCTTTCTTTGGTGAACACCTTTACCGCCATGGTAATCGACATTGAAAAAGGCCGCCCCATGCTGGCCAACGCCACCGGCGGATTAAGCGGCCCCGCCATCAAACCGATTGCGGTTTTCATGGTGCATCGCGTATATACCCAGGTGGCTAAAGCGCATAACATCCCCATCATTGGTATGGGCGGAATTCAGACCTGGCGGGATGCTGTGGAATTTATCCTCGCGGGTGCCACCGGGCTGGCCGTCGGAACGGCTCTGTTTATCGACCCGGCCATTCCCAATAAAATTTGTGACGGCCTGCGGCAATATCTGACGCGTAAGGGCCACCGCAGCCTGCGCGACATCATCGGTACACTCAGGGTTGATTGACGAATCCCTTATGTCCGGGAGTTTTTCAGGACTTTGACATAACACATACGCACATCCGTCAACGCTGTCGACAGTGCGAGCTGTTCGGAAGTGCTGAGATTCCCTTTGGTCTTTTCCTCCAGCACCGCCAGCGAATCAATAAGAAATCGGGCCAGGCCAATATCCGCTTTCTTCGGACCGCCGGGCACGGAGATGGCTCCCATGGCCATCAATGCCTGTGTGGCGAACTGTTCAACGATCCGTTCGAAACTGGGCGCTATAAACGGGGTGGAGGTTTGCCGCGGCGCAGCAGCGCCATCGGTCGGCTTGGTCACCGCGTCGCCGACTTTTGCGGCCAACTTTTCCTTTTCCGCCTGCGCCTGACTTTTCCAGTCCGTATCAACGTGCAAACCGGAATCCGAACCACTGCCTTGCGTATCGTTCATCATGGAATCCTCTCTGGTTCAAGTTTCAACCCATAATTTTCAATTCATCTCCATATTATACGATGGCTCGACACGTGTGTCAGTAACGCCATCTTGTGTTAATATTCCGTATTGAGGATTCCATAACGGCGGACGCAATCGGACGTTCCAATTGATCCGCGGCGAATGGACGTGAATGTCGGTTGCCAATTGTCGCATGGCGCGGAATGGCAGCCTTTTGGAGAATAGATGGAAACGCCCACAGAAATGCTCGTTTATCAGAACCCGCTGGTGGCACGCAACGCTTCCGCTGAAATGCTGGAAGTGTTTTCCCCGCAGAGAAAATTTTCCACCTGGCGGAAAATCTGGCTGGCCCTGGCGGAAGCGCAGCGGCAACTGGGGCTTCCAATCACCGATGAGCAGATTTCCGAAATGAAAGCCCATTTGAATGACATTGATTTTGCCCAGGCCGCAAGGCAGGAGCAGAGGTTGCGCCATGATGTCATGGCCCACCTCCATACGTTTGCCATCGCCGCGCCCGGTGCCAAAGCTATTTTGCATCTTGGCGCAACATCGATGGACATTGTGGACAACACCGATGTGCTGCTGTTGCGGGATGCTCTGGATATCATCGCCCGCAAACTCGCGATCGTCATCGACAACTTGGCCAATTTCGCCGCGCAATGGCGTGATCTGCCCGTTCTGGCCTATACCCACCTGCAACCCGCGCAGCCCACCACGTTGGGAAAGCGGGCCGTACTGTGGTGTTATGATCTGGTTCTCTGCCTGGCTGATATTGAATTGCGACAGCAGACTCTGATGTTGCGCGGTATTAAAGGCACCACCGGCACGCAGGCGTCATTCCTGGAGCTGTTTGACGGCGATCATGAAAAGGTCAGAAATCTGGAATTCGCGGTGGCTGAAAAACTCGGATTCAAGCGTGTGCATCCGGTTTCCGGCCAGACCTACTCCCGCATTGTGGATGTGCAGGTGGTGGCCAGCCTCGGTGCCCTGGGTGCCGCCGCGCATAAATTTGCGCAGGATGTCCGCCTGCTGGCCGCATTCAAGGAAGTTGAAGAGCCGTTTGAAGATGAACAGGTCGGTTCATCGGCCATGGCGTATAAACGCAATCCGGTGCTTTGCGAACGCATCACCGGTTTGGCCCGCTGGCTGATGGGCATTGTGCAGCAGCCGCTGTTTACCGCGGCGCAACAGATGTTTGAACGCACCCTTGATGATTCCTCGAACAAGCGGCTGTCCATTCCCGAGGCGTTTCTGGCCGCCGATGCCATCTTGGACATGCTGGTGTACATATCGCGGGGACTGGTGGTCAATCCGGAGGTTATAGCGCAGCGCCTGGAGGCGGAGCTGCCGTTTATGACCACGGAAAATATTCTGATGGACGCGGTAAAAGCCGGCGGTGATCGACAGGTGCTCCACGAGCGGATTCGTCGGCATTCAATGGAAGCCGGCGCTCAAGTCAAGCGCCATGGCCGCCCCAATGATCTCATGGCGCGATTGCGGGCCGATCCGGCGTTCAAAGCGGTGGATTTGCGCAATGTGATGGATGCCAAAAAATATACCGGACGCTCCGCCCAGCAGGTCGATGAATTCGTCCTGCAAATCGTCGAGCCGATCCGTCAGCGCTATCAGGGGCGCTTGAAAATAAATGTCAATCTGAAGGTTTAAGATTCGGGCGTCCCATGACTAACTGTGTGGAATCTCATACCCCAATCGCGGCTTCCCGCATGGTGCGGGAGGGAACCGCGGTGAAATTCTGCCTGCCCGCCGGCACGTACGGGGACAAGCCCATTGAGACCGAATCGGTCATTATTCCGATGCGGAATTTTCATGGCGATCAATGGTTCACTTTGTGTGTATCCTCCCAGGTCGGGTGCCGCATGGGCTGCACGTTCTGCCAGACGGGTATGATGGGGTTGCTGGCCAATTTGTCGGCACAACAGATACTTCAGCAAATTCGCACCGCCCGAGAATTGCTGCGGGCCGATGCGCCGGATTCGGCGGCCTCGGCGAACATCCGCAATGTGGTGTTCATGGGAATGGGAGAGCCGCTGGATAATTTTGATGCGGTCATGGACGCCATTGGCACCATGGCCGCCCCGGGTGAATTTAATATTCCCCTTTCACACATCACCGTTTCCACCGTGGGCCGCGTGGATGGCATCCGAAAGCTGGCGGCGGGGAACTGGCCGTCGTTGCGACTGGCCGTTTCACTGACGGCAGCCACCGATGAATTGCGCAGCAGACTTATGCCCATTAATCGAGCTGTTCCTCTCAAAGAGCTGCGGCAGGCGCTCCTGGAATATCCGCGCACACGCCGCACCCGATTTCTCATTGAATATGTGATGCTCAAGGATATCAACGATTCCGCGGCGGATGCGGAGGCGCTGGCGCGGTGGTGCCGGGACCTGCCCGTTACGGTTAACTTAATTCCCTACAATCCACAGAATCCCGCACGCTTTGAGCCAAGCGATGCGGAAACTATCGTCGCATTCCTTCGGCACCTGCGCGCATTGGGGATTCTGGCCAAGCGGCGTGTCACTGTGGGCCGGCCACTGATGGCCGCATGTGGTCAATTGGGAAATCCCGATTTACGCCGCGGCGTTCAGCGGCATGTCCAATTACAACGGCGGACGGGATCGCGGGAGCCGGGATACAACAGGGACAACGCTCAACGAACAACCAGCAACGAAGCATAAGAACACAGGATTTAGGAGTTAGCCGGCAAGGGTGCCATACCGTTCCCTCGGCGAACTCCATCTTTCCGCGCGAGATTTTGGTTATGGCGTTGCTGCGCGGTGTCATTGGCAAAAAACGACGGGAAATCACGGTCATCACGCGCTCTTGCCGCTGGTTCCGGATGCGGCAGCCATGGTGCTAGTGCGTGCGGTGGTGGGTGGTGTGCCGCAATTATCAGCCAGCATCATGCTTTGCAGCGGATGGCCGATGGCCAACCGCACGCCCGCGCGAAACCGCTCCGCAGTTACCAGCATAACTACCAGCGCCAGCACCGGCCAGAGAACGTAACGGCCCACAATTAAAATGCGCTGGTCAAAGGAAATGCCATGCCCCGGCAGCGGCAGAAACGCCAAAGCCAGCGTGTTGTGTAATTCATGCCATCCATAAAGTACGCCGGGAATTGGAAAGCCCGGCAACACATATTGCCATGGGAATACCATAAACACGAGAATGACCGACCAGATCAAACTGCGCGTCATATTCGCTACGCCCGGCGCTTGCGCCACCAGAATCACCAGCAAGGTTACAAAGATAATAATGGCCTGTGAACCGGACGCCAGCAATCCCAGCAGTTGCGTAATCGGCGCAATAAGATAATAACTTTCACGCCACTGGCGGCGAAGATTCAATCGGCGGCCCGCTTTCTCCCCCATGATCAACCGATCGGATTGATAATTTTCAAGGGATTGACCCTCTGGAGATGCGGTCTGCGGAACCCCGAGGTTACTGGGCACACCGTACCGCAATCTGGTAATATCAACGGCGCGCGATCCGGAGGGTGGTGTCCGATTTCCCTCCGTCGATACCATGCGTATCGGATTGCCCGAGCGATAGGGTTGAAGCGTGAAGCGCATGAGGATAAATCCCACCACTTGCACCATCACGCTGATAAAAAGCACATAGCCCAGAAAATTCCGGCCCGAACGCAACGTTCGCAGCGCCACGCCATAATCACCATAAGGATGTACCGGAGCTGACATAATGTTTTCTCCAAGCCATAAGAGCCGCATTTCCCCGGCGGCCATGATCCACCAGCCCGTTTGCCACCAAGCGGCCTAACCGGGAATTATACCACTATACCAGCGCATCATTATGTTTGACCCAACCACAAAATCGCCAGAGCAGGAGAAGAGAGAAAGTTGAGCAGTAGAGCGAATCGGGCCGCGGCCCGATTAGAGCAGGTGTGAGAACAACGAACAACAGGGCGCTCAACGAGCAACGAACAACAACTGCGCTTAACGAGCTACGAACAACAGGGTGCCGCGCTTAACGAGAAACGGGCAACTAGCAGACTCACCTGCGGTCTACTTTTTCAACACTGGCGACTGCTGCGAACAACGCGCGGTGCAAGCACACGCGGCTAAAATGGGGGATGGGGCGGCGGTGAATTAAATCCACCGGCTAATATATTTGGTTGTGGGCGACATTCTGCGGCTGGTATGGTAGGCTGGAAAAATGGATCGGTGGTGATCCGGGCCAATGGTATGAACAGGGCGAATGGAAAGTGACTGACAGTAAACGCAAATCCCTCTGGCAGCATTATCCCAAGCGGGTGGATATCTTCATTTATCTCATTTTATTGTTGGGGCTGCTGATTACGGCACAGTGCCTGCCGGTACTTTCCATCAAAAAATTTGTTTTCTGGAAGAGCCAATACTCCATCTGGTCCGGAACGATCGGGTTATTCAGGGATCAACATTATGGTCTGGGTGCCATTTTGCTGGTGTTCTCAATTATTTTCCCCTTCGGAAAAATATGTGCCCTGCTGACGCTCTGGTGTGGAAAATTTTCCGAGAATCAGCGGCTGCGGGTGTTCAAATGGCTGGAAATTCTGGGGCGTTGGTCCATGCTGGACGTTTTTGTGGTCGCTATGATTGTAGTGATCGCGAAAACCGGCGGCGCACTGAAAGCCTCACCTAAAATCGGTATCTATCTATTTGCGGTTGCGGTGTTGCTTTCATTGGTGTTGACGGTGCATATCCGGCAGTTGGCCCGCCGCGTATCACCGAAAGCCCGATCCGCGCTGGCAGATAATTAAGACGACGGATTGTATGCCATCGCATGGATCAGTAGGCCGATGGGCGGAATTCCGCCGCTGCGAGGGTTCAGCGTTGGGCCGGCGGCGTTCAATAAGGGGTTTATGGGAATGGCAACACACAAAGAGATCATGGTTGTAAACACCGCGGAAGAATTGGCCCAAAAGGCCGCCGCCATGGTGGTCGATTGTGCCGCCGAAGCGATTGCCGCACGCGGGCGCTTTGTGATTGCTCTCTCGGGCGGGTCCACTCCGGAAGCGGCATATCAGATTATTCATCGCAGTTATGCCGCCAAGACGGATTGGTCCAAATGGTTCATTTTCCTCGGCGATGAACGCCAGGTCGCTGTCGATGACCCACGGAGCAATTTGGGTATGGCCCGACGCACCATGCTTCATGGCCTGCCGATACCGGAAACGCACATCTTTGCGGTGCAAACACAACTGCCCCCGGCCACTGCGGCCGCGGATTACGAACAGCGCATTGGCACATGCTTCGGCAATGCGGAGCCGCGATTCGACCTGATTTTGCTGGGACTGGGGGATGATGGCCACACCGCTTCGCTGTTTCCCGGTTTGCCCGCAAGGCAAGAGAAGAAAAAATTGGTCACATTCAGCCCGGCAGGAACGCTGCCGCCACCCGTTGACCGCATCACGTTTACGTTTCCGCTTATCAATATGGCCCGTAAGGCGGTGTTTTTGATGGCCGGAGCAAAAAAGCGGGCGATTGTGGAAAAACTGCTTTCTCCGGATGTGGATTCCAATATGATTCCGGCGGCCAACGTGCAGCCGGTCAATGGGCAGGTTATTTACATGATGGATCGGGCGTGCGCGCCAAACTGATAACCCGTCGACCAGGCCCCAACGCGGGCCGTCATATCAGCCGGGCGACACCCTGCTGATGGCGACGGCTGATCTGCTGCTGCAAATACTCGAATACCTTGCGCGCCTGCGGAATCTGCTGAATCTCCAGCAGAGGCGTGATTTGATCGTTGCTGCGTATTTCAATACTTCCGATACCGAGGATACGCTGGATGACCCCCTGGCGCAATTTGATATCCAGAATACTGCTCATGGATATCCAGTCAATTTGTCTGGTGAAAATGCCATTTCGGGTTTCCACGCGATCCGCGTTAATCAGACAACGGCGATTACGGGAACTCAAATAGGCAAGAAAGGCCGCGAATACCGCAGCGGTCAGTACCACCGCAAAAATCATCCCGGAATAAGGGCGCAGCGCCGGAACCTTGTTAGCGCCGCCGATCGCGATTGTCAGGATGATCAGGCAGGTCAGATACCGCCAAAAATTATCCCATTGCGAGGCGGATACATCAAAAACAGCATCGTTCATGGGTTGCTCGGCCGGATCGGAATCTGTACCGGCAGTATTGGTTGGAGTGGGATGCTGGGGCTGGGTAGCCACAAATTCACCGCAATGGCGACATTTGCGGGCAACCTTAAGAATCATTTCACCGCATGAAGGGCATGGCTGTTGTAATGCTGCCGGTGTCGCAGCCACAGGCGCAGCGGAATTTTCCATCGCCGGACTGGCTGAAATCACAATGAGCGTCCGATTGCACATTGGACAAACAACATGCCGTCCCAGTCGCTGAGGATCAATTTCCAACGAATGGCCGCAGACGCAACGAGCGATAAACATTGTCGGTGGTGTATCCATGTGTTATACGCCCCAAGTTTCCGATAGAGCCTCTCGCTACTTCAATAGTGCCGCATCCAACAGGTCCACGCGAGCACGAATTCCATAAACATTCGTTCCCGCAACTTTGAACCGCAACGTTTTAACGCCGGCGATATCCAGCACCGTCGGCTTCATTCCCGCCCCCGGCAGAAGTATACCGGATGCAAATATGGTTTTGCCATCGGCGAGGACATCGACACGCGCAGCTCCCCATGGTCGGGCGGAGTAATCCATCGCCGGTATAAAGGTGAGCGTGGTAAAGCGTCCGTGCAGATCGTAGGTCAATGTCGCCGGTGAGTGCAGCCCCAGACCATGATGAAATGTTTTCTTTTTCGCGCGTAATACTCCGCCCAGACAGTTGTGGTTGGTTTGCAGCGGCCAGGGAGATCCGATGTATGGAATTTGAGCATAGCCGGCGGGCGGCAGAGCTGTGAGCCAGATGAGTTGCCCGTTGAGCACATCAATATCCATGACATCCCGGCCATCACCATGCACCGGGCCGACGCCGCCGGGATACGCTGTCAACAGCGCGCCATCCCACGCCAAGCGGGGTGTAATTAGAACGGTACCGTCCGCGCATGTGATGCGAATTTGCGGACCATGCGGGACAGGCGGCGGAACCGTTTGCGCCAGGTTAATGGCGCGGATGCGCGCCGCGGGGATGGTTAAAATTCCCAGCGAGCTTTTCCATTTTGCGCCCAGGGAGGAAAATGCAAGCATCGTTCCAGAAAGAGTATCGCCATTGGCAAAAACAAGTTGATCTGTGGTAAGAGGCTGGATTGTGGCGGAGCCGGTGCCGTATGACAATTCCGCGACATCATCAAGAGAAACCTGAATTTTCCCATAGGCAACGGAATTAAAAATGAGTTTGCCGCCTGCGGTAGCCAGCGGTTGACCGGGAAAAATATCGCCCGTACGCAGATACAGCCACCAGAGATCCAATGGCATGGCAGCGGAAGATGAAGCGGCGTTTGCCACCAGGCGGCGCATGCTTAAAAGAGCGGAAGTTTGGAGATGGATGATTCTGCCATTGGCCTGCATGGTAATCTGGCCAGTCGGGGTCCAAGCCGTCATGATTGCGGAGGGCAGCATGGCTATTTCGCCGGTCTTGGAAAGCGATGCCAGCCGGACATGCCACGGCACCGCCGGAGTTGACGGGGCGGGCAAGCTGTACGCTCGGGGTGCCGCCAGTGACATGCCGATGCCCCCGGCGAAGCCCAGGAGTGCAGCTATCAGCACCCGGACTGGGCGAAAGTTTATCAAGATAGTGCGCACAATCTGCTCCGTCTATTTTTCCAAAATCGGCAGATACCGATCAGGAATCTGCAATATGATAAGCGCCATGGCGGTGGCATAACTTTGTCCGGCTCCGCCAGTCCAGCAGCCCGAGTCGTTCTGTCGCGTAATCAGAGTGCCGCTGACCGCCGGCCACCATGCGGCCCAATATCTTCCACCGGCTAAAAACATGGCCTGCGTGCCGTAATAATTGCCGTAAAAAAAATTCCCCTGACTGTTGGCGGGCGTGCCGGGCAGGCAGTGCATGAGATAATGGACGCCATTACCGATCGCAGCCCCTTTATAAACCCCCGCATATAAAAGCGCCGCCACACCCGCGGCGGAACGGGGAAAAAGCGAGCCGCTCATATTGAGCATGTAACTGAACCCACCATCGGAATTCTGGAGGCGGCGGACAAAGCTGATGGCGCGGGTGATGGTGCGTTTGGGTACGGCAATGCCCGCCTCCCGGGCAGCCCGCAAGGCCATCACCTGGCAGATTGTGACGGATATATCAGCGTCCATCGGGACCGGCTGATAGCGCCATCCACCTTGATTATTCTGCGTGTCAACAATAAGGCGGACGGCACGCTGCAATTTTTCATGCAAATCCGGAGCATGGGACTGCCCGTAAATTTCGGCGAGAAACAGCGTTGCGAATCCCTGCGAATACATTGGAGAGGAGTCGTTGGCAATCAGACCCGAGCGTTGGCAGGTATTGAGAATGTAGCGTAATGTTTTTGACACATTCCGCGCGTACGGTCCCTGCTCCGGCAGGTTGCCGCCGGCGACAAATGCCAGGCCGCCCAAGGCTGTGATCGCGGTACTGCCGGCGGCGAACGAACCATCTGCGTTCTGCCGCCCGGCCAGCCATTTAAGCCCCCGCCGCACCGCTTGGCGAACCTGCGGTGTGATCTCATTGTGCAGGGAGCTGGTTTGACCCGCCACAAAATTGGAAACACCAGCTGCGGCATGGGCCACCCCGCCGAGACCGACGATGACCACGACCGCAATCGCGCGCAACGTCAGCGCCTGATGTGGCGTATGCGTTGCTCCGTTTGCTCCAACACGTTGTTTGCCGCATACGCAGACGCATTGCCCAAGCCAAGCCCGACATGGTGCGTGACACTTTACTTGGATATGGCTACGTTGCCGTGCAAACGCGATACCCCCGGAGCACCGGCATGATAATGTGGTGCGGTCGGTACGCGCGGAGACGAACGGCACCGGGTTATCACCACGGTGCTCTGGGGAGAGACTATTGCGCCATCCGTAACCCACATAACGTGTCACGCACCCAGCCCGACGAGCCAACATGCGGTCGATGAACCGATTGTTGTTATGGTGTAGTGGATTCATTCCATTTTACTCCAAAACCCGTGCGCTTAACTCAATTATATTCTACTGTGGTTGACGCATGGCGTATAATCAGCGAAGTTATTCGGCCTGCTCCGGAAGGCGTGATAGCTTCTTGGAACTTGATTGGGCCGATTGAAGGAGCGATGATATGTCGACAGGAAAGAAATTTTCCATTGGGATCATGCAGATGCGCTGTGCCGCGGATCCCGCGATCAATCGTGAACGCACGGAACAGCGCATAAGGGACGCCGCAAAGCGCGGTGCCAACGTTATATGCACGCAGGAACTTTTTTGTTCCGAATATTTCTGCCAGAGCCAATCCACGCGGATATTTGACCTCGCGGAAACGATCCCCGGCCCCAGCACGGAGCGTTTGAGCAAGCTGGCGGCG
Organism: Planctomycetota bacterium; assembly: GCA_021809365.1. Next base: position 12,803 of record JAKBAC010000019.1, on the reverse strand, counting down.
GAATTGAACGTGGCATTGGTGATTTCTCTCTTCGAGCGCCGCGCTGCGGGTATCTATCACAATACCGCCGCCGTGATTGACGCCGATGGAAAGCTCCTGGGCCTTTACCGAAAAATGCACATTCCGGACGATCCGCTTTACTATGAGAAATATTATTTCGCGCCCGGCGATCTGGGTTTCAAGGCTTTTCAAACCCGCTTTGGTCGAATTGGGGTGCTGGTGTGCTGGGACCAGTGGTTTCCCGAGGCCGCGCGGCTTACGGCATTGCAGGACATCAGCGTGCTATTTTATCCCACCGCCATTGGTTGGCATCCGGCAGAAAAGGCGGAATTCGGGGCAGCGCAGGTGGACGCCTGGCAAACCATTCAACGCTCGCACGCCATCGCCAATGGCATTTATGTGGCGTCACCCAACCGGGTCGGCCATGAGGGCGCCCGGGACGGGGGGCTGGAATTTTTCGGCAGTTCGATCATCTGTGATCCCTTCGGGCGCTGGCTGCAGCGCGGATCGGTGGATCAGGAGGAGACTCTTATCGCGGAAGTTGATCCTCATCTGCAGGAAGATGTGCGGCGCAATTGGCCGTTTTTCCGTGACCGCCGAGTCGATGCGTATGGTGATATCACACGGCGATTTTCATAATGTTCAACGCGATGGCTCAACAATTTCGGAATTATTCATGACGTCAAAAAACATCCTTCCCGGAGCACACAATTCAGCCCCCGCGCCGACGTTGCGCGATCGCGGCTATCGGATGCCCGCCGAGTGGGAGCCGCACAGCGCCACCTGGCTGGCGTGGCCGCACAACAAGGAAGACTGGCCCGGAAAGTTTGCGCCGATCCCGTGGATCATCGCTGAGATTATCCGGCATATCGCTTCCGCGGAAACCGTGCATCTGCTGGTTGAATCACAGCGGAATATTCCGGCGGTGGAGGATATTCTGGTTCGCGCGGCGGCCAAACTTTCCGCGGTGCGATTTCATCCGCTTAAAACCGATCGAATCTGGACGCGAGATTCCGGGCCGATATTTGTCACCAGGCCCGGAGCCGGGCGGGGCTTTATGGCGGCATTGGGCTGGCGTTTCAATGCCTGGGCAAAATATGACAATTACCATCGCGATGCGCTGTTGCCGGCGTATGCGGCCAAAACGCTCGGCTTGGAATACATTGAGCCTGTGACGATGCGAGCAAAGGGGCGGGCCGTTCGCCTGGTGCTGGAAGGTGGCAGTATTGACGTGAATGGAGCCGGTTGTCTGCTGACGACGGAAGAATGTCTGCTATCGACGGTGCAACAGCGAAATCCCGGAATTGCGCGCGGCGAATTGGAAAAGCAACTTTGCAATTATCTCGGCGTGGAAAAAATTCTCTGGCTGCATAGCGGCATTGCCGGGGATGATACGCACGGGCATATCGATGATACCGCACGCTTTGTGAGCGCCACGGCGATCGCCGCATGTGTGGAACCCAATGCGCGGGATGCCAATTGTCGGCGGATGCGGGAAAATATCCGACGGATCAAGGCCATGCGTGACGCCCGGAATCGCCCGTTTGATCTCATTGAATTGCCATTGCCCAAACCGGTCTATTTTGAAAAGCAGCGGCTGCCCGCAAGTTACGCCAATTTTTATATCTGCAACGCCGGTGTTATGGTGCCGGTGTTTAATGATCCGGCGGATTTACGGGCATTGAAAATTCTGGAGCAGTGCTTTGTCGGTCGCGACATTATTCCGATTTATTGTCGCGATCTGGTCTGGGGTTTGGGCACGCTGCATTGTATGACGCAGCAACAGCCGCGATAATGGAACGCTATGGGCGGATCGCGCCCGCGAATTGTGAACTTGTTGGAGTCACTATGCGAATTCTGGTAACGGGTGGAGCCGGCTTTATCGGCTCGAATCTTGCGAAATATATGTTCGCGCATGGACATGAAGTTGTTGTGGTGGATGATTTTTCGTCCGGGAGCTTCAAGAATCTTGTTAAATTCACGGGCGAGGTGATGACGGATCGTTGTGTGAATCAGCCGCCGGGACGCTTTGATGTGATCTTCCATCAGGCTTCGATCACGGACACTACCGTGGTCGATCAATGGAAAATGATGGAGAATAATCTGGAGCGATTCCGGACGGTATTAACCTGGGCCGCGGCGTGGAAAGCGCGTGTGGTCTGGGCATCTTCCGCGGCGATTTATGGCAATCGTCCCGCGCCCATGCGGGAATCCGATGAGCCGACACCGCTGAATGCCTACGGTTATTCCAAATTGGCGATGGAACGTCTGGCGGCGCGATGGCATGCCCAGGCGGCCCTGCCGATTGTTGGTCTGCGGTATTTCAATGTATATGGTCCGGGCGAAGGACATAAAGGCAAGTTTGCGTCCATGATTTTCCAGTTGGCGCAGCAGATGAAATCCGGCCACCGGCCGCGGATATTTCACGATGGCAATCAGCGCCGCGATTTCGTCTGGATTGATGATGTGATTCAGGCCAATGTGAAAGCCATGGAGGCCGACGGCTGCCATGTGTGCAACGTGGGCAGTGGCGTATCGGAATCGTTCAATGCCGTAATCGCGGAATTAAATCGGGTCATGCACCTGAATCTTCAGCCGGAGTATTTTGAAAATCCTTACAGCTTTTTTCAGAAGCACACGGAAGCGGACTTGACGCATGCGCAGGAAATTCTCGGATATGCCCCCAAAGTCGGGCTGGTGGAGGGAGTTCGCAATTACCACGGGTCCGGAGCGTTGTGAGGCCCCTGGAAACGCCCCGTGCGACGCACATACTGGATTAATTCCCATGGCCCTGACAATCGCATCGGAGATCATTTCCAACCATCCGGTTTTGACCGGTGCGATGGCGATTGCGGCCATCGGCGGAGTCGCAGCGGGTTATTCCGTGCTCTATTCCGGCAGCCAGATCATTGCGCCGGTGGAAAAGAGAATTCCCCGGACTGATGCCGTGGCGCTGACATTTGATGATGGTCCCACGCCGGGGTTTACGGATCGCATATTGGACATTCTCGCCCAACACCAGGCGCATGCCAGTTTTTTCCTCATTGGATCCCACGCCGCCGCCCGCCCGGAACTGGTGCGGCGGATGATCGCCGAGGGACACACCATCGGCAACCACACCTGGGATCATCATCATCATGGCGCGTGGCATGGCGAAGCCTATTGGCGCGATCAGTTGCAGCGCACCAGTTGCGCGCTGGCGGATGCGACCGGGCGGGTGCCGGCCCTGTTCCGTGCTCCAATGGGATTCAAAACCCCACCACAGGCCCGCGCTGTTAGCGGAGAATCCATGCGCTATATCGCCTGGCGCGTCCGGGCCTGGGATACCTTACAAATTTCACCACGGACCATTTGTCGCATCGTTACCGCTCAACTTCGCCCCGGCGATATTGTAACCCTGCACGACGGTCTGGAGCCGGCCCGCCGCCATTGTTCGCAGGAATCCACGGTACGGGCGTTGCCGGAAATTCTTAAAATCCTCGCCAATCGCGGCTTAACATCCGTGAGTCTGGAACAGGGCCTGGCCGAACCAGTTTATCAGGTGTGATGCATACCGTAATCACAGGGCAGCGATTCCATTCCTTTTGGACACGCGGAAGTTTTATCCTCATTAAATTCAGCAGCTTCCAGCCTGGTTGCGGGACGACCACCACGGAGACAACCCTGTGCCGTTACGCGGGATACAGGGTGCATGACACATTATGCGGGTATGGTTTTATTGCGCCGCAAACACGAAACCCCGGAGCACCATCATGGTAATGCGGTGCCGCTGGTCCGCGCGGGGGCTGACGGCACCGGGTTATCACCACGGTGCTCGGGGGAGGGACAATTGCGTTATCCGTAATCCGCATAAATTGTCATGCACCCTGGGATACAAGCAGATCGCGGTGCCGTGTTGCCGGTGGTGCATCGGCGCGCTATAATAACCTTGTGCAGTTAAGGTGATTCATGGCCATCACGATTCAACTTCCCGCCGAAATCGAAGAGGATCTCCGCCACCAGGACCCGGCGCTGGAGAACCATACCCGGGATCAGTTCCTGATCGCCAACTATCAGGCCGGTAAGCTGAGCACCGGGGATATCGCCGTCATCCTGGGATTCCAGACCCGCTTCCAGGCCGAGGAATGGCTGGCCTTACATGGTGCCTGCCAGAATTATTCTTCCGAAGATCTGGACGCCGACAGCCAAACGCTTAACCGTATTCTTGGACCGGTGCGACGCTGATGCTTGTGGTTTCCGACGCCAGCCCCGTCAATGTCCTGATCCGCATCGGCCAGATCAATGTCCTGTCAGCCTTGTTCAAGGCCGTTGTGGTTCCCACCGCCGTCGCCGACGAATTGACCCATTCGGCCACACCCCAGATCGTCCGCGACTGGATGGCCCGGCCGCCAGCTTGGTTCAGTGTTCGTTCCCCAGCTTTTCCCGTGAACACCACCATGCTGCGCCATCGTGGCGAACGCGACGCCATCAGCCTCGCCCAGGAGATTCACGCCGACGCTCTTCTGCTCGATGAGGAAAAGGCCCGCACCGAAGCCCTGGCCCTCGGCGTCGCCGTCATCGGCACCGTCGGCGTCCTCCAACGCGCCGCCGATCAGGGCCTGATCGGCGATCTGAAAGCCGTCCACGACCAACTGCGGCAGATTAAATTCCACGTCAGCGAGAAGATCTTCTGCGACTCCCTGGCCCGCCATCTGGCCTTCCGGCAGGCCCACGGAACATAACAATCACCGGCGTATGAACCGGCGCGGCGAGCGTCCAAGCTCCCGGTATTTTCCTTTTCAGCCGCTTCAATAGCACGCCAGAATGACGCGCCGAGCATTGGACGCCGCAGCCCACGCGCACCCATCCCAAGCTGAAGACGGTCGGACCACCGGCAACTCTTTCCTTAGGGACCGTGCAAAAATAACTTCACACTTTCTGGCCGGTCCTTTTGGCCGTTGACATCGTTTTTCGCTCCTTACAGACCCACTGGCGGGGTATGCGCGTCGCTCACGCCTCGCCAGCGGCCAAAATCCCTGCGCCAAAAAATATGAATTTATTTTTGCGCAGTCCCTTATCATGAAAATCAGCGCCTTCACAATTAGCTGGGACTTCCCCCAGCCCGCATGTTTGAATGATTCCGGAATCATTGCCCGGCAGTGCCGCGCAGTTTGATGGGGGCGGCCAGTTTGCGACCGGGCGGGGCATGAATATCCAACATCGTCAAGGCATCATTTCGCACAATATGGCGCAATGCCTCGCGCGGGATCACCGGCAGTTGCGACCCCATGGCATATTGGTTGATGTTATAGAGAGTATCAATACATTCCGCGGCGGTTGAAAAAGGAAAATCGCTTCCGAAGAGCAACCGACCGCTGACCTGCATCTGATAAGCGCGTACCAGCGCATCCCATGCCAGCCAGGGTCGCCGGAGCAGCCCGGCGATGCCGGCAAAGACATTGGCGTGTTTGACCAGAAGGGTCAACGTCTCGTCCACCCACGGATAACCGATGTGGCTGATGACCAGTTTCAGATTTGGAAAGCTGCGGGCGACTTCATCGAGTAGCAACGGTCGGGCATATTCCAGGCGGGTGCGGGCCGAGAGGTATGGCCCGGAGGAAAAAATAATCGGCAGCTTCAGCTCCGCGGCAATTTCATAGACACGCATGGCTTGTGTGTCACAGGGGTGAATGTCCTGCGCGGCGGGAGAAAGAACCAGCCCCTTGAGGAACGGTGATCGCCCAATCCGTGCGACCTGCTCCGCGGCATCGGAATCGGTAGGATCCAACCCCGCAAAGCCAATCATCTGATCCGCATGTTCACCGCAATAATCCGCGATAAGCTCATTGGGAATATAGGCTCCCAGATAGCGGCTTTTGAAACCCAGTACGAAGCATAGGTCAATCGGCGCACATGCCAGATAATGTGAAGCGGTGTCCGCCTTGGGCAATAACCGCACTTGCTCGCGCCCAAAACGCGTGGGCTGCGCAATTCGGTCAATGGCCTCGCCGCCAAGTTGTTCCGGGCTTTGCCAGATGCTCGTATGGCAGTCAATAATCATAAACACCTGCGCAAATATAATTCCACCATAAGCACGTGGCCACATCGTAGAATCCCGCGGCCATTTGGCCGACGTGGTGGTGAAAACTTGCAATTCATCATGCACGGACCCCAGTCACATTCGCACGGGACGTTTTCAAATGGAATACCGATCAATCCATTCAAACAAAAGATACCCGTTTGGCGGCGGACCGACAAGAACCGCATCGACCTGAACTCCATCGACCTGACCGGCGCAATCACTCGGTCCGTGCGGAGATTATGGGAGCTTCAACTTATGAGACGCTGGAATTCATAAAACCTTTGCGAATTGTTTACACAATTTTAACACATGGCCGATGAATGCAGTACGAGCACATCTTTGTGACCCGAAAAATTCACGTCGCACGTAGGAGAGTTGAAGATGATTAGTGTACAGGTACTCAAGAGAATTGTTCCCACAATTGCGCCGGCCCTTACGGCATGGGCGGAGAGAATGGAGCGGCTGGCACTGCAAGATGGTGAAGCGTTATATCCGCTGCAATGGAATATCGCGCTGCGTGTGGGCGTACAGCGCCCAGAAAAAGTACGCGTCATGTATGTTGATGAGCTGCCCCATCCGAATCCGGAGTTGACCTATCTGGCTAATGAAACCGGCATTATCACTCCGACAACCGAAGGACTGGCATTTGGTTATGGGATATTTCTGCGGAACAATCTAACGGATGCTCCGCGCCGTCTGATCCACGAGCTGGTGCATTGCGCGCAATATGAAAGACTTGGAGAAATACGTCTTTTCATACGCGAATACATAGACGCCTGTCTCGATTTCGGCTACGCACAATCCCCCTACGAACTGGAAGCCGATGCCCGTACCCGGGAAATTCTCGATGTGGTTGAACCCGGTGCCGCGACGTGCGATACTCCGTGATAAGGAGTACGGCATGAAGGCGATGATAGTTTCCAGAAACGGCGGCCCGGAGGTTCTGGCAGCGGCGGATTTACCGAGGCCGGAAATTCAGGCGGATCAGATTCTGGTGAAAGTGCAGGCGGTGGCGGTCAATCCCATTGATTGCAAAATCCGCAAGTCCGGTGCGTTCGGTTACGGCGCAGGTGCCGTCTTGGGATTTGATGTTTCCGGCACCGTGGAGCAGACTGGTTCCTTGGTTCAACACCTGCAGGTTGGCGATGCGGTGTTTTACAGCCCTGATTTTTCCGGCCCTGGAGCCAATGCGCAATATCATGCTGTGCGCGCGGATATTGTGGCCAAAAAGCCGACAAATCTGGGTTACATCGAAGCGGCCGCAATATCTCTGGCCGGGCTGACCGCGTGGACCAGCATGATGGAGCAGGGCGATCTGCGATTGGGACAGACGGTGTTAATTATCGGCGCTTCGGGTGGGGTGGGGTCGCTGGCCGTGCAACTTGCCCATGCCGCCGGCGCGTATGTATTTGCGGTTTGTTCCGTGGCCAATGCGGGGCTGGTGCGTTCATTGGGGGCGGATCGCGTGATTGATCGGCAGAATGAAGATTTTGTTACGGTCATTAAGGAGGAAGCCGGCGCGGTGGATCTGCTTTTTGACTGCTATGGCGGCGACTATGTGCAGCGCGGCATCGCCATCGTTAAACCGATGGGACGTGTGGTGACCATCGTCGATCCCAAGGGGGATTTTTCACTGGGATATCGGCATAATCTTGCGATCCATTATGTAAGCCTGGCATTTGATTCGATTCGGCGGCGTGTGGACGGCATGGCGAAGTTGACCACTTTGGTGGAGCGGGAAATTATCAAACCGGTCATTAACAAAGTCATGCCGCTGGAAGCACTGGCCGATGCCCACCGCGAACTGGAAGCCGGCGGAGGCTTTGGCAAAATTGTAATGACCGTATCGCATTGACGGCAAAGAGTCTGTCCCGGTCAGCGAATTTTTTTAGCCTGCTCCATGATCTGCTGATAAGCGTTTTCCACGGCTTGTGGAATGACCCGTACCTGTCCGACCACGCTCATAAAGTTCACATCGCCATTCCAGCGTGGCACGACATGGATATGGACATGGCCGGGCACGCCCGCTCCCGCGCAGCGGCCAATATTGATGCCGATATTGAAGCCCTGTGGATTCATCGCGGCGGTCAGCAGTTGCTGCCCCAGCACAGCCAGCTCAAACACATCGGCCCGCTCCTGAGCGGTGAGTTCGGGCAAATCCGGCGTGTGGCGATACGGGGCCACGAGAAGGTGGCCATTCACATAAGGATATCGGTTCATCAGCAGTAAACCGAACTCGCTGCGGCGGACCACCAACGTGGTGGAGTCATTGTCCGGATTGCGGGCCAGATCACATAAAAAACAATCCGTTCCCTGGCCGGTTACGGTCTTTATGTATTCCAATCGCCAAGGTGCCCAGAGCGTGTCAGCCATCGGTAATTTCTCCAAGACCACAATTCCTGTAGAATAACTTACTTTGCGGCGGTGGAAAACCGTATGAAAAGGAAGAAAGCTCATGTCCGACAAAAAAGAGACTGTTCACGCGGCTCCGGCCTGCGCCATTGTCATATTTGGAGCGACCGGCGATTTAACCGCCCGTAAGCTGCTGCCAGCTCTGTATAATCTGACGCGAGAGGGGCTGCTGTCAAAATCCACCGTGGTGATCGGCTTTGCGCGCCGGGCCAAAACGGATGAACAGTTTCGCTCAGAGATGCTGGAGTCCATCAACAAATTTTCCCGATGTATACCAGCGGATATGGAAATATGGAATGATCTGGCCCCGCGTATTTTTTATCATCAGAGCACGTTTGAAAATGCGGATGGATACCAAAGCCTGGCGGACCGACTGGCCGAGGTGGATACCAAATTCAACACCGGCGGGCGGCGACTTTTTTATCTTTCCACCAGCCCCACGGAATTCGGGCAGATTGTGGATCGGCTCGGTGATGCGGGGTTGGGAAATATCGATCCATTTAACAGCGGGGCGTGGCGACGGGCGATCGTGGAAAAGCCGTTTGGCCGCGATCTGGGCACGGCTCGGGAACTGAATCTGCGCATCAACCGCGTATTTGATGAATCGCAGGTGTATCGTATCGATCATTATCTTGGCAAGCAGACCGTGCAGAATCTGCTGGTCTTTCGCTTCGCCAACGGGATATTCGAGCCAATATGGAATCGGCGGTATGTGGATCATGTGCAGATTACGGTGGGAGAAACCCTGGGTGTGGAAGGGCGGGGCGGATATTTTGAAAGTGCCGGCACGTTGCGGGATATGGTGCAGAACCACCTGATGCAATTGCTGACACTTATTGCGATGGAACCGCCCGTGGCGCTGGATGGCGATGCGATTCGGGATGAGAAAGTCCGCGTGCTTAAATCCATTCAGCCCTACACGCCCGCGGAGGTGGCGCAGTTTACCGTTCGCGGCCAGTACACGGAAGGTATGGTGGATGGCAAGCCCGTCATTGGTTATCACCAGGAGCGCGGGGTTGCTGCGGATAGTACAACCGAGACCTATGCCGCCGTAAAACTGGACATTAACAATTGGCGCTGGCATGGTGTGCCATTTTATTTGCGCAGCGGCAAGCATTTGAAGCGACAGGGATCTGAAGTGACCATTCACTTCAATTCCGCGCCTGGCGTGCTGTTTAACGCGCCCGGCGGCAATCTGGCCCGCAATACCCTGACACTGCGAATTCAGCCCAAGGAAGCTATTTCGCTTCTTATCAACGCGAAGAGGCCGGGTACGGTGACGCGCATTGCGCCCACGCACATGGATTTTGAATATCATGAAGCGTTCGGCAGTTATTCTCCAGAGGCGTATGAGCGACTGCTTCTGGATGCCATGCTGGGCGACTCCACGTTGTTTATTCGCCGCGATGAGGTGGAAAGCGCCTGGGCGATCATCGACCGCATTGAGCAAGCCTGGGCCGCCGGCGCTCCGCCGCTGGCTCCGTATGCTCCAGGTTCGTGGGGGCCGCAGGCTGCCGAGCAATTGTTGGAGCGTGATGGACGCAGATGGGATTACCTTGGAACGCAGTCACCTCCGGGGTAACCGTTCCAAGTTCGTCGAGAGTCCGCGGAGCGTGGCACATTCCTTGACGCGCTGAATCCGCACTTGGATAATTCCGTGTTGTGATGTGTTCGTGTGGCTCGTGGCCGCGGGCATAGATTGAGCGATGATGTACGAATCATAAAAACCATGGAGCGTTTTCCACCATGGCAACGATAACTAGAAAACAAATTGTGGATCGCGTCGCTGACGCCAACAAAGTGAATCGCGCTGTGGCCAAGCAGCTTGTGCAGGCTTTTCTGGAAGAGATTGTCAATTTGCTGGCGGCGGGGCATCGCCTGGAGTTTCGTGACTTCGGCGTCTTTGAAGTCCGGCAGCGCGGCCCCCGGCAAGCCAAGAATCCCAAGACGCTTGAAATCGTAGAGGTTCCCCAGCGCCGGCGACTGCGTTTTAAGGCCGGGCGCGCGGTGAAAAAGCGGCTTGAGAATGGCGTGGCCAACATTGCCGCAACACCAGGTACGAACTCCCGGTAACGCAGGGAATTCCGCGGCGGCTCCGCTTGACCTCGATATCAGAGCATTTTGATGTCTGACGAAAATCCTTCCATGCCGTCGGCAATGCAACATTGGCTTGCCGCGATAAGTGATGATCTGGAGCGCCGCAAGCGGGATCATCTCTATCGCACATTATTACCCGTGAGTAGCGCGCAAGGTGCGGAATTGACCATCGGTGGAAAAAGCTATGCGCAATTTTGCACGAACAATTACCTCGGACTGGCGGCTGATCCGGAAGTCGTGGATGCCGCGCGTCTGGCCCTGGACCGTTGGGGCTGGGGGTCCAGCGCCGCGCGGCTGGTCGCGGGTTCCATGGAAGCGCACCACCAACTGGAAATGGAATTGGCGGAATTCAAGCATGCCGAGGCGGCGTTGGTATTCACCTCCGGCTACGCGGCGAATATGGCGGTGCTGACCACGTTCGCCGGCCCGCAGGATCTGATTCTTTCCGATAAGCTCAATCATGCCAGCCTGCTGGATGCGGCCAATGCTTCCGGCGCGCGATGTCGGACGTTTAATCATCGGAACTATCAGCGGCTCAAGAGCCTTCTGGAGCGCCAAAGAGGCGATGTCATGGGAATCTTGGGAGACGATGGGTTATTAGAGAAAGAGCAAACACATGCTCAACTGGAGCGGGATCGGCACGAAAATTACGATAGCGCCGGACGCGCATGGATTGTCAGTGACACAGTGTTTTCCATGGATGGCGACGTAGCCGATATGGTGGAGTTGGCGCGTATTGCAGGGCGGCACAATGCGCTATTGATTACCGATGAAGCCCATGCCACCGGCGTGTTGGGGCCAGATGGAAGAGGGGTCGCGGCATTGGCCGGTGTTGAGAACTCTGTGGCCGTGAGCGTTGGTACGTTGTCGAAGGCGTTCGGCTCGGTCGGTGGATTTGTTACCGGGCCGCGGCCCGTGATCGATGCCTTGGTTAATTGTGCGCGCCAATTTATTTACACAACCGCGTTGCCGGCGGCATGTTCCGCCGCAGCCCTGGCGGCTTTGCTGATCAGCCGGCGGGAACCGCGGCGTCGCCAACGGGTCATGGCTCTGGCGGAACATGTTCGCACGGAGTTGACGGTCGCGGGCTACCAAACCGGCGATTCGCAATCGCCGATCATTCCTGTCATGCTCGGTTCCGCCGGGCGGGCGGTACAGGCTTCCAACTGGTTGAAAGAACAGGGATTATACATTCCCGCCATTCGTCCACCCACGGTCCCGCAGAAAAGCGCGCGCCTGCGAATCAGCCTGATGGCCACACACACGGATAGTCAAATTGAACAATTGCTGACAGCCATGAAGAAATTACGCGATCATCTTCCATCCGATGATTCATAAGCGCGTACATTCAGCCACAACTTATTTATTGAAATAAGCACTTTGCGGATAATGTGATTCCGGCAAAGCCACCGCTGGGACTCGGACCCAGGACCTACGCTTTACGAAAGCGTCGCTCTACCAACTGAGCTACGGCGGCGAAACATGTTGAATCGCCGGGAAAATCAACACTTTTCGTTGATTCCATTGGCGATGAAGTCGGTATCATACCATCGCGTTGCCGTCCTGTTAAGTCCAAGCGTAAAGCCCCAAGCGTGAAGGGTGCGTGACACGTCACGCCTATAGGGATAATCCGGGCGTCGCGTTCTCCACCCGGACGAAATTATGTTAGCCAGTGGATTTGATCCACCGGTGGTTTGCGAACGGTAACGGCGTCACATTTCTCGGAACTCCGCCAGGGCGGCATCTTTTAGATTATGCGGGACCGATGGAAACGCGGTTAATATGTGGGCGAATTCTTGTTCGGCTGGTGCTCTGTTCCACCCATAATTACGGATGGAACAGGGCACCGGGCCATAGAGGTGGGCGATCGGGGCGCGGCATTTACCAAATTTAGATCGCCAGTACCGGTAACGCGAGTTCCGGAATCGTTGGCTTTTGCGATTGCCATGAAGGCTGGCCCATACGCGACGCTCTTGATCTTGGGCCGCCGCCACGTTTTCCCGCCGGCGCGACTGCGGCATGCGGCATTTGGTCATAAGTGCGCCCATTGAGCAACCGCCCCGTTGCGTGCTTGTTTACGCCACCCCACTGTTTGAAAAAAAATGCCACGTTGTCGGCCTCACACTGAATCCGAATAGATTGCACCCACTGCTCCTTCATCGGTCTGGCACCGGGTCCCGATTCGCCCCCGACAATTACCCAGTGAATGCCGACCAATTCCAGTTTTTCCAGC
>JAKBAC010000018.1 GCA_021809365.1 Planctomycetota bacterium | reverse complement strand
ATATGCCGCAACATGCGCTGCTCACCGCCGTCGATGTTGCCGTTCTCCACCATACATTTGACCATCCATGCAAGTATCCCGGCCGGTGGCGGCGGCTGCACATTGAGCATCGCCGCAGCCTGTTGCCGCGCGGCCGCCGGATCAGGCACCAACGCATTGCTGTCGGCCAATTGCACCAGCAATTTCTGCGCTGCCGGGCCATATACCGGCAGCATGTCCAGCAGAATCCAATCGGCGGCCCCATCGTTGAGCACCGTTCCGCAGAAGCTGCACGCATTGGAAGTATCGTCCATCACCGGCGCGCCGCAATGGGGGCAATGGGCCGAGGAAATACCTTTGTCCGGATCGGTTTTCGCGCCCGCCTGGCGCTGCAGCACCATCAGATGCTGCGCTAAATTACTCTCCGGCGTCTTTTGCGCTTTGCCCGATGCGTCCGTCTGATACCGCCGACTGGACCATCGCACTTCCACCAAGGCGCGGTCCATCGGAGTTCCGCAGATCATGCCCATGGTCTGCACCGCCCCCACCGCGCAATCACCCCAGAACGCGCGCACACCGTTGGCCTGCGCTGCCAGCAATGGAGCATAGCTTTGCACAAATGATGGGGCGGAAACCTTCCGCAGCGGATCCACATTGCCCAACCGATCCGCCATGACCTTCCGCCAGAAAATCACCGAAACGCGATCCTCCAGGCCGGCAAGCGTGAAATTGGGATCGCGCGTCTGAAGTTGCGGAACTCCCGGCATGTCACGCGACGTTTCCGGTTCCCATTGCGAATCCTGCGTAATTTCCGCCAATACCCAATCATATTGCCCGCTGCGCAGCAGCGCATGGCAGCTTTGGCACTGGCTGCCCTGATTCAATGCAATCGCCGCGCCGCAATTGGGGCAGTTGCCTTCAATCAGGCCCGCCCCATCCGGTGTCTTGGCTCCGCGCCGTCTTAAAAATGTCCAATACTCCGTAAATTCCTCCGCTTCCCCTGATCCGGAAATAACCCGCCCATCCACCGTCGAAAGCGTTTGATCCACCGCGGACGCTGTGATGCGCACCGTGGCTGAATCAAACACATTGTCATGGATCAACTGCACCATCTGAACTTCCCGCACCGCAATATCCGACATGCGGTCGCGCACGCAATCCAATTTCTGCTCGGCAAATTGCAGGCCGAAACGCTCATGCACCCCATCGGAAATAAACGCCCGGATCGTGGGAAGATTCTGCGTACACCAGGCGTCTTGAATTTTCAGAAAAGCCGTGCTCACGCGGCCATAGAATTTCTCCAGATCAAACCCGGGATCGGTCTGCTGAAGTTCCCGCACCGCCGCCGCTTCGGCATTTTCATCCACCGCTGCCAACCCGGATTGCGTGCGCTGATCGCGGACATAACCGGCCACGGATGTGTGCGTTTTATAATACAAAAACCCCGCGACAATCAACACCGGAATACCGATCACCGGATGTTCCAGCACAAGATATTCAACAATCAGCCAGAGGATTATCCCGCCGCCGCCATTCCCACCGCTGCCATCGCCTCCGAACCCGCCGCCACCGCCAAATCCGCCGCCGCCGCCAAAACCCTCGCCGCCGCCCGCCCGACCATGCGCCGCGGTAATCATCACCAGCAAAGGCAACGCCAGCGCCAGCATCGGCAGCAAGGTCACCAACATTTTGCGCAATCGTTTCATGGAAGAGAATTGTAATCGAATATGATAATTGCACCTACACCTGGCGCGGGTGCCTGGAGAGGGGCCTGTAACAGTTTCACCCATAAGTACGGGTGGAACAGGGCTCTAGCGATACGTTGCATGATGCGGCGCGCGCGGATCGTGGACGATCATGCAGGCATCCTCCACCCGCCCGGCGGAATGCGTGCCGATGGCCCGGATATGATTCGGCCCCACGCGCAAGAGTGTCTCCGGCCAGACAAATACACCATCAACACCTTGCCGCAGGCCCAACGATCGGCCATTGAGCATCAGTTCCACACTTGGGCAATTCGCGTAAACTTTCCAAACCGCCTGTGGAACGGGGCGGCAGTTAAAACGCCGATCCGTGATGTAAACAAACGGTTCGGTGGCCCATTGCGCTTTATAAAAATAAAAGGCATCCTTGCGGGTTTTACGGTCACGCGTGACCATGCCTTTATCATTTTTTCCGGGGTGATCGCCTTCATGGCGAAATGCCGATGCGAAGTCAAACATCACCCAGAGAAACGTTCCCCATAACCATGGCCGATCTTTAATGGCCGCCCAGGCGTGTTCATGCAGCAAGGCCTGATATTCCTCGGGATGCCAATACGCACCGGGGTTAGGCTGGGTTACATGCGATTCGTGCTGGAAAATGCTCGCGCCGGCACCATATTCGCTTAGGCCGATGCATCTACCCGGTGCTTTGGCCTCCATGACTTTGCGAATGCCGTCCAGCGTGTCGGCATAGTCCGTCATCTTCCCGCCGTACCAGCCCGGATAGCGGTTAAAGGCGATAATATCGGTGATATAACCAACGGGATTGGATTGCGAACAATCGTCGGCGGCGGTGGTCGGGCGCGTGGGGTCCAGTCGTTTGGCCTCGGCATTAAGTTTCCGCACCAGATTGCAGCCCAGGTTATGCGGCCCATTGTTCCCCAATTCGTTGTACATGCTCCAGAAGCAGATGGACGGGTGATTAAAATTCTGCTTAATGAGTTCGCGCACCTGCTGCTCCTGGTTGCGCTCAAATTCCTGGTTATGCGCGACTCCGTTGACCAGTCCATCTTCCGCCCACACCACCAGTCCAAGTTTGTCCGCCGCGTCATACGAGGCCTGCGCATGCTGATAGTGCGCCATGCGCACGCAGGTAGCCCCCATTTCA
Organism: Planctomycetota bacterium; assembly: GCA_021809365.1. The sequence goes on along the minus strand of JAKBAC010000018.1, from coordinate 31,057 downwards.
TGAATGATGTCCAGATCCTGGCGGTAATCCGCATCGCTGACGGCCCGGCCCTTGTTGGGACGATCCTGATGCGTACAAACGCCGCGCAACGGATGGGACTGGCCATTGAGGAAAAATCCCTTATCGGGATCGATATGAAAAAAGCGCAATCCCAGATTCTGCCTTAGGCGGTCGGTACACCGCTGTGCGTCAAAAATCTCGACAGTCATTTCATACAGATACGGGTCTTTCCTCCCATGCCACAGATGCGGATTGGCCAATGTCATTGTTTGTACATGAGACACCGTCGCGCCCGCCGGCACAATGCGCGATCCCGCATTGGTCAGCACGATATTACCCGCATGATCGCCTATGCTGTATCCCAAACCGGCGACGATTTCATTGGAGGATGCGTTGCGCAGCAACGTGGTGATTTCCAGCTCCGCCTTTTCCGGTGTTACGCGCACTTGCTTGATGTACACACCGGGGCCGCCATCATCCAGCGGACTGATGGACAACGCATTGAGCGCCAGCAGCCGGACATGCCGATACAATCCGCCATCAAAGTTAAAATCGCCATTGAGCGGCGCGATGTGATCGTTGTGCGCATTATCCACGCGCACCGCAATGACATTGCGCCCGGCACGATTGACAAACGGCGTGATGTCAACGCAAAAACCGGCAAACATCCCCATGTGCCCACCGGCCCGCCGCCCATTACAGTAAACTTCGGTCGTCAGGCCGGCCCCTTCAAAATAAAGGAAAAACTGTTTATCGACATCCGCGGCGGCCACGCGTGGCAATTCCAGTTCCTTGCGATACCATGCCGGCCCGCGATAATAGGGGGCACCCGTTTGCGCATCCAAACCGTTGTACGTGTGTGGCAACTCCACCACGGCCCAGCCGGTGTCATTGAGATCGGGAGCCTGCGCCTCCGGAAAACCCTGCTTGAGAAATTTCCAGGCCTGATCAATGTTCATGTCAATGCGGGCAGCGGACAAACTTCCGCCGGGGGTCATGGCACCTCTCCCGGCCACCAGGTGTTGACGTGTGGTACTGCAACCAGCGGACACCCCGGTGGCCGCCATCACCAATGCTCCAAATTTAATTACCTCGCGGCGCGAAGCCATGGCTGATTCCTTTTCATTTGGATGTTGGGTTATAGACAATTGGCTGGTAGTGGTCGGTGGCATTTCTTGACAACCCTTCCTCTATATCGCTCTTTGCCGGCACGCGCGGCTTCCTTTGAAAATCATACCGGGCTACGCGAGCTTTGTCGCCACAAGTGCATTGGGGGACGACGAGAAGGGCGTGGCAGTGGGGCCGTTGAGCTCTACTCCGGGTTATCACCACGATGCTCTGGTATATCGCGACTGATTGTACCCTATCGCCCCAACCCCCGCAGCAGCGTCGGCTGCGCCAGCATGAACAATTCTCCCTTCATTTCCTTCCCACCCGCCAGCTCTATACCAGCTATCGCACCCTTTTTCATCTCATACCGGCCATGCCCGTCACCACACAACGCCGCAATCCAGCCGCTTAAAATCGGTTCATGGCCCACCGCCGCCACGCCCCGCGCGGACGGACTTATTTTCGCGACTGCCGCCAGAAATGACCGCACATCGCCGGGCGGAGCCAGACTTTCCTCCAAGTGCGCCGTCAGCGGCAACCGTTGAGCACGCTCGATGTCGTGCGCCAGAATCTCCGCAGTTTGACGCGCACGAAGGTATGGTGAACTGAAAATTACATCAATCGGCGGATCAAGCAGCATGAATCCTTTCACCGCCCGGCGGAATTTCTTCACGCCCTCGCGCGTCAGCGGACGCTCCGCATCAGAACCATCTTCCTTCGCATTGCCGGCAATGGCATGACGAATCAGATAAAGTTTCATGATCGTGCTCCGTTACACCTACAAACATCGCCTGTGGATATAAAGCGTCTCGCCGCCGGCGCACCACAAACCGCCATCCAATGCGGAAAGAATCGCATCCGCCGCGGAATCAACATCCAGAATATCCCGCACCGGCACCTTGGAGGCAATCGGCAATGACTGGAACATCGCGGTGTCCACCGCCGCCGGGGCAATTGCGATGACACGCACGCCGATGTCACGCCCTTCGCGCGCGGTGGCCTTTGTCAATAGATTCACGCCCGCTTTGGCCGCTCCATAAGCCCCCAGGCCCGCAAACGGATCACGCGCGGCCTCTGAAGATATATTGATAATCACACCCGCGTCGCGCTGGGTTGGCTGCGGCGCGGATAATGCCTCAAACTGCTTCTTGAACACCGGCCACACCGCCCGGGTCATATAAAACACCGAGGATAAATTGATATCCAGAATCTCCCGCCATTGCTCCGTTGTCACGTCACAGGTTGGCACCATCGGAGCCGCGCCGGCACCATTGATCACCGCGTCAATGCGCCCCTTCGATTCCAACACGGTGTCAACCAGATGCTCAACTTCATCGGGCTTGCTGACATCCGCCTGATGACAGGCAATTTCGCCGGGGCCGTTACGCAAAGCCGACGCCGTCGCGGCGAGCTTCGTGCCATCGCGTCCGACAATAAACACGGCATCCCCGCGTGCCACAAGTCTCGTGGCCGCCGCCGCTCCAATCCCGCTGCCGCCGCCGGTAACAATCACCACTTTCATGGGCATCTCCTGCATTTCTGATTACCGCGCTAAACCGCGGGCTGCGAAAAATTCCATCATCACCGGCTCGATTAAATCGCGTAACGCTTCATTGGCATACGCCACCCATGCCACCGAACTGGTGACATCCAGCACCCCATCCACCGCGCCGCCCAAACCATTCGTTAATACCACACCCGCTTCCTGCGCGATAACCATGGTGCATAAATCATAGGCATGGGCGGATAGACCAGCGGATTGCCCGCCAAGACGATAAAAATGCGGACGCACATCCGCGATGAATCGATCATGCCCCATCATCACCTCATGAAGCTGCCCACCGGTGGAGATATATTGATCTTCAAATACCAGCGGCCTGCCCGGATCCATGCCGCCGCCGCAGCGAATGGAAATGGCTTCCATCAGTTCGGCAGCCACCACTTTGGTGCCGGGAAAAAAACTCACCACCGATCCAAATCCATGCGCGATATTTTGCGCACCACTGGGCCGCAACATCAGCTGCGTCGTGCCATGCGTGTCCAGATTTTCACGCTCCGCCATCGCTCCCTTGCCGCGTATGGCCCAAAGCACATCGGAAAGATTCTGCCTGCTGGTCGGGATTTCCACCTGCACCGCCGCCTCTATGTGCGATAAGCGAGTGGCCTCGCCATGATTCGCCGCCACACCCGCCAACAGCCAACCGGAGCGTTTGTCATACATCAGTTCCCGTGTGCCATCAATGGGATCCACAATCAGCCGGAAGGCCGCATCGGCGGGCCTGGTGCCGTGCGGAAAGCATCTGATACCCTCCGAACCGTGTTCATCATCAATGCCCTCCGCAATTAAAATCAGCGGCAGTTCGCGGCCCCATGCTTCGCAAAATTCCTCGAGAACCGGTTCAATGTGTGTATCCAATTGATAAATTGTATCCGCGGCGCTTTCACGGGCCACCTGTGCCAGAGAGCCATGCTCAAATTCCCCCACGGACGCCCGTGCGCCCCTCGCGGCTGCCCGAACCCGCCGCCCCAAATCAAGCAGGCGCGCGACGAAATATTCACCATCCCGCGGCAACCGGCCCATACCACGCCTCAATTACAACCATGTCCTGAACCATATCATCGCAGCCTTTCCCGAAACTCATCACTGGTGTTCACTCGAATAGGCGTTGATCGCGGTGATCACATCGATCGCCCACGATCGCTCGTTGTAGGTAAATTCTGCTTTGGCCACTTAATTTCTCCGTATGCCGTTCACCCGTAATGCGCTGACCATGAAAGTGTTCCATTTCTTCGCGCACCGGCGAACCTAGTGCCCTGTTCCACCCGTAATTACGGGTGGAACAGGGCACTGGACACAGCCACCGTCATTCCAACTCCTCTGGAAACCAGCCCGGATGTCGATAGACAACGGTACCAGCCTTGGAAACGCGGGTCAATTGCCCTGTCACAACCAATGGCTCACTGGTTTGGAGAGAAACTCCCCCACGGCAATGCCGTCACCGCCAACCAGTAATTTCCTGGTCGGGCTGAAGGCCTTGCTCAATGCGGCCATGCCCGGCGGCGCGGTGGAAGAGCGTCCGCTTTTGACTTCAATGGCTGTGATCTTTCGTCCGGACCGGAGGATAAAATCCACTTCCTGATTGTCTTCACGCCAATAAAATACCTGAACATTTCCTGCGGCGGCGGAATTGACAAGATAAGCTCCAACCGCGGACTCTGTAAGCCTGCCCCAGAATTCACGATCCTCCAGCGCCTCAGTTATGCTCAAATCAGACTGCGCTGTCATCAGCGCTGTATTGAACACCTGTAATTTCGGGCTTGAGCCGCGGCTGCGCACGATTTGCCCGGCAAATTTGGGCAGCCCGGTCAACATGCCCGCGCCCGTCAATAATTCCAGGTAGTGCGCCAGGGTGGTGGTATTGCCGGCGTCCTGAAGCTGGCCGAGCATTTTGGTATAGGAAAGCACCTGTCCGGAATATCGGCATCCCAATTCAAAAAGACGCCGCAGCAAGGTCGGCTTGTCCACACGCGACAATAACAGCACATCGCGAGCGATCGTCGTTTCAATCAAAGAATCTCTGATATATCGTTTCCAGCGATCCGGATCGGTGATCAACGGGGCCGCTCCGGGATACCCGCCGTAATAAAGATATTGTTGAAGGCTCCAATCAAATGCCGCCCGCATTTCACTGTAACTCCAGTGCGGCAGATGAATAACCTCAAATCGCCCGGTCAGACTTTCCGATAAACCACTCTGGATCAGCAGCGGTGCGGACCCCAAAATCACGACACGCAGCGGATGCTTGCTGCGGCTGTCGCGATCCCATAAGCGTTTAATTGTCTCGGACCAGTGCGGCACCTTTTGTACTTCATCAAGTACCAGCACGGGAGCATGTCGCCGGACGCTGGTCATGCCACGCGCAGCTTCCCATTGCTGTTCAATCCAATCGCCGCCGCGCAAGGTTGGCTCATCAGCACCGGCAAAACGGGCGGGCAGACCAGAGCGTTCAATGACCTGCCGCACCAGAGTCGTCTTGCCAACCTGCCGGGGGCCGGTAACAACTTGAATAAACCGTCGCGGCTCCGCCAGGCGGCGGGTAAGAACCTCAGCGTAGGGGCGAATATAGTCCATAAAGCATTTACTCAATACGTTGAGTAATTTTACTCAACGTATTGAGCAAATGCAACCATCGGGTGCGGTACAACCCGATGGGGGGCCTGTGACCGATTCTGCAACGCGGCGGCCGCCGCCGCAGAGCAGGAGAGAGTAGAGAGTTGAACAGTAGAGCACATTCTTACAACGAACAACGAGTAACGAGCAACGAACAACTTGACACTGTCGCTGCGGCGACGACGATGGGGTTAACCGCAAAGGGGCACAAGGGCGCAAAGGGGTGACGACGACGGTATTTACCACGAGGTAACGGAGGTAAGCGGAGGGAACAACGGGGAGTGTGTCACGTGTCCCATTGGGGGAATCATATCCGCGTTATCCGCGCAATCCGCGGTTTGTGCATTCACGGTGGCTTCGTAAGTAAGACCGCGGATTGCGCGGATCAAGTGGATGACGCGGATTATTGAATAACCTTGCTGGGAGGTGCAGTCTGAAGCGCTTTGTGTGCCGCAGAAAATTTACCGAACTGGGGCGCAGTGCCAGTGCATTAAAAAACCGCGGCCAATTGGACCGCGGTTTTGAGAAATCTAATTGGTTAACGAATTAAGCCTGATTCTTGCGGCGGCGCGCACCGGCCAGCAATGCCAGGCCCCCCACAGCAAACAAGGCCAGCGTAGCCGGTTCGGGGGTGGGAATCGCGGAATTGCTCAATGAATCCGTCAAAAGCCCACCGGTCAGCGACGCGGCAGGGTTAAGTGATAATGTAATTGTGTTGTCAAGGGTCAAATTTCCGCTGAAGGTACCCAAATTGGCACCCGGCGAATTGAAGGGAACCGAAGAATTGGGGAATGTCGGATTTGTTGGGGAGTTCAGACCCAGCACGCCGGAATCCCTGGAAGCCAGCAGTGTCGGCGTTGAGGAGTACACCGAACTATTAAAATCCACCGTTTGGAACGATGTCGCGTTAGACGCAGTTGCACCACCGGAAGGCTGCATGGATTGGGCGGTGGGATCTGAAATGCTATTGGATGCGACAAAAGTAATTGTGCCGGTACTTAGATTACCATTGGAAACTGAGGTTAAATTCAGCGTGAACTGGTTTGCACCCGTTGGAGTTTCTAATAAAATCCCACCCCACGAGAATCCGTCTAAACTTCCGGGAAGGGCCCCATAAGTGCCAGCACCAAGGTAAGCTGACAAATCGGCTACACCCACTGGGGTTGCCGGTCCGCCATTAACACTGACCGTCAATGTTGGCGTTGCGAACGCCTGCGGTACACCGACTGCGGCGAGACCAAGTGCGGCCATTCCGAATAACATTGTCTTGTTCATGGGAGCCTCTCTACAAAAAATTGACGCAATGCCGTAACCACAAATAAGCCGCTCATCAACATTCCGTGAGCTGGATACTTATCTGGTTATCGGATCACAAAATTCATTTCTCCAGTGCGCGGGCTGATCCCGCTTGTGATTCATCAAAAAGAAGCAAGTTGCCTCTTTCATTTTGGCCTTGATCGCTGGATTATCCCATGCTGATCAGGGCTGCAATCCACAAAACATGTATATTTATAACACATGTCAACCGCAAAGTCAATAGAAAAATGGGAAATATTTTAAAGTTCTTGAAATTTATCCAAACATTAATTTTTGGGACGTGCGAGAATCAGCCGACGGTACATAATAATCGTGAATGCGGATTGCCGTGTTACCGCATGAATCAACCTCAGGATTCACCCGGCGGGGCATACGCCTATGATTGGCATTCGGAACAGTAACCTATTTCGATCCGACTTCCGGAAACGGGTCCCGACCAGTTTTCACTTCGGCTCACTTCCCAGTTTCAATGCTCAAATCTTAAATCAATCACTGCACAGAAGCCCGGAAATATTGTCACAGCTTCCCTTTTAACCTCTTAATAATCCATTAATTTGACCTTGGATGTCTTAAGGACAATAATACTGGTGCCTGGTCACAACATTATTTTAGGGTAGACAAGGAAATCTGGCGATGGTGGGCGTGTCCTTTAAGAGGCAGCCATCGCACAATGTTGCTGTGACAGAGCACTAGAAACGTTTGGGTCGCATATCTTTTAAAGAGGATTGTGTTATGACGGATGGTGATCGGCGTATGGAGCTGGGACGGCGAGAATTTCTTCAGGCCATAACGGTGTTATCAACCGGGATGGTGACGACCAATATCAGCAGTGCAGCTGAGACCTCAGTGCGGTTGGAAGTTAAGCGGCATTGCGGCTCAATACGGGAATACCCCGGTGTGGCCCCCGTTGCCGGCGCGACTTGGTTTGTCACACCGGAAGTGGGGGATGGATTTACCTATCACTTTCCTCCAGGTTTTCTTAAAAAAGCGAAATATCTGACAGCGGACATGCTGGTGGATGACAGCGACCTTGTGGTGTTTTCTCTGGTACTGCAAGAAGGGGTAAACGGCCATTCATTTATTTTTACATGGGGAGGGCTGCCACAGTGTTCCTTTCGCCTCCGTATGCCGTTGGATCTCGTCAACCTGCACCAGTGGACGATTGCTCGGGAAGGGGGCTTTTTAAAGCCGTCGTGTGGGGGTGACATGGTGGATTTAGACCATGTGGATCGTGCACAGTTGACAGTCTTGAGAAAACGTTCGGGCCGCGTGCGATGGTGCATGACGCCGCTGATGGCGGTATCAGGGGCTGTGGAAACAATCGCGCAACCGGTATTTCCGAAGGGGAAACTTCTGGACGAGCTGGGACAATACCGACTGCATGATTGGCCGGGTAAGGTGCGTAATGTGTCCGAGGTCAATGCGCATATAAAGTCGCAATTGGAGAATGCATCCAGACAAACATGGGGTGGGGAGTATTCGCAATGGGGTGGGTGGAAAACCAGAAAACTTACCGCAGGTGCAGGATATTTTCGCACGCATTATGACGGCAGGCGCTGGTGGCTGGTGGATCCTGATGGGTTTGCTTTTTGGTCAGTCGGCGTAAATTGCGTCGGCGTTGGTGATAGTGCCGCTCGGTATGACGGAATTGAGGGGGCACTTTCTTGGTTACCCGATCCGAAGGGCGATTACGCCGGGATATATTCACATTGGTGGTTTTGGGGACATAAGGGCAAGGGAAATTATATCAATTATTTGGCCGCCAATATGATTCGCGCGTTGGGAACGGACAACTGGAGTAATAAGTGGGCGGATGTAGCGTTATCAGAACTGAAACGCCTGCGTTTTAATACCGTGGGCAATTGGTCACAGTGGGAGTATGCGCAAGCTCGGCGGTTCCCTTATGTTCGCCCTATGCGGTTGGTCGCGAAACGCAGTGGATATGTTTTTCGTGATTTTCCGGATGTATACCACCCGGCCTTTGAAGCCGATGCTGCAGAATTCGCCGCGGCGTTAACAACGACCGTTCATGATCCTGCGCTCATCGGTTATTTTATGATGAATGAACCAGCTTGGGGTGGTTTTTCGTCAGAACCGCCCGCGGAAGGAATGCTGTTTAATACCGCTGACTGCTATACTCGCCGGGAGCTGGCAGCGTTCTTAAAAAAGAAATATGGCACCAACTCAATGCTTGCGCATGCCTGGAAAATGCCAACAAACTTCGCTCATGTGGAGTCCGGGAAATGGCGGGACAGCATGACGGCGGAGGCCGTAAAAGATTTGACCGAATTCAGCGTTCAAATGGTTACGCGTTATTTCAATATCCTCTCAACCGCCTGCCGACGTGTCGATCCAAATCATTTGAACCTTGGAATCCGTTACAATACGGTACCACCCCAGTGGGCGTTATTGGGGATGAAGCAGTTCGATGTTTTCAGCATGAATTGCTACGCGCCGCACATTCCACACGCAGCGGTAGCGCAGATTCACAGGACGCTTAATATGCCGGTCATCATCGGCGAGTTCGGATTCGGAGCGCTGGATGTTGGACTGCCTGCTTCCATGGTCAGCCCTCGCCCCAAGAACCAGGCAGATCGGGCCATGGCATACCGTATCTATCTTGAGGATGCGGTGGCGAATCCAAACTGTGTAGGCGTTCACTGGTTTGCCATGTACGACGAATCCGCCATCGGTCGCATTGATGGGGAATGTTATAACTTGGGCCTCATCGACGTATGCGGCAATACGTACGTTGAACTGGGAAATGCAGCAATTGAAAGCAACGAGCGGATGTACCGGGTGGCCGATGGTCGTATCGAACCATTCCGACGCAATCTGAAATTTTTGCCCGCTGTGAACCTATAAGCCAGGATTGATTGTATGGGGATACGGACCCGCGGGAGAAGAAGTGAAACGGGGACGTGATTAGATAGTGGAATTGGCGGCGGATTTAATGGCTTGCCGGATTGCGCGTTGTGCCGCGATAAATATGAATAAAGTTCTGGTGCCGGGGCGCAGGTCGCGGTCACATCGCCGTGCAATGATGAATGAAGCGCGGCGATCAACACGTGATGCGAATAAGATAATACCGGCGATCTACTGAATTCCGGGCCAAAACAAATTGGCGGCCGGGAACCGCCGCGCCCCCGGATAACGCCACCCCTCGTCCTCGCCGCAGCGACGGCTCTACCCTCGCCTGCTCTCCGGACCCCGTTCGATCCGTTCCGTCGTCGTCACCCCTTTGCGTTCTTACGCCCCTTTGCGGTTACCCCGTTGTTCGTTGCTCGTTGAAGCGCAGCGCTTTGTTCTACCCATTATTCAGTACTCATTATTTCATTGAGCCAAAGCGTCCCCTCCGCTACCTCGTGGTTGATCCCGTCGTGATCGCTATAACGTTGTGTGGTAGCCATATCCTTTGATTGCGGCGCAGTCGCGATGGGTATCTATACGCCGGGCCGGGGTACCGGGGAATTGGACGTGTTGGTTTTCATCCATCGGCTGATGCTTACAGGTAATGGGGACTGAAAGTCCAGTTTTTTTCCCGTGCGCGGATGTGTGAATTGAACATGAACGGCGTGCAGACATAATCTGCCCTCACCCCCCTGCCGGGCCGCGGGCTTGCCATAGAACACATCCCCAACCACGGGATGGCCGATGGCGGCGAACTGCACGCGAATCTGATGCTTCCGACCCGTGTGGAGGCGACAGCGCACCAGGCTCAAAGCCCGGTTGGTCTGCAGCAATTGATAATCCAGAATCGCGGGTTTGCCCGCGGCGATGGAATTAATCCTGGGGTTGTTGGGGCACACGCGTACCATTCCGGATTCCGTTTCCAGCAGCCGATGTTCCAGCCGCCCCGCCGGGGGCCGCGGCGCGCCATGCACCACGAGTTGATATTCGCGTGTGACGGTATGCGTCCGGAATTGCCGCTTCAAATTTGCCAAAGCGCGCGTGCCGCGGGCCAACACCAACAGGCCGGATGCGTCCCGATCCAGGCGATGCACGAGATAGGCTTTGGCTTTCTGATTGTGCCGGCCCAGTACACGGTTAACCCCCGCCAGCAGCGTCGGGCGCTGTTCCCGGGCATGCGTGGCGGTCAACAATCCGGGCGGTTTTACGACCACCAGCACATCCGCATCGGCGTAGAGTGCGTCTATTCCATCGGGTAATTCCAGTCCCGGCGCACCAGGGCCGGAGGTATTGCCCGCGGTGTCCGCGACCGTGGGTGTCTGTCCGTGGGGCACAGGCGTTTTGAGCGAGCGCACGGGCAGGCCATTGAGGCTGACGCGCGCATCCTGGATCATCCGGCGCAGCGTGGTGGCCTTGGCCCGCGGATATTGCCGGCGGAGAAAATCAAGTATGGTCACTGTGTGCGTCATAACATATCACTATATCAACATATCTACACTACATATTGTCATGCGTAAATTGGCCGAAGATGCGTTGAAATTCATCCACGGAAAAGTATTGAATCACCACGCGCCCCGCGCCTTTTTTGCGGCTGGGAATAATACGGAGTTTGGTTCCCAGTTGGCGGGAGAGTTTTTGCTCCATATCCAGGATGTTCGCCGTGCGCACGGAACCGGCTTTGGCTGCACGGACCGCGACCGCCCCGCTTTCGCGGGCCAGAACTTCAAGTCGGCGGACACTTAAACCCTGTTGCGCGGCCTGTGAAGCCAGGGCGATCTGCCGCGCCACATCATCAATGCCGGCAAGGACTTTGGCATGACCGGTGGAAATTGCGCCGGCGCTTATGAGGTCTTGAATTGCCGTCGGCAAATCCAGGAGTCGCAGGAAATTGGTAATGGTGGTACGGTCTTCGCCGAGGCGTTCAGCGGCCTGGGCGTGTGTGATCGTAAAACGTTCAATGTATGCGCGGTAGGCTTTGGCGCGTTCAATGGCGTTGAGGTCCTGGCGCTGAATATTTTCAATCAGCGCCCATTCAACCTGCTGTTCCGGTGTGGTATCCGACCGAATAATCGCGGGTACCGTGGCAATACCCGCAATTTTGGCGGCTGCGGTACGCCTGTGTCCGGCGACCAATTGATACCGCTCCCCCACCTGCTTAAGCAAGACCGGCTGGAGAATGCCGTGGGTGCGGATGGAGTTGGCCAGTTCAGTAAGCGTAGCGGAATCCATGGTCTGACGCGGTTGACTTGGATTATCATCAATTAGTGTAATTGAGATTTCATATATACGAATATTATTTGCGTCAGGGTTATCTATGTTATGTGGTACATGAGTGTTTACACCACTACTTATAGTAGATGCACTACTTTCATCAGAAACTTGTTTTGCGCGTTGGGTGATAAGTGCATTAAGCCCCCTACCGAGCCGAGGTTGAGCTGCCATTGAATTTTCTCCATACATTTGGTGGCTATGTTCTACGTGGAACATTGTCGCGTATTTTCATTGATTGGTCAAGTGAATGGGCGATATGTTTTCTCGTTGGACATATCCGATGTCATGCCCGCGTCACGTTGGCGTGACGATTGTATCCTGATGTTGTCGTGGCGAAGGCCCGATGTTCACGCTTTCAGTTATCGGCATTGGCGTCCGAACCACGCCCTGTGGGTTAAACCCACCGGCTAACATGTTGGGCATCGCGAAAAAATAACCTGAGCTTTCTGGCTGGTAATTTTGGCCGCCAGCGGTCAAAATTCCTGCGCCATAATTGCTCACGTTATTTCTTCGCGATGCCTTACTCGCTGTGGGTGTTGTTCCACGTGGAACATCGCTGATTATTACGACACGGAAGTTATCCATACGCGTGTTAATCGTCCCAGCTCAACCCAATTCATTTTGTGATACAAAGCCAAGGCTGGTTGATTTTCCACATCCACTTGGAGCAGGGGGGTCTTACCCATTTGACGGATGCGGCACACCAGGTCATGCACTAATTCGCATCCAAAGCCCTGCTTACGATAGGCCGGAAATGTAAATACACCGCCAATCTCAACTGTCATTGGCAGAATTAAATCAAATTTCGCTAATGCGACAATCTCTCCATTAACTTCATGGACGTAGACATTTCTGGATTCAATCCACGCATTGATATCCGCATCGAAAAGGATGCCGCGCTCCTGGTTATATAGTTTTCGCCAGCGATTAAGCACAGGTTCATCACCATCGCGCGCCAACCGCACGCGCGCACAAAGAGTCGCCGGTCTGTCATTGGGCAAAGTCATCATCACATTGACCGTTTTCCGTGCCGGGGCCTTGCGATTCGTCATTATCAGCAGTTGCGGTGTCATGGCGTCAACACCGTCCGATAATCCTGTAATGTAATTTATGGGCAGTGGGGAAACCGATCCATCGGTGGGGGGCGTATTGGGGCGTTGCGTCTGCCCGTCGGCCCACCATTTTTCAAGATATTGGCACATCGCATTCGCAGCCTGCGGGGACAATGCCATTACATCGGCCCGATGCGCTTTGGGAACATAAAGCATGACACCGCGGGCATTGCCAAAATCGGCCCCGGCGGAATCCGTAATTCCGGTTCCCGCCATAACCAGATGCAGATCGTCCCGTGCCAGCGGGGGGGTCTGAGCCAGCCGATCCCAGAAGTGGGCGATGGTATCCATCACACCATGACCGGCCGAACGCAAATAATCAGCCGCCTGCTTTGAGCGATCCAGCGGCAATCGCGCCGGTACCACCGTTTGTGATTCTGCCTGATCCGTGGTGTTCAATGTCCCTTGACTCCAGAAACGCCGATCCCCAGACATCCATCACCGGATGCGCCCCATGCCATCGTGAAATGTATATGTGTACACATCTTTATGCTATTCCATATCCATATAATTCCGACGTCTGGAAAATCCGCCGCGGGCATTCCGCGGCATGTGCGCCGCCATCATTCTACCGCACCATGCGCCGGAGAAAAGCGCTTTTGCGCCTGCGGCGGCGGCGGCCGCAGAGCGGAGACCAGCAGAGAGTTGAACAGTAGAGCGAATCGGGCCGCGGCCCGATTAGAGCAGGTGTGAGTAGAACAGGTGAACAGTAGAGCAAATTCGGCTAAAGCAAGAGGATAGGCTGTCGCCAAGAATGCCGCTCCCTGCGGTCTACTTTCTACTTTCTCAACACCGGCGGCTGCCGCGGAGCAGGTGAGTTTTGAGCAGGGGATCGGGAGATCACCCGCGGCTTCGTTGTCATGCGTTTATATCCGTTGTTGGCGCAGCATCCGCAATACTGCGCCGGCCACCGGCGTGGCACGGTTGGTGAACATTTCACGATCCTCAAGCGGCAGTGCAAGAATATGATCGTGCTCGCGCGCATCAAGGGCGTGACAATTGACCGTCAGGGGCTTGAGCAATTCGCCATGCCACACCAGTTCCGGCTGCGCCAATACCGGATCGCGCAGAACGGCCAGTGCCCGCGGCGGGGCGGCAAGATCATGCTCCGTCAATCCCAGTTCTTCGGTCATTTCACGATCAAGGTGATCCAGCAGAACGGAAGAATCGTCCACCCTGTTCACCGGCCAATCCAGAACTCCTCCGAAAAGGTGCGCCCGGCGCGGATACGCCGCCACCGCGGCGGCCCGCATGCCCAGATACGCCACACCTTGATGCGTCAGCACAATACTGTTGCCCAGCGCGGGCGTGATCGCGGCGGGGCAGTGCGTTTCAAACCAGGCCCGATCGCGTAACGTGGTTACCAGAAATGTTTTATAATCCGTCGGTGCCAGTTCCAAATGCAACATTCCACCGGCGACGGCGCAGGATTTAAGAAATGCCACCGGGCTGTTAAAAAGCATCCGTCCATCACGCTGGGCTTCATGCAGATAGTCCGTCCACCGCATGTCCAACTGTGCTGCAACGGATGGCGGAGGGGATGCGTGGGTGCTGAATGTCAATTTAATCCCGCCGGCTGAAAAAGGCCCGGAAGCAAGTGTGTGAACATTGATTTCCATGCTGCCTATAGTAACCGAGGCCAGACCACGGCATAAGGAATGAGGCTCTTAACAGCCATGTTTTCGTTGCCCGTTGTTCACCGCCCGTACCTTTGGACGGAAACTCCCACAGGCCCAAGTGTCGCGGGCGTTGCAATTTTTCCGGGCGAGCGGCGAAATCGACGGCATATATGCCGGCGCTTAGGGAAGGGTTCGTCCTGAAAACTCGCACCCCGGCCACCTGGTTCGGATTTATTGCCACGCCCTGGTTTTTTTATAATTTTGGTGGTGTGTTGACGGAAGAAAACCGCAGGATTATTATTCGCACTGGACTTTGTGCAATCTTTCACAGTCTTTTCCCAAAAGGCTGATGGGGGTTGGATGGACAAGGCCATAAATTGCAGCGCCACATGAACCCTGGAATAAGGGCTGTTCTGAGGTTGCTGCCAAAAAGGAATGCGACACGAACCATGAGTGAAAAGCCGTTCTTCGTTTTCCCAAAGTGGTCGAACACCGCGGTCCTGGTGACTTTGGCGGTCGGCGCGATCATCCCGGTATATATTGTGGCGCTGGTGTGGTACGGCTGGAGCGCGCGGACGCTTAATGTGGGCTACCGTCCGATTCAACCTATTCCCTTCAGCCACGCCCTGCACGCCGGCAAGCTGGGCATCAACTGCGAATACTGCCATACGGATGTCAAACGGGCGGCGTTCGCGGCCATTCCACCCACGCAAACGTGCATGAATTGCCATACGCAAATTGCGGCGAACAGTGCCAAGCTTCAATGGTTGAGAAACAGTTACGGCACCGGCAACCCCAAAATGGCGGGCATGCCGATTCCGTGGAAGCAGGTCAATGAATTGCCGGACTACGTTTACTTCAATCATGCGGCCCACGTCAATGCGGGCATCAGTTGCCTGGTATGCCACGGACAGGTCAATCACATGGAGCGTGTGTATCAGGCCAAGCCGTTGAGCATGGACTGGTGTCTTTCCTGCCATGAGAACCCCGGTCCGAAGCTGCGCCCGCGTGATGAAGTGACAAATTTGAACTGGACTGGAAAAAATAAGGTGAAATTGGCCGGCGATCTGGGCCTGACGGTGGCAACGCTTCCAAAAAATCTCGGCCAGTACCTCATGAAGCGTTACCACATACCCAGTACGAAGCTTTTGACGGATTGTGAGACATGCCACCACTGAAAACGGACAATTTGAGCGGTAAAGAATACTGGCGCAGCCTGGATGAGCTGGCGGATACGCCTGAGTTCCGCGAATTTGTGGATCGTGAATTCACATCACATGCGTCGGAATGGCTGGATTCCAATCGGCGGCGATTTCTGAAAATTATGGGGGCGTCCTTTGCCCTGGCGGGCCTGGCGGGGTGCCGCTGGCCCATGGAAACATTGGCTCCGTATGCCCATCGCCCGGCCAATCGCGATCCGGGCACACCGGTGCAATACGCCACCGCCATGGAACTTGGCGGCGTCGCGCAGGGAATGCTGGTCACGAGCGTCGATGGGCGGCCCATTAAGGTTGATGGCAATCCAAAACATATTTTAAATCGCGGCGGCAGCGATGCTTATGGCCAGGCCAGTGTGCTGAACGTTTATGATCCGGATCGGAGTCGGGCGGTATTGCAACGCAATGCCCAGGGGCAGGCGGTGGATTCCAACTGGGCGACGTTTGAAGCCTTCTGGCAGGAGCGGCTGGCGGAATTCAAAAAGACCGGCGGCAGAGGCCTGGCGGTTTTGGCGGGAAATTCTTCCTCGCCGAGCCTGGCGGATATGCACACGCGCTTGGCTAAGATGCTGCCGGCATCGCAATGGTTTGAGTATGAGCCGATTTCCGATGATGCGGGTCGTGAAGGTTTGCGGATGGTATTCGGGCATCCCGGACGGGCAGTGCCGGATTTGTCCGCGGCGCAGGTGATTGTGTCATTTGATCAGGATTTTTTTGTCGGCGATCCGCTGGCGGTCAAACTGGGACGGGATTTTGCGGCAGGGCGGCGGTTAACCAATCCGGAAAATGGCCGGAATGCGACATCCATGAATCGGCTGTATGTGGTGGAATCGACGTTCACCATGACGGGTTCCATGGCGGAAAATGCCCGGCATCGCATTGCGGTGGCGGCCAAGGATGTTCCGGCGGTGGCGTGTTTGCTGGCGGCGGAACTCAAAAAGCGGGGATTAGCCCTGGAGGTGGAGATTCCGACAGCGGGGGATTTGGATATTGGCGCAGGAACCGAAACCCTGGAAGCCATGGCCGCTGATCTGCTGGCCAACAAGGGACGGTCGGTACTGGTAGCCGGTGCCAATCAACCACCTGAATTGCATGGCTTGATTGCGGCGATCAATGACGCCCTGGGCAATCCGGGCCGGACGGTCACTTATTATCCGGTGATGAATCCGGATCGGCCCACGCATCTGGCGTCGATGCAGGCGCTGGCGGGGGCGATACAAAAGAGGGAAATTACCGCGTTGGTCATTCTCGGTGGCAATCCGGTGTACACCGCCCCGGCGGATATTGATTTTGCGGCGCTTCTCAAGGGTGTCCCCTTAACCGTACATCTGGCGGATTATGTGGATGAAACCTCGGAGCTTTGCGCCTGGCATTTGCCGGAGAGTCATTACCTTGAAAACTGGGGCGATGCGCGGACGTTTGATATGTCCGTCAGCATTGTTCAGCCGCTGATTCAGCCGATTTTCGGCGGGCGCAGCGCGGTGGAAGTCATGGCGATTGTGATTCAAGATCCACTGCGGAAGGCTTATGATATTGTGCAGCGAACGCTGGGGATAAAAGCTTCGGATTGGAAATGGAAGAAAGCGCTGTTTGACGGTTACGTGGAAAAAACAGCCTGGCGGCCGCTGCATGCGGCGATCACCACCGGGCATCTTAACGGCGCGTTGCCGGAACTCATTGAGACCAATGCCAAAGTGAAGCTGGATCAGCACAATTTGGAAGTGGTGTTCCGCACGGATTCCAAGGTGTTTGACGGACGATTTGCCAACAATGGCTGGCTGCAGGAACTGCCGGACCCGATGACCCGCCTGACATGGGACAACGCGGCCCTGATTAATCCGAAAACTGGTTTGGCCATGGGCTTGAATCGGCACCAAAGCCAGATCATTCGGCTGAAGGTCGGCGGACGGGAACTGGATATCGCCACGTATATGATGCCGGGGCAACCGGAAAATTCAATTTCCATTGCATTGGGTTATGGCCGCACGCACAGCGGCAATATCGGCAACGGCGCGGGCTTTAATGCCGGCGCGTTGCGGACCACGGGAGCCATGGCGATGCTGTCGGGCGTCACGGTGGAAGTGACGCAGACGCGATATGAGCTGGCGACGACACAGGATCACTTTGTCATAAGCACGATTGGTGAAAGGGCGATTGCGGCGCGCGTGCCGGAGCTGATTCATCAGGGCACGTTTGCGGAATTTCAAAAAGATCCCGGGATGGGGCATAAGAGGACGACCGCGGTGTCATTGTGGGACGAACATCATTATGACACCGGCTACCAATGGGGCATGGCGGTGGACTTGACGACATGTGTGGGATGCTCAAGCTGCGTGATTGCGTGTCAGGCGGAAAACAACATTCCCATTGTCGGCAAGGAGCAGGTGCTCAAAGGCCGGGAAATGCAATGGATGCGTATCGACCGCTATTTCCGCGGACCGGAATCAGAAAATCCGCAGGCTGTTCATGAACCTATTTTATGTATGCAGTGCGAAAATGCTCCGTGCGAAGCGGTCTGTCCGGTGGGGGCCACCAGCCACAGCGCGGATGGCTTGAATATGATGACGTATAACCGCTGCATTGGAACACGCTATTGCGCCAATAACTGCCCGTATAAAGTGCGGCGCTTTAACTTCTTTTCCTACAACAGCGGCACGTTGAACAATCTTTATACGCCGAACATTCTGCGCAAGGGGATGAATCCGTTGCTGGCGTTGCAGAAAAATCCGCAGGTTTCGATCCGCGTGCGGGGCGTGATGGAAAAATGCACCTATTGCGTGCAACGTATTGAGACGGCGCGGGTGGTGGCGGAAAGGCAGAATCGCCGGATTCGGGACGGGGAAATCACCCCGGCCTGCGCGCAGGCGTGCCCGACGCAGGCGCTGGTGTTTGGCGACATTCGCGATAAAACAAGTCGCGTGGCGCAACTGATGAAGCAGGATCGGATGTACGGCATTCTCAACAAGGAGTTGTACACCAAGCCGCGCACACGCTATTTACCCAAGGTTTGGAACCCCAATCCGGCATTGCCGGAGGAAGCGCTTTCACCAAGGGGATTGATGTAGCCGGGCCGCCGGAAGTGGTTTCCGGGTGGTTCAGATGGATCGAGCTTTGTGATGATTTGGAAATGAATTCATGGCATCGGTGACAACAACTCAGATAGGATCAATGAGCGGTGATTTCGACAACACCGTTGAAGATGGCGTAAGCCAGGCGCCATTGGTGCTTGGTGAAGCGACCTACCATGAAGTCACGCGGAAGATATGCCGCGTGGCCGAAGCGCCGCGCGCGCCCATGGCATGGTACGTGGCATTCGCCATCTCGACCGCATTGGTCGGTGTGCTCGGTGTGATGGTTGCGTATGCCATTTCCACTGGTGTGGGTGTCTGGGGCAACAATTCTCCGGTGTTCTGGGGTTTTCCAATTATTAACTTTGTGTTCTGGGTAGGCTTGGCGCATGCCGGAACATTTATTTCCGCGATTTTGCTGCTGTTCCGGCAGAAGTGGCGTACGGGTATCAATCGGTTTGCCGAAGCGACGACGGTATTTGCGGTCATTTGCGCTGGATTATTTCCGGGGATACACGTAGGGCGGCCCTGGTTTGCGTACTGGATGGCTCCAGTACCCAATGTGATGGGCGCATGGCCGAACTTTTACAGCCCGTTGCTGTGGGATGCCATCGCGGTATTTACCTACACCAACGTATCACTGTTGTTCTGGTACGTAGGAATGATCCCGGATCTGGCGACATTCCGGGACCGTGCCACCACGCGGGTTCGGCACACCGTTTACGGGATTCTGGCCATGGGATGGCGCGGCTCGGCCAGGCACTGGCAATTGTATGAACGCACCATTCTGATTCTGGCGGGATTGGCCACCGCATTGGTTTTGGGTGTCAGTTCCACGGTCAGCACGGATTTCGCGGTATCGCAGCTTCCCGGCTGGCATGAAACTATTTTCCCGCCGTACTTTACGGTGGGGGCCATTTTCAGCGGCTTTGCCCTGGTATTGGCCCTGGCGATTCCGGCGCGTGAATTATTCGGCCTCAAGGATTTAATCACCAAGCGACACCTTGATAACCTGGCGAAGATCACTCTGGTGATGGGATCCATCGTCACCTACATTTATCTGATGGAATTTTTCATTGCCTATTACAGCGGAAATGCCACGGAGCAGTTTGCGTACCTCACCCGCATCATGGGGCCTTACTGGCGCATGGGCTGGCTGATTCTGTTCTGCAACTGCCTGGTACCGCAGATTTTCTGGTTTAAATTCGCCCGCACAACGTGGTGGCTGGCGCTCCCGGCGGCATTGCTGTGCCTCGTGGGCATGTGGAGTGAACGGTTCGTCATTATTGTGACGGTGCTGAACCGTGACTTCCTGCCCAGTGCGTGGCATAATTATTCTCCAACATGGGTGGACTGGTTGACATTCGCCGGCAGCATCGGGCTGTTCTTCACCCTGTTCCTTTTGTTTTGCCGCTTTTTGCCGATGATTGCGATGTCGGAAGTGAAAGCGATTTTACCGCAGGCTCAAGGACATGTGCATCAGGATTCCGCGATGAAAGCGGGGCATTAAGAGTATCAGGTTGTATCTGATCGAATGAGATGGTCGTTATGAGTACAGGACAAAACATCATACATCATGGACCGGCGGAACGGCGGAATTACGGCCTGCTGGCGGAATTCCAGGATGTGCAGACGCTGCTGGATGCGGCGGTGGCGCTGCGAAAAGCGGGCTACAAGAAATGGGAATGTTATACACCATTCCCCGTGCACGGCATGGACAAGGCCATGGGATTGCGCCCATCCATTTTGCCGTGGATCGCCCTCGCCGGAGCATTGGGAGCGATATTTACGATATTGGCATTGGCTCCACTGTGTAATGCGTATTTGTATCTGATGATATTCTCCGGTAAACCCTACTGGGGTATGCCTGGGCATATTCCGATGGCATTTGCATTGGGCATTTTGGGGGGTACGCTGTTTGTAGTGCATGGAATGTTCGTGCTGGCCAGATTACCGCAATTTTATCATCCGTTGTTTACCATGGAACGATTCCGTCACGTCACCGATGATGGCATGTTTATTGCGGTGGAGGCGACCGATCCGTCTTACAGCCCATCGGCCACGACGGAATTACTGAAGAAACTCGGTGCGGCCGCGGTTGAAGAAGTCAGGGATTAATGCGATGAAAGCCAAAACCAGAAATTTTTATATCATTGGCGATCTGATACTGCTGGCGCTGATTCCGTTTGCATTCATAGCGGTGCGGCGCTATTCGTACACCACCACGCCGCGCTTTGCCATTATTCCGGGCATGGATCGCATGCCATACATCAAACCGCAACGCCGCAGCCCGGTATTTGCCGATGACCGCGGCATGCGTCCGCAGGTTCCCGGGACCATGGCGCAACAGGATTTCACCTTCATCAATATGGCGGAGGCGCGGGCATATCCCAACAACTGGAAGAAGGATCACATAGCCATCCGCACTGGAACGCAATATGACCGGATCATGCTTGGACAAAAGCTGGTCGGCGGTCAAGGGCAGTTTATTACAAAAATTCCCATCCCTGTGACCCGGCGGCTGGTGCTGCGCGGTCAGGAGCAATTTGACATATTCTGTATGCCCTGTCATGGTGCCAACGGCATGGGCAATGGAACGGTAAACCAGTATGTCAATAAATTGCGGGCCGCGGGTTCACCGGATGCGGGGGCGTGGGTGCAGCCGTCCGACCTCACGGGGCCTGGCGTGCAATTCATGCCGGACGGCGGAATATTCAATGTCATAACCAATGGCATTGCCGCAATGGCGGCTTACAAAGATCAGGTACCCGTAGTGGATCGTTGGGCCATTGTGTCGTATGTGCGGGCACTGCAACTTTCCCAGAAGAAAGTTGCAGCCGACCGGTTGCCCAAGTCCGTGCGAGACCGGCTGAAGTAATTTGGAGCGTGATAAGCGTGTCAAATAAAATCATACAACTCGGGCCTAAGGATCAGTTCTATCTCGATGAGCTTGGCGGTCGAATCATCAGCGGCGGGCTGATCGCGGGAATCGTGTCACTGGTGATCGCGGCGGCGCTGGGTGCCGCCATGAACGACGGCTGGCGGCAATTTCTGTTCAGCTATTTGACGGCATGGTTGTTGTTTTTTGTGATCTCGGCCAGTGCCCTGTTTTTTGTTCTTGGCCATCATCTGTTTCGGGCTTCTTGGAGCGTCGTGGTGCGGCGTCTGGCGGAGGCGATGAGCTGCAATTTTGTACCGCTGCTGGTGTTGACCATTCCGCTGTTGCTGGGATTTCATAAGATATTCATCTGGACGCATTCCCATTATGTGCAGTCGGATTTGAATCTGGTGAATAAGGCCAGCTATCTCAATGTGCCATTCTTCATGATTCGCAGCATCATTTATTTTGCGTTTCTCATCGGGTTGAGCCTCTATTTCCGTGGCATGTCGATTGCGCAAGATCAGGATGGCAGCGTCGCGCGTATGTTGAAATTACAGAAGCAGGCCGGCTGGGGCTTTCTGGCGGTATTCTGGATTATCAATTTTGCGGGGGCGGATTATGTCATGTCTCTGCAGCCCAAATGGCTAAGTTACATGGAGCCGGGATTTTTCTTTGCCGGAATGGGCATGGCGGTTTATGCGACGCTGCCCTTGCTGGCGATGTGGCTGCAACGCAAAGATCGGCTGACCAATTCAATTACGGTTGAGCACTATCATGATATGGGCAAATGGCTTTACGGCTGGGCCATGTTCTGGGCGTATCTTGGTTTTGCCCAGTATATGTTGATCTGGTACGGCAATGTACCAAAGGAGACCACTTTCTTCATCGTCCGCTGCGTTGGGCCGTGGCTTTTCATCACCATCGCCCTGTTGTTCGGACATTTTATTATTCCGTTCTTCGGATTGATGTCGCGCCATGTTAAACGCAATAAAGCCTTGCTGGCATTTTGGTGTGTGTGGCTGCTGTTTTTTGGATATGTCGATCTATTCTGGCAGGTGCAGCCACTGGTCTGGGTGAATACCCACGCCGGCCTTGCCGCGGTCGCTGGGCATCATGATCCGTACCGCCTGCTTGGCGCTGCGGAGAAACTTGTTTGGCAGCCGCTGCAACCCATGGCATTGGCGATGGATATACTGTGTCTTGTGGGGATAGGCGGCCTATGGGTAGCGCACACGTTTTACCTGTTGCGTCGCAGCGCCCTGATGCCCATTCGTGATCCGAAACTGGCCGAAGGTTTGGCCTTGGAAAACTTTTGAGGTGTTTCATGAGTAACAATCCGTATGACAACCAACACAATTCTCCGCCGGAACATGCCGATCATCCGGTGCGCCCGGAAGCTGGTGCCCACATGCAGAAAGATGATGTGGACTCGCACACACTGCTTTTGGTTGGGTCGTTTTTGACACTTCTCGTGATATTCCTGGTGCTGGCGGTGATCGCATTTTTCCATCGGTACCGTCATGCGCTTGAGGCTCAACGTGAGGCCAGTGTTGGCGCATGGTCGGCGGCAATTCAAAAGCGGCAACTGGCTACGCTCCAGCCGCACTGGGTCAACCAGCAACACCAGCAGGCTACCGTTGGTATTGAGCTGGCTGAAGATCTGGTCGTGGCTCAATATCATCCCAATACCCCGCCGGTGCTGTTGCCCGCCAAGCCGGAAGCGGCCTCAACCGGTGCGACAGCTCCGGCTGTTCCACTGCATGTGCTGGGCGCAAAGCTTTATGCGTCTCTTGGTTGTATTGGCTGCCACACCGTCAATGGCCAGCCCGGGGTAGGACCAAGCTGGAAAAATCTCGCCGGTTATCCGCAAAAACTCACCACAGGAAAAACCGTCATTGCCGATTATAAATTTCTTCGCACGATGATTCTTCACCCCGGAACATTGCTTGTCGCCGGTGCTCCGGCGGGCGTAATGCCCGCTACCTATGGCCCTATGTTGTCCGGCAAAAAGCATCCGCATGAAACCAAGCTTAATGCGATTATCTGGTACATCAATACCTTAAGCAATCGCAGCAGCAAAGCAACGCAACCGCCGGTGCCGGATAAGGCCGCTAAATGATTGTCGGCGTGGTGGTGGCGGTGGTCAGCTTCGCATTGCCAGATCAATGTTTTGCATAAGGAGCGGACAACACGGGCGTCGAGCATGGCTGGCTCGCAGTTGGTTTATATTTTCCGTGCAGGCCGCAGGGGCGCGAGA
Organism: Planctomycetota bacterium; assembly: GCA_021809365.1. The sequence goes on along the minus strand of JAKBAC010000018.1, from coordinate 7,124 downwards.
ATATTCCCGGGCGAACCGCAAAATCAACGGCATAAATGCCGTCGCTAAGAAAAGGGTTCACTCCGGATACTCGCGCCCCGGGCACTTAATACGGGTTTGTTGCCGCGCCCGCGCGGTATAGAAGAGTGATCGTTGCTCGCTTGAGCCTGAATCGATTGCTATAATTATGTTCAAGCTGTGACAGCGGGCAGATGAAGATGAAGCTGCAGCGTAGGTGCGGCATTGGTTTTGCTGGTAGCCAATGTCTCCGGCTTTGAAGGATCAGCACCTGTGAATGTTGCAGGGCTTTTGGGAAAATGATTTGTTTATGGGCGTACGCACGACATCGCGATCAATAACTGGGCACTCCAGTTGGCTTTGGGCTATCTGTGGTGTGGTTGCGTTATCGGTGTTCGCATTTGTGGGCCGTGCTTCAGCAAATGCGTTTGAAAGTCTGCAAACTGCATCGCAGCAGGCACGCGATGTTGTAGATGCCGGTATTACACCACATCCAGGCGCCAAACTTCCGTTAAATCTGCAATTTGTTAATTCACACAATCAACCCGTTCGCCTTGGCCAGTATTTCCGCAAGGGGCGTCCGGTTATTTTTGATTTCGTTTATTTTCGATGCCCCGGTGTATGTCCATTTGTCGAGATGGGGCTGGAACATTCCATTGAAAAAATGTCCGCCAGACTCGGCACCGATTTTGATGTCATCACCATCAGTTTTGATCCTACGGATACACCTGTCGCGGCGGCGGACAAAAAGGCTGGCTATATTGCCATGGCGTCGCCAAAGTTCAAGCAGGCGTTGGCCGCACATTGGCATTTTTTAACGGGTAAAGAGGCGGCCATCAAAAAAATCACCGCCGCCGTTGGATTCCACTATGTGTTTTATCCCGCTTCGCATACATATAACCATGCGGCGGCCATTTACATCTGTACACCCGGTGGTCGGCTGGCTAACTATTTTTACGGCATTCATTACAATCCCGATGATCTGCGGCTGGCGCTGGTGGCCGCTGGGAACCGCAAGATCACCAATGTGTTTGATCAGATATTGCTGTTATGCTGCCAATTTGATCCTTATACCGGCAAATACACCGCGGTGGCGCGCCGCGTCATGTTTCTCGGCGGCGTTGGGGTGGTCATAAGCCTTGGCGCGTTTCTCGGAAGCATGGTCTGGTGGGAGCGTAAACATCGTGCGAAAAAATCGGCAACTTCAGGGAAGGTTTAAGAGTTTATGGGCGTGACAATGATTTCACAGATGCTGGGACACATGGATTTGGGCCGCACCGTTGCAGCGCTTTGGCTACCGCATGGTGAATCCACGTTCAGCCCCCAGGTGCAATTTCTCTGGAATTTCTGGTATTGGATGTCGATCTTTTTCACCGTGCTGATCACGGGTCTGATCGTTTTATTTTCCATCCGCTATCGGCATTCCAAGACGCGCACCATCGCCGATCCATCTCCTTCACACAATAACGCGCTGGAAGCCACCTGGACATTAATTCCGCTGATTATTGTCATGGTGATGTTCGCGCTGGGCTTTACCGAATACATGAACATGAATTCGCCGCCGGCGGATAGCTATAACATTCATGTGATCGCGCAGAAGTGGAGCTGGACATTTGTGTATGAAAATGGAGCGATCAGCAATACGCTCTATCTGCCCCAAAACAGGCCGGTCAAACTCAACATGACTTCCAAGGATGTACTGCACGGATTTTGGATTCCAGATTTGTCCATCCAGCGCGATGTTGTGCCGGGGCGCATCATGACCACCTGGGTGGAAGCCACAAAGTCCGGTACCTATTGGCTCCAATGCGCTGAATATTGCGGAAATGGACACTCCGAGATGCGCGCACCGGTCGTGGTTGAACCCTATCCGAAATTCCAGCGGCAGATTGCCGCCGCCGCCAATATCTTTGAGGAAAATGGCAAAGCGTTGCCTCTCTCCACGGTTGGCAAAAAATTGTATGTGACGCTCGGATGTCTTGGTTGCCATTCAGTGGATGGCTCAAAAGGCACGGGGCCATCCTGGAAAAACCTGGCCGGTTCCACCGAAACATTAACCAGTGGGAAGACCGTTCCGGTTGATTATGCGTTTCTCAAAACCATGATCACGCATCCCGGGCGCAAGCTGATAAAGGGTTTCCCATCCGGTGTTATGCCCAATTACGGATCCCGCTTCACCGGTAAAAATGTTAAAAATCTGTACGCGGTGATCTGGTATATTAATAGCTTGAGCACCCACGCGAACAAAGCGTCCCAGCCGCCGGTGCCGAATGTTCCGGCTGGTGCGCCTGCCGCCACATCGGCTACCGGGAAAACATCAACCACACCCGCTGCCGGCGCTGCCGCGGTTTCACCGTCCGCCGCGCCGACCGTCGCTGTGGCGACTGCTCCGAAAGCCGTGCCGCTGCACGTTATCGGCGCAAAACTTTATCAGTCCCTTGGTTGCGTCGGTTGCCACACCGTCAATGGCCAGCCCGGCGTTGGACCAAGCTGGAAAAATCTTGCCGGTTATCCGCAAAAACTCACCACAGGAAAAACCGTCATCGCCGATTATAAATTTCTTCGCACGATGATTCTTCACCCCGGGACATTGCTTGTCGCCGGTGCCCCGGCGGGCGTAATGCCGGCCACTTATGGTGCGATGCTGTCCGGCAAAAAGCATCCGCATGAAACCAAGCTTAATGCGATCATCTGGTACATCAATACCTTAAGTGATCGTAGCGGCAAGGCGACAGAGCCGCCGGTGCCGGATGTTTCGGCGGCCAAATAGGACGCTGTGAAACAATTGATTGAAACGTTGTATCCGCGGTTGTTTTGGATACTGGAGTAATACCAATGACGACATTAACTGGAAGCAATTTTGGCGACACACCCGTTTTACCCGCCAAGCCCGACAACTACCTCACCCATGGAAAATCCATCGGATCATGGCTCTTGACGCTGGACCACAAGCGCATCGGCATTATGTATCTGGTCGTCGGCCTGCTGGCGTTCTTTATCGGCGGAATGTTGGCCGAGGTGATCCGCACGCAGTTGCTGGTACCGCAGGGATTGATTTTTCACGGCACCGGCTCCGTCGCGTCCAGCTATGCCGCGTATCGCTATTACAATCAGGTCTTTACCCTGCACGGCATCATCATGGTGTTTCTGGTTCTGATTCCCATTATTCCAGGTGTCTTGGGCAATTTCGCGTTGCCGCTGCTGTTAGGTGCCAAGGATGTCGCCTTTCCGAAACTCAATTTGATCAGCTTTTATCTGTATGTGGTCGGGGCGCTTTTGGCAATCTTATCCACGGTGTTGGGGGCTGTGGATACCGGCTGGACTTTCTACACGCCGTTCAGTATTCAAACTGAATCCTATGTTGTGGTCATGGTGCTGGGTATTTTTCTCGTGGGGTTCAGTTCCATATTCACCGGTATCAACTTCATGGTGACCATTCATAAACTCCGTCCGCCCGGTATGACCTGGTTCCGTATGCCGCTATTCCTCTGGGCCATCTATGCCACATCGCTCATTCAGGTGGCGGCCACGCCGGTTGTGGGCATCACGTTTGTGCTGCTGATGATGGAGCGGATCATGGGAATCGGTATATTCAATTCCGCGTTAGGAGGCAATCCGGTATTGTTCCAGGAATTTTTCTGGTTCTATTCCCACCCGGCGGTTTACATCATGATTCTGCCGGCCATGGGCATTGTCAGTGAAATTGTCCCCGTCTTCAGCCGCAAGCATATCTTCGGCTACGAATTTATCGCCATTAGTTCACTGGCCATCGCGTTGATCGGTTTTCTGGTGTGGGGACACCACATATTTGTTAATGGCCAATCCGCTGAACTTGATGCAATTTTCAGCTTTCTGACCTTTCTTGTCACGGTGCCTTCGGCCATTAAAGTATGGAACTGGCTGGCCACCATGTACAAAGGGGCCATTATTCTCAAAGCGCCGATGCTCTATGCGCTCTCTTTTATTGTATTGTTTACCATCGGCGGTCTGACCGGTGTGGTTCTGGGCGCGCTATCTGAAGATGTGGTGCTCCATGATACCTACTTTGTCGTCGGCCATTTTCATTATGTGATGATGGGCGGTACCCTCATCGGCTTTATCGCCGGGCTGCATTATTGGTGGCCCAAGATGTTTGGACGCATGTACAATGAAACGATCGCCCAAATTACGGCTGTTGTATTATTCATCGGCGTCAACCTCACCTTCTTCCCCCAGTTGATGGTCGGTGCGGATGGCATGCCTCGGCGCTACGCCAGCTATCTACCCATGTATCAGCCCTATATGATCGCATCATCGATTGGCGCATATATCCAATTGGCGGCGTTTCTGATGATGGCCGGATATCTCCTGCATTCGCTGTTCCGTGGGCAAAGAGCCCCGGTAAATCCATGGGGTGGTGGCTCACTGGAATGGGAAACCTCTTCGCCGCCGCCGCATGATAATTTTGAAACCACACCATCCGTCGGTGATCCTTATGATTACACCGATTTGGTCTTTGACCCGGCAACCAACGGTTATGTGCGCACCGAACGCCCTGCGGAATCGCTGGTCCCGGTCACGGTGCCGCACTGACTTTTGAATTTGCGGCGGTAACTTCCGCCGCGGTGGAGCGTGTTGGTTCACCGCTGCGGAAAAGCGTGTGATTGTGAGAGTTTACGGAATCAAGGCTTCTAAGGTGAGAATTCATGTCTGACGCAATATCGATCTCGGCAACCGAAGAACAGGTGGCCCGGCAACATCTGGCGCACCATTTTGACACGCCGCAACAGCAGTTTGACGCGGGCAATCTGGGCATGTGGATGTTTCTGGCCACAGAAATGCTGCTGTTCAGCGGTCTGTTCTGCGCCTATGCCGTGTTTCGCTCCATGCATCCGGAAGTGTTCAAGTATGCCGGGGAGTATCTGGATCCCGTTTCCGGACTTATTAACGCCCTGATACTTCTAACCAGTGGTTTGACCATGGCCCTGGCCGTGCGTTTTGCGCAGACTGGCAAACGCTTCGCCTTGAGTCTCTGTCTGATTTTAACCATTCTCGGCGGCCTGGGATTCTTGGCCATCCATGCCAAGGAATATTTTGATAATGGTCAGGCCAAATTGCTCTGGGGAACTCATTATGCTCCCACCGTCGGCCCCAACGGCAAGCCCGTTGCCCCGGTCGTCGGTCTGGTGCCAATTGTGGCAAAACCCAAGCCGGTCGCCAGCTCCGGCTGGCATCAACTCAACACATTGGGTAAAGCCGGATTTGTGGTTTCACATTCGGATATTATGCCCGCTCCATCCGGTCCCGCCGGCGTTGCGCCAAGCCAGAAGCCGGCCGCGTCGGAGACCACGGAAAACCCGTTTCAGCCCGCCAATGTGCAGATATTTTTTGGCATTTATTTTCTTATGACGGGCCTGCACAGCCTTCACGTGATTATTGGTATTTGTGTGATCACCTGGATCTTGATCCGATCCCTGCGCGGTGAATTCGGCCCTGGATATTATGCTCCGGTGGTATATGTCGGTATGTATTGGGGCGTTGTGGATATGGTCTGGATGTTCCTGTTCCCATTGCTGTATTTGATCCATTGACGCGCTTATGGAAAAATTGAACCGCGTTGAAAATGCGGATGACTTTTGTTGAGGTCTTATGTCTTCTGATCATGCCAAAACCGTTATACCCGCCCGCACCCACATTTTATCTGTTAAATTGCTGGTCGCGGTCTGGGTGTTTCTCTGTGCCCTGGCGATTGCCAATATGTTCATCGCACAGTTGCATCTTGGTAACGCCCGTGTATTCATCGAACTATCGGTGGCGGTGGTCATGGCCGTCGTCAGTGCGCTTTATTTCATGCACCTGCGCTATGACAGTCTTTTCTCCGTGGCTATTTTATTGCTGACGCTTGTGTTCATTACGCTTTTTATGTCGCTGGTGATTATTGACACGAATGCCTATCGCGCGCAATTGTATTCCGGAGAAGCCCAGGAAATGGTGCAGATTGAACAGCATGTTGCCGGTTCCAATTCCACACCACCCGCCACCGCGAAACCCGCCATGGCCGCTCCAGCCAGATAATGTTGGAAGCACGGGTTCCGTCCGCGCGCCGGTGCCGTCAGCGGTTTGGTGGTAGAGGCGCTGCGTATAACACTTGCCGTTGAATTTTAGTGGACTGGATTATTCAATGACCGGTACGCCACCATCTCAATTTGCGGATTCTTCCCAACGCTACGGCGGCAAGCCTTTGCATGTCCCCGGCGCGGGTACCCTTGGTGTATCTCTGCTGGTCGGATCGCTATCGGTTCTGTTTATTTCAAGTCTCATTGGTTACATCTGTTATTGGTATTCCTTTCCACGCCCGGTCACCGTGCATCTGCCATGGGGACTCTGGCTTAGTACCACGGTTCTGCTGATCAGCAGCCTGACCATCCATTGGGCCTGGATCGCCATTCGTCATGACCTCCAACGTTCCAGTCAGGTGGCCCTTGCGATCACGCTGATTCTGGGAATCGCCTTCCTTGGATTGCAATGCTGGAACTGGGCGGAAATATATGGCGCGTTACAAAGTGCGGACCATGCGCTCAAGGCCCTGCATCCGCAATACGTTTCACCCATCGGTGGCATGCGCATGGCTCACGCCCTGATTTATGAAAAACAGGCCATGTTCGCCGCATTTTATTTCTTCACCGTCATGCATGCTGTTCACGTTCTGGGCGGCCTGATCCCCCTGGGCGTCGTCAACGTCAAGGCCCGCCACGGTGTCTATTCCCGCAACTATCACCCCGGCATCCGCTACTGCCTGATCTACTGGCACTTCCTCGACGCCGCCTGGATCCTGATCCTCATCACACTGCTGCTGACCTTCTAATTTCCCGCCGAAATCGAAGATATAGCCACCTGCAAGCACAAATGCCCAGAATGCCCACACGAAGACGGCATCCAACGCCTCAACAAACAGGACGATGTCGAGATCCTTGGTGGCCCGGAATGAAAGCCCTGCGCTGGCCATGGCAATCTCACACGCGGTGCCACCGATGTCACGGGGCGCTTCAAAACCAGCCACCAAAGGGCGCAATTCAGGGGTTCAAAACCAGCCACTGGTTTTCTATCTTATAACGTCCAATAACCTTTCCTGTCAAGGCCATTTTTGG
>JAKBAC010000157.1 GCA_021809365.1 Planctomycetota bacterium | reverse complement strand
CAACCAGGCCGCCCGGTAGCCATGCGCCGGCACGCGCCTCCCGGCACCGCTGGTGCGGAAAATAGGGACACCGATGAGCCATCCGCAAATTTCGCAGTGCTGCTGGGAAGAATTGATTCGATCGACGCCCTGCACCTGGCCTCGAACGGTCATCAGCGCTATCGCCACCGCCGAATCGCCGATCAGTGGGAGACCTTAAAAATCAACGCGTGAGGACGCGTTTCGGCATTACTCATCGCTTCTAACCCTTCAATACCGAATACTGTGCCCGTAACTGCAGTGCCGATGCTGATAAGTCTGGCCGGGAATGCGCAGTGCGCTCCACCACCGGCATAGCCGGCGGCTTTGTGAAGCGTCGCCGCACGCCGGCGCTGTTGTATTTACTGCAGGTACTGATCAATACTGCAACCGGTGTCATGCTCCATTTTCAACTCTCTCCTGTCTCTGCTCTAATCGGACCGCCCGATTTCCGCCCGTATCCGCGTTATCCGGGCAATCCGCGGTTAAATCCGTTTGCAAAGAAGCCAAAATAATCAGCGGTTGGTATCATCGCAAGAAATCGAGGTGTGTGGCGAGGTTGGGCGCAGGCGGCAGCGCTCGGGCAGGAAGTATTGTTGCATCCAGGAATATAAGTTTGCGAATTTCGCTGGCCTCGGTTGGCTTGGGACTGTAGAATCGTTTCACCGGCGTTGCAGATGGTATAAGCCACAGCTCTGGTGGAATCATGTTGTTCGCTTCCACCCCATCAGGATGCCGCGACTGCGAGACGATTTTGCATGAAAATTCTTCATGTGCTTACCGATATGCGTATCGACAGTGGGGTGCCGGCCCTTTCGGTTTGCGGCATGGCTGAGGCTGTTGCCGCGCGTGAGCATGACGTGAGCATCGTTTATTTGAAGCGCGAGGGCACGGTCCTGCAGCCACAGGGGGTGCTGGTGCGAGGGTTCGCCGCCGATAGCAACACTGGACGCATGCCCAGCAGGGATTTACGCGCCTACCTGCAACAGAATGTCCGGCATTTTGATATTGTTCATATTCATGGCCTGCGCCACAGCCCGGGAAGCGATGCGGCAACGGCCGCTCGGCAGGCTGGAATTCCGTACATCTTGGCACCGCATGGACAACTTGAGGCGGGAGCCGAGGCTGGCGGCCTGATGCAGTCGATTAACTGGATGCTCAAGGATTCAGCGCTGCTGCACCATGCTGCGGCCATTCAGTGCCTGAATATTTCCGAAATCAAACACTCATCGGCCCTGGCGAATCTTAAAAATACGATTATCGGCAACGGTATTCCGGCGGCGGTTTGTGAAAATCTTCCAGCGCGCGGTTCCTGGCGCAATGAAATTCAAGCCAAACTGGGCAAGCCGGATCGCCCCCTGGCTTTATTTCTGGGAAATATTGAACCAAAAAGCGGCCTCGAACGCCTGTTGCCGCACTGGCCGGTAATTCTGCGGCAGCAACCGGATGTGATTCTGGTGATCGCGGGAACCGGGGAAAAATCTTACATCGATATTCTGAATGCTTTGATCAGGAAACATAATTTAACGGGACATGTGGTGTGGACGGGTGAGCTGACGGGCTTGACGAAATGGCGTACGCTGGTGGATTCTGATGTCTTTATTCTTCCTGCGCATCAGGCAACGTCATCATCGGCGATTATTGAGGCCATGGCTGCGGGCCTGCCTGTGGTGCTCACGCGCGAATGCCAATTTGATGAAGCTGAAGCCCACCAGTCGGGTGTGATTATTGAACATGGCGATATGGCGGCGTTTGTAACGTCGGTTGCTGAACTTCTGGGGAATCATGAAATTCTAAGTTCCATGGGGGAAAACGCCAAAAAACTGGTGCAGTCTGATTTTACCTGGGAAGTCACCGCCGAGAAGCTGGAACGCCTGTACGAATCCGTGGCGTTGCACACCGACATACCCCTTGACTTGCTGGCGCCACGGGATCATCCATAATTAAGCTTTTACATGAGGAGCGGAACATGGGTATCACAGCGGGGATCACAGAGTATCGGCCGGCGGACATTCGGAATATTGTGTTAATCGGCCACAGCGGCGCGGGGAAAACGACACTGGCGGAGGCCATTGCGCACCGGTGCGGCGTCATTACGCGCATGGGCAGTATTGAGGAAGCCAACACCGTTTCTGATTTTGAACCCGAGGCCCGGCGACACAAACATTCGACCAATTCCACCGTGATGTTCGCCAATTTTGAAAAGCGGGAAATAAATCTGATTGATACACCGGGATACCCGGACTTTATCGGGCACGCTCTGGCGGCCATGCCGGCAGTGGAAACGGCGGTGGTCGTCGTGGACGCTGTGCGCGGTGTGGAATACAACACGCGGCGGCTTTTTCATGCGGCGGGAGAAATGGGCCTGGCGCGGATGATTGTCGTGAACAAACTGGACTTGGCCACTGATTTGCCAGGCCTGGTTGCGCAGCTGAAAACCACTTTTGGAACGCCGTTACATTGTATTAACCTGCCCACCGCCGGCGGAAAAGATGTGGTGGACTGCTTTGACCATGACGCCGGAAGCACGGATTTTGGCAATGCTGCTTCCATTCACGCGGAAATGGTCGAAGCGGTAGTGGAAATGGACGACACCCGACTGGAAGAATATCTGGCGGGTAAAAAAGTTGACCCTGCGGAACTGCGAAGCTGCTTTATCAAGGCAATGAATGCCGGGCATGTGATTCCGATTCTGTTTGCCTCCGCCAGGCAGGAGGTGGGAATTGATGATCTGCTGCATATTCTCGTGGAAGAAGCTCCGTCGCCGGTATCCGGCCGCATGAAGCGGCTGCAACGGCCCAAGGCGGAAAATCCTTCGCAGATGGAAACGCTGGAAATTCAAAGCGACCCCGCAGGGCCCCTGCTGGCGCAGGTGTTCAAAGTGACCACGGACCCGTATGTCGGAAAACTCTGCATGATGCGGCTCTTGCAGGGCAAGCTCGATGCCAATACCGCATTTGTCTATGGCCAGGATAAAAAAACGCACCGGGCGGGACATGTATTAAAACTTGAGGGACGCGATCACAGCGAATCTTCTATCGCGTATGCCGGGGATATTGTCGCTGTGGCCAAGCTGGACGATCTGCATGTCAATGAAATTGTTCATGCGCCAGCCGCACTAAACAACCTTCGCGCTATTTTGCCGCGCTTTCCGACGCCGATGTTTTCCATGGCGGTTGCGCCAAAATCTCGCGGCGATGAAGCGAAAATTTCTTCAGCACTTTCCAAACTCACCGAGGAAGACCCAACCTTTCGCACGTCCCATGATCCGCAAACGCATGAACTGATTATTCACGGCCTGGGCGATCTGCATTTGCGGGTGATGCTGGAAAAAATGAAAAATCGTTTCAATCTGGATGTGACCGCCGCCCCGCCGCGCATCGCGTACCGGGAAAGTATCACAACCCGCGCGGAAGGGCATTACCGGCACAGAAAACAGTCCGGCGGAGCGGGGCAGTTTGGTGAGGTGTATTTGAGAGTTGAGCCGCTGGAGCATGGCCGGGGATTTGAATTCGTCAACGAAGTAACGGGCGGAGCGATTTCCGGGCCATTTATTGTGTCAGCGGAAAAAGGGATTCGCGATGCCCTGGAGCATGGGCCGATCGGCGGGTATCCGGTACAGGATGTGCGGGTGATCATTTATGATGGTAAAACCCATGCGGTTGATTCCAAGGATATTGCGTTTCGTATTGCCGGAAAATATGCGTTCCTCGCCGCGTTACAAAAAGCCCGGCCCGCGCTTCTGGAACCGATGGTGACATTGGAAGTGGTGATTCCCGAATCGCACCTTGGCAGTGCCACCGGTGATCTCAATGGGCGGCGCGGGCGCGTGAATGCTACGGATTTGCTGCCTGGTGGAATGGCGGCGATTCATGCCACCGCCCCGCTTTCAGAGTTGGGGCAGTATGACAACCAATTGCGCAGCGCCACCAGCGGCCAAGGCAGCTTCTCCATGGAGTTTTCCCATTATGAAACTGTACCGCCGATGATTCAGGCGAAAATTTCCGCCCAGTACCAGGCCCCGGTGGAGGAATAGCGTTTATGGGGAAGATCACCGCGGCCAAGCGCAGCACAAATACATCGGCGGCGTTGTTTCGGGATATTTGCGATCTCCAGCCGCCAGCTGGAACGGTGGCTTTCTGGTGGATGGGTCAATCGGGCTTTGTCATTAAAGTAGCCGGACGAATTATTTATCTGGATGTGTTTTTTTCCGCTCTGCGCGGGCGACGGGTGCCGGGTTTTATCAAGCCGGAATGTGTGACACACGCCGATATTATCTGCGGCACCCATGATCATATTGATCATATTGACCGTGCCGCATGGCCGAAGCTGGCGGCCGCATCGCCGGATGCGTATTTTATCATTCCGCAATTCCTGCGGCCGCAATTGCTCCGGGACATGCGCTTATCGGAGTCGCGCTTGCTGGGGTTGGATGAACACCAGACCGTGCAAATCGGGCCGGTGACTATTTCCGCAATACCGGCGGCGCATGAATTTCTGGATCGTGACCGCAAAACCGGTCTGCATCCCTGGCTGGGGTATGTTATCCAGGCCGATGGATGGACGATTTATCACGCTGGGGACACGTGCCTTTATGAGGGCATTCAGGAGAAAATCCGACGCTACAAACCGGATGTGATGCTGCTTCCAATTAACGGGCGCGATGCACGGCGGCTCAAAAGCGGTTGCCTGGGAAATATGACATTTCAGGAAGCCGCCGATCTGGCGGGCCACCTCAAGCCCGGCATCGTCGCGCCGATCCACTATGACATGTTCGAATTCAATGCCGCCGACCCCCGGCATTTCATCGACTATTTAAAGGTGAAATACCCCAGGCAGCGATCACTTGTTTTTCAGCACGGCAAACCTGTCATTCTGTACAAATCTTCAACGGGTGGCGTACATACATAAAAAAAAGCCGGTGGTTGCGTGGGAGACAACCACCGGCGTTCGTGGGGGAGAAGGAAGGAACTTTGCCACGGGAAGCCGTGGGAAACTTCACCGTGACAATCAACCATACGTGAGGTTCTACCGACCGGTTCAAAAAAATAATTATTTTTTTTGAACGCGCAGGCATCCGCAAGCGCCGCACAGCTTTTTTGCCTTGGCCCTACTTCATACGTTCAATAAGATGATCACCGACGCGAAGGGCATTGGCCATGGCCGTCAGGGAGGGGTTGACAGCTCCAATACTTGGGAAAAAGCTGGTATCAACGACATACAGGTTATCCACTTCATGGGCTTTGCAATGAATATCCAGAACGCTGGTAGCCGGATCAGTACCGAAACGAACGGTGCCGGATTGATGCCCCACGCCCGCAATGGGAATGCTTTTACTCATATATAAATGATTGGGAATTAAATGCGGGTGTATATTGGCGTGGCTTAGAAGCATTTCCAACTTGGCGCGCAAGCGGTGCGTTGCTTCCTGATTATTGAATGTATAGTTCAACTGAATTTCGCCCTGGCTGTTAAGAGTGACGCGATTATCGGGCATGGGCAGATCTTCCGTGGTCAGCCAGAAGTCCACCGCATGATGCGCCATTTCATTGAGGAGAAATCCCGGGGCATACTTTCCGGCATCCGCCCGGAACATGGGTCCCTGGGATTTGCCGATCATCTGAATATTGCCCAGAGGGAAATCAAAATCATCCGCTTTGAAATAAAAATCATTAAGCGAAAGCGTTTTCTGGAACACCGTTTCATTGGGGTGGCGGGACAGGGCCACAACAGCATCGGAATTATGGAACATAAAATTACGTCCGACCTGGTCCGATCCATTCGCCAGGCCGCGGGGATGTTTGTCATTGGCGGAAAGCAGCAACACACGGGCGGAGTTGGAGGCTCCAGCCGAAAGCACGACAAGGCCGGCCGAAAACGCCAGTTTTTCGCCATGATGTTCCACCAGTACGCGGGAAACTTCGCGCCCGCTGGCGCTGGTTTCAAGCTTATAAACGTGGGCCTGCGTCAGCAGCGTGACGTTGGGATATTCCAGCGCGGGGCGAATGCAGATAATTTCCGCATCTGATTTGGCCCGCACCAGACACGGAAATCCATCGCACGTATCACATCGGATGCACCGCCCGAGGTGCCGCTGTGCTTCATTGAGCATTACTCCCGTGGGCGCATGAAACGGGTGATACCCCTCCCGGCTCCACGCCTGGGAAATTTGCTCAATCACCGGTTCATGCTGTATCGGCGGAAACGAATAAGGGCCGGATGATGGCCCTTCCGTGGGATCTTCCCCGCGCAGGCCATGCACCTGATAGAGCTGCTCAGCCTGCAAATAATACGGCTCCAGATCCTCATAACTGATGGGCCATGCCGGGGATATTCCACCATGATGCACCAGCCCTCCAAAGTCTTCCTTACGCAAACGGAATAGTGCAGCACCGAACATTTTCGTGGCCCCGCCGACATAATAATGCGATCCGGGCTGGAACGGCTTACCTTCTTTGTCGTACCAGGTATCCTTGGAGACGTAATGATTATTCACGAATACCGCTGTGGGATCCCAGTTTTCTTTCTGCCGCGGCAACCATCCGCCGCGCTCCAGCAGCAGAATGCGCTTTCCCGTAGCAGCCAGGCGATGCGCCAGCGTGCCGCCGCCGGCACCGGTGCCGATGATGATGATGTCATAGTCGTTTTGTGCGTTCATGTTGTTACCTTTCTGTTAAAATCCGGGCTGGTCGAAGTGTCTGGGGAAGTTGGATTGCGGCAGTCACAAGGATGCAAGGTCGTGTGTTTGATGCTGTGGTTCAGTCGCAGGCACAGTCGGGAAAGATCATCCGTAAGCACGCGATGTACTTCAACCGCCCCCAGCATTCCCACAACCGGTGCCGTAAAATAGATCCACCATGCCGTCCAGATATTACCCACAATGGCCGAACCGAACGTGCGTGCCGGATTCATACTGAACCCGGAGAGTGGTGCCTCAAAGATGACAAATAAGGCGATCAACGCACCGCAGAACAGGCCCGTGCGTGTCACCAGCGCGGGAAACTGATTCACCAGCAGCACCGTGGCCACCAGAATAAATGAAATAACACATTCGCCCGCCCACGCGGCCGCGACACCGTCTGTACCCGGAATTGTCGCAATAAAATGCACCGGAGGGGTCGCCACGATTGGCCCAAACATAAACCCTGCCAGCATCATGCCGGCCGCCCCGCCCACGAATTGTCCGGCCATATACCCCAATGCATCGCGCGGTTTTATTTTTCCAAGCCGCAGAAAACTCAAGGTAAATGCCGGATTCATGTGCGCACCGGAACGCTTACCCCAGGGGCAGTAAATCAACAGCACCGCGGTTAATCCCATGGCAGAGCCGATGACCACGCGGCGCAGGAGAGGTGAGACCACCAGATGGGAAACGATGGATTTTGGAGACTCCATCAAGATGGTGGCACCCGTAGCGGAGATCATAAAACAGCCCAGAAGGAAGGCCTCGATAAAATAAAGTTTCCAGATCTGATCAGGGGGAGGTAATGTCA
>JAKBAC010000017.1 GCA_021809365.1 Planctomycetota bacterium | reverse complement strand
TCCGCGCATAGCCAATTGCGTCAGTTTTGTGCAGAACCCACAACCGGATGATGATCCGGGCTATATCCGGTATGCCCCCACATTCTGCTGCTGGGTTCCGCCGCGTGATGCGGTCAAGACTCGCAAGTGTTCGGTGGTGGACAACGGCCAATACGCCTGGCGGGCCGAGATGATCCGCGATCTGGCCAAACGGATCGGAGATGTGGATATTTTCGGCAAACTCTCCGGGCGGCCACTGGCAGGTTATCACGGCAGCAGCGGCAGCGATATCGGCAATGATAAATATCTGGGCATCGAAAATCACTGCTTTTATTTATCGCTTGAACGGGCGGTGGCGGACGATTACATCACGGAAAAATTCACCGACGCCATGATGTGCAATGCGGTGCCCATTTATGATGGTGCTGCCAATATTGGCCTATATGCCTGTCCCGAATCTTACATTTTGAGTGCTGATGTGGACAAGATAGATTGGGTCAACTGGCGGCAGGAGTATGAAAAGAGGCTACCCTCCTTGCTGGCACAAAAAGAACTCATCCGCACACGATTGAATATTTTTTCCTATTTTTATCTTCTGACCGAGGATTTGGCGCTACTGACTGACGCCAGACCGATGATGCGTCAAACCAGCTCGCGCGTGGCTCCGTTGCGGTCGGCAAGTGGCAGAGACCTGCCCGGGAGCTAAGAGCCTTGGTGCATGACCAAAAGCACCAGCCCCAAGCCTGCATCATTGACTGAAGCGCTCAAGACCCGCGGCGGCGGCACCCCGGCGGCCGAAATAAGCTGCAGCAGGCCATCAGGCGTCAGCGGCGGGTGGGTTTCGACCGATACATAACGTAAGAGTGGAATCCATGCGGCCCCGCACGTGAAGACATCCGCTTCCGCACCTTCAATATCGCATTTGAGCAGATCAATGCGTTTATCCGAAAAGCCATCCATTTGTAATAACTGAGGAATTGTAACCTTAGGAATGCTGATTTCATCGGCGTCCGGGCAGCGGAATCCTCGGATGGCGTGCCAGTAAACGCAGGTAGCGATCCTTGCTCCACGAAAGGTAATCGGCGTAAAAGCTGCGCATGGCCCGCTTCGCTGCGCAACGGCGAGACCTGCGGGATGAGTTCCTTTCGGAGTGCCCTGATTTGTCATGGATGTTCCGATTATTCATAGCCTTCCCTTCAACAAGTCCGTCACGAATGCATCGTGGCACGGCGTGATCTCAATGGATATTATCGACCGCGTCTTGCGTGAATTATCCGCCCCAGAAGTTGCTTGCGCATGGCTCGCGCCTTTTTTTCCAATGTTTTAAGTATTCCATCTCGCTTGTTCAAATGGGCGTAGTAGTAGCCGTGTAGAAAGAGCAAAGTTTCCCTGAGTTCCGGGCGTGTGACCTCAAGAAACGGCGATAAACCGCGCCGCAGATTCGCGCCAAACTGCGTACTGCGCGCCATGCTTCCGGGGCGAATGCGGTACCAAAACAAGGGAATCGGAATGGACTCAAGCTGATAACCGGCAAGCACCGCCCGGGCATATAATTCCCAATCTTCACTCCCGACACCTTTAATTTCAGAAAAGCCGCCCATAACCTCGAAAGCGCTCTTTTTAACCAACGCGCTACTGGGGCCAAAAACGTTACGCAACGCTCCTGCCGCGATTGCGGCCCCGGGGAATATCAGCAGCCGCCAGGGCCGGTCGTCCAGTTGAGGCGGGTCAATGCTCCTGAAGAGATTGGTTCCACAGGTTATAATATCCGCGTGGGTTTTCGCCGCGACCGCTCCGAAGACGCGTACCAAACTTGGCTGAGCATAATCATCATCATCTAAAAACAAAACATAATCACCCCGGGCATGACGAACCCCGGTATTGCGCGCCGCGCCTAAATATTTATTTGGCTGGTAAATAACTTTCCAGCCAATGGTCTTAAAATCACTGTCCAGAGATTTGAGGTAGGTCAGCGCGTCGTCGTTGGTACTGCCATCATCCACAACCAGTACCTCGATCGGCGGAATTTCCTGCTTCCGAAGTGACTCCAATTGCTGTGCCAGAAATAAGGGACGGTTAAAATGCGTGATGCAAACGCTAATTGACGGGGGCGGCGTAT
Source organism: Planctomycetota bacterium (assembly GCA_021809365.1). The sequence continues at coordinate 31,896 of JAKBAC010000017.1, read as the reverse complement.
CTGAGGCAGCCCCGTCGGCGATGGCATCCCGTATCTGATCGAACGCGCGATCCAAGCCATCGATCCAGTCCGCCGCAAAAACTTCCGGTGATGCGCCGTCACCGCGGGATGCGGAAATCTGGATTTGCCGTGACAGGTGCCATCGCTCGCGCTGCATGAATTCGATTACTTCCGTGCTCGCCAGCAAAATATCAGCATATTCCACGCACCGCCGCTCCATGAATTGGCGTTCCAATATGTCACAATCCGTTAAAAAATCAAGCGAAGCTTCGCGCCGCATAGCGGTTGGGCCGCTGGCACAGATCACCATGCGCGATGTACCAAACGCCAAGCCCTGATGCTTCCCCACCAGACTATAGAACCCCGTAGCGTTCCATTCGGTGAAGATGACCAGGTCAAAGGGTTCGGAATTTCTGAGCCATTGAAATACAGCGTAGCTGCCGCAACTATGCCGTGGATATTCAAGATGGCTCCATAGCGTCAGGTCCAGGAAGACATATCGTACGCGGACGGGCCATGATTTTTTGGCGGCCCATCCCGCTCGGTGGCCAGTGCCAACCACCACAACTTCATGCCCTCTTTTGGCAAGTTCAGCGGACATTGCCGCCAGAGCCTGGTCTTCGGGCGCAACTTGTCCGTTTGCTGCCGAAGTCGCAAGAACAATACAGATTTTTAACTTTTCATCCATGGCAACCACCAGTGAGGCCGCGACGAGGCGCGACTACTCTGTCTTTGGTGCACGAGTCCTACGTCGGAATGGCCAGATCCCGCGGTGTTTCCGGGCTACTCGGGCTGCTTCTTCAGCGACTTCAAAATATGACAGCAGACTCCATGCATCCCCCAGTGCAGACACCACCTGGTGCCATTGACCCGCGAACGCTGTGTCTGCTGTGGATATACGATCTTGAGCCGCTTCGTAAAGCAGTTCATAGGCCTGGGCAATCGAACGCGGAAGCATCTCATCGCGGTTCATATCCGCGATCGTGTGCGTGGAGTGGCGGTGGTCGCCGCGCAAAAATTCCTTACTATATAAATCAATGTCCGCATCTCTGTGCGTTGTAGCCGCAAGTCCCAACCGCGACGCCATTCGCTGCAATTGTTGCCGCGGTTCCGCCATAAGCAAATCATAATCCACTACCACGCAGGATTTGCCCCGCATCACGGCCTGCATGGCTCCCATATTATGCGCCATCCACACGGCGTAGGTTTTGCGTGGATCGGCGTCCCCGAGACGTCGGATCGAATTGGCCACGCTCAGCGGGTTCCGGATGGCGACCACATACCGATCACGACAGTTTGCCTCGGCAAATACGTCCAGCCAGAAGGGCATCAGCAGAGCCATGCGGGGGTTCTTACATCCCCAGATATTCCCGCGGCTTGCGGTAACGCGCTCTTTCACCAACGTCACGGCCCGTGTTTTGAGTTCCAGCACCTCAGGCGACGCCCATTCCGCCGCACGCACCGTGCGAACCGAGTCGCCGCGCATTTTCAGGTGAACAAGTAATTTTTCGCATAACGCATGCAGATCGTTATCCTCCCAGAATCCCAGCGGATTCACCTGCGGGTCGGCCGCCATCAGGTTGGTCCCCAGGTCCACGCCTATGGCAAGCAGTCCGCGGGCTATGGTGCTTGTGCCGCTACGCCCCATTCCCACCACCGCGACAACGTCACCCATCATGTGTTCCATTCCGGCTCCTGGGAAAATATGGGTGCAACACGCAACACCGATTCCACCCCGATACAACGCGCCTCAACGCGAATCACACAGCATGTTGATGATGTTATGGTACCATGGTTTGGCCCGCAACTGCCGCCCGGAAGCACCCCGGGAGGTTGTCCGCGGGGCCAGCCTACTTATAATCGTAGTTCTCCTGATAGTAACGCCGAATGTTGGCGCGGTACTCATCGCGGTTGTAGATACCGTTGAGCAATTGGAGCAGCGTTGTATTTTCGCGCGCATAAAGTTCGGGGTCGGCGTGAAGCTTCTCAAAGACTTCAGAAAAACGCGCCAGTAAATCTTCATAGCTGTCAAAAACCGGTGTCTGACCCTTAAACGCCTTGGGGAAGAATTGCGGTTTGAATACCGTAAAGCCGATCCCGCCGGTAAAAATCATCTCCCGGAAATAATTGTCAAAGCCCTCCCCGAACGTAATTGACCAGCGCGCTGAAACGACAAGCTTTTTATATGCCTCATACGACATGCGTTGCACGATTTTGCGGCCAAGCCATGGATACTTCGCTTCAAGCATCGCCAGAAAAGCCTCCTTGTGTGGCGAACGATCCGGCGAAATGACAATGATATCCTTTTTGCGGGCGAAGCCGCGTTTTTCATAGTCGCGATGATCCAGGTAAATGGATAAGCGATGCAGGGGTACACCGAGCCGGTCCCGCTCGGACTGAGTCATATATACGATATTGGATGCTGTCACCGTGACATCGGTAAACAGCGATTTGAGGCCGTGCAAAAAATCAGGACCGGGCATGAGGTCTATATTCTGGTTAAGCACATTAAGCCATGATCTCGTGGCACCACGTATCCATGTTTGATGCCGTTCACCCAGCGACGCGTAAAAATCCTTGGCCATACTGGCCGCGACATGTATCCACAAAGCCTCTGGCCGATCATACCTTGCCATAACCTGATCGAGTGTCACAATGGTTTCATCATTCACAAAGCGCGTGTTCCGGGAAAACGGGACCGAGCCGGGCGGCACACACATCTGAACGTCAAAGCCCATATCCCGTCCGACGGCACGAGATTCGCGGCCAATGGAAAAGATCGAAATCAGTCCCCCGGATACCACATTGACCGCCGGAACGACCATCACTACAACGCGTTTGCGCGGGGTAACGCTGGACCAGTAATGGCGCTGGCGGCGGGTGGCCGTCCATGCTTCGCGAGCCTTCCACCACTTCTCATTGCACCGATTGCGCGTTTTGTCCAGTTTCAGGACAACCTTTTCCATTAAGCTCATGACCTTCCTCACAATCATTGGTCAGCCGGGAAGCCACAGGGTTCCAGCCACCCACGCACATCAATGCGCGCACCATGGTGCGGGGGACGCAGTGGCTTCAGACTTGCAGCGCCAAATATCCCGCTGCGGTCAGTTCTTTAAATAATACCGCAGCACGCGCGAAACGGCACGACAGATATCATCGACATCTGCGTCGGTCAGGTCTGCGGCCAATGGAAGCGATAGCGTTCTTTTTCCAATGTCGTTGGCATTGGGATACCCTTCGGGTTGGATTCCAAATCGCTTCGCGTAATAACTATAAGTATGGACCGCCTGGTAATGGACACCAACGCCCACGCCTTCGCTCCGAATGGCCGCACCGATATCAGCACGACCCACCTTCAGTTTCTCCAAGTCAAGCAAAATCGTCATAAGGTGATAGGCATGACGGGTGTCAGGCTCGGGTTCCATCGGAAGATGACATGGCAGATCGATCAACTTTTCGTGGTACAATCGCCAGATTCTCTGCCGGTCCGCGGCGTGGGCCTCCAGTCGATCCATCTGAGCAATACCAATTGCCGCGGTAATATCCGGCATGTTGTATTTAAATCCAGCCGCCACGACATCGTAATGCTGGCCCGCGCGCGGGCCAAAACGGTGCCACGCATCCAGACTCAGACCATGGTTTGACAGGTATCGGGCTTTTTTGGCAACTTCAGCATCTCGGGTAATTAACATCCCGCCCTCGGCGGTTGTTATGTTCTTTGTGGCGTAAAAACTGAAACAGCCAATATCGCCAAGGGTGCCTGCGGGAACCGAATGATACAGCGATTCGACCGCATGGGCGCAGTCCTCCACCACGAACAGCCCATGCTGCCGACTGATTGCGAGTATCGCATCCATATCACAACAGCGCCCGCACATATGTACGACCAATATCGCCCGCGTGCGCGGCGAGATTTTGGCCTCAATTTGTGCTGGGTCGATGTTAAAGCTGTCCCTGCGGCAATCCACCAGTACAGGTGTCGCACCGGTATGTATCACCGCGTTAACTGTAGCGCAAAACGTCATGGGGGTGGTGATTACCTCGTCCCCCGGGCCTATCCCCAATGCCAATAGGGCGATATGGATGGACGCCGTTCCCGAGTTCATTGCCACGGCATGGGGGATGTTTTTGTAGCGCGCAAATTTCTCTTCAAACTCATGAACCTTCGGTCCCGATCCAATCCAACGCCTGCGCATGCAGTCCACCACCGCGTCAATTTCCGGAGGGCCTATCACGGGCGCGCCGAAGATGATAAAACGATCCGCGGGCCGTATTGGCTCGCCGCCGGCAATTGCCGGCAAATCAGGTTTCACCGCTTGAATAATATTCCGCCCCTTGTTCTTGCGCCCAAGCTTCGATGGTCCCCGGCTCACGCACTGGACGCGTGCAAAAATAACATTTTCTCGATTATTGTCCACCACCCAATAATTATTCCGCACCTGCGACAAATATTATTGTCGCACTGCGGGGCTGTCAAGAATGACCAAAAGTCTCTGTGCTTAGGGGTTATGTGACAGGTTCTGCCAAGTGTGTCCCGGGCCTTCGGGGAAAGCGCGAGACGCGATTTTGCATCGCGGGGTCGCGGGAAGTAAACGAACACCGGACTGGGCGGATGATACGGATACTCCTTGCGTCGCCGTCGTCGATTTGCGTAATTTGGGGTTCGCCCCGTCATTTTTCTCCGGGGCACGTCGGTGGGTTAAACCCACCGGCTAACATGTTGGCGCGCGGCAGCGCAATGTCGCCGACTACCTACCCCGAACTCCGGTTGTTTGTCGCCGCCGGCTGTTACCCGATTCCCCGGATGGGAACTGTCACAGATACTATGGTGTAAGCGTAGGGGTGCTGGTCGCGGGTGGGTGGATGGTACGTTGCATGGTTGCGATTTCATTCTGAATCGCCCGCACCTCCTCCGGGCGCAGCCGCTCCAGTTCATCGGTCGGCAACGCGGCGTTGAGCCGTAACGCCAGTTTCAATTGTGCGATTCGTTCGGGCACGGTCAAACCCGCCCGGCTGGTTTGGGCATACGGTAAGCGCACGCGGGCATCGGTGCGATTAATGGATAACAGTTTGAGCACATCTTCGCGTGGATTGACGCCCAGGCGCATCGCGACACCAATCTTCCGCTGCAGCCAAATTTGAGAGCGTTTGTCGCGTGCCAATACCGCATCCGCCGCCTTTAGTGCGGCCGGCCAATCATGCGCCGCCACGGCCCGCCGAAATACATCGCTATACATTGATGGATCGCAGGACAATGTTCCACGAACCGTGGGAATCCAGAGCGTCGCGCCCAGAAGCATTGCCATCGCACACAGACTCCCGCCAAGAATCGTACCTGCGCCAATGGCGGTTCTCCCGCCGATATTGACCGCATGATTTTTTTCCACGGATGTGGTGCTGGTCGGGCGTGCCGCGAAACATCCCAGAAGAATCCAGAAAAACATTGCCGCCGGACCAGTCACCAGGGCCATGTTAATCTGATCGTACAGCACCATGCCGGCCGCCCCCAGCACGGCGGCCCTTGCCACCACGATTTGATATTCTGGATTGATAACGCGGAGCAGTCGATTGGCCAGCAGCATCCCTCCGATTGCCACCGCCGCGTAGAGCAGCGACAGTATGATCTGATAGCCCGGCACACCGGGAGTGGCGAATCCTGGATGATACAGGAGCAATCGCACACCCCACCACGCCAGAGCGAAAGCCACCAATCCCGCCGCCGGCAATGGTTGCGAATCGTCCACAGGTGTGTCGGGCCTTTGATCCCGTACTGCGGCCAGGAACCCCCAGAGCACGAGTATTACAAAACCGATCGCCGCCGGCAACCCCGCCTCCGCCGCGACGCGGATGAACATATTGTGGGGATCTTTAACATCTTCCGGTGCGCTGGGAGGTTTATATTGCGTATAGTAATAGCCAAAATTATTTAGACCCACACCGGTCATTGGATGCCTTTGAATCATGCGGGCCGCCCCGGTCCAATAGTCCCAGCGATACAGCAAATCACGGGTTGGCAATCCATGATGCGTTACACCATAGGTCACCAGCCCCAGTGTGCCCAGGACAATCAACAGCAGCGCCGCCACGATCACCATCTTCCCCCTTGCTGAAAGCCAACGCCGCTGCCACCAGGCGATGGCCATGAGCATGGTACAGATGGCAAAACTCGCACCCGCCCCCTTGCTGCGCGTAAAGATGAGCACCGCGATTCCCGCAAGGCCAAGCATCAGCAGTGTACCGCCGAGCACGATTTGATCTGGAATCGCCAGCTCGCCCGGCTTGTTTCGGGGCATGGATGGGGCGGTGCCGGGTTTCCCCTTTTCTTTACCCATAGCGGCAGGCTTTTGAATACCCGTTGATAACAGCCCCGTCACCGCCAGCACCAGGCCCACCAGCAGCAGCGGAATAAGCGCTTCGGCAAATGTGTCGCTTAAGATACTAAACCCGCTGACTTCCCCGCTTTGCAGTCGGCTGATAAATAATTTCACCTGGCTGCTATGTTTTGAAACCCCCGATTTATCCAGCCACCGCCGCTGATGCGTTTGAAAATAGTGAATGGTCTGTGGAATTTCAACATAGTGCTCATAGAGTCCCTTCACCGTCACTGCGGCAAGTATTCCCACCAGCAGCACCAGAAACAACCGCCGGCGGCGAATATCTATGCATAAAAGTTCCGCACTCCATCCGGCCAATAACGCCATCGCCAGATCAAACACTCCCACCAGCGCCGCAAATCGATTGGCGGCTGTGAACATGGCCGCGATCGCGCCCAACAGAACCATGGCAATGATTCCCAACTGAATCCACTTTCCGCGCGCAATCCGCCCCACCGCCAAAATGGCCAGGCCGCAAGCCAGCAGTGTCAGAAGTCCCAGCCCCATCACCTCCGCCGGCCCCGTCATATTGCCGCCGATGGATGATTTGATCCGCAAAAACGCGAGGCTCGCGTTCCACACTCCATCACCGATCGGTTCCGGAACAGTCAACCGGATGCACATCATCAGAAACAGCGCGACTGTTGAAACCCATGCGAGGATATTGCATTGCGGCTCTTTCATTGCACATGCTCACCCAAGCGCTCAAGAATTCCAACGATGATTAAAATGCTCAGACATTGTGCCCCGATCAGCACCGCTTCGAAGCCATTCGCCCGGGCCAGCAATGGCGCGGATAATCCGCTGGCCAGCGTCACCGCATAAATCACCAGTACCGCGCCGCGTTTGGTAAAGCCATGCCGGGTCAGCCGATGTGAAAAATGATTGGTATCTCCGATAAATGGACTTCGCCCGGACCGCAGGCGAAGCAGGCAGACAATGACAAAATCATAAAGGGGAACCGCCGCCACCAACAATGGCATGAGCACCGCATACCATCGTCCATGCCCCGCGTAAAATGTGGTGCGTATGGTCAGCGCGGCAAGAAAAAAGCCCAGCACCATGCTGCCGCCGTCACCCATGAAAATTTTTGCCGGCGGAAAATTATGAAATAAGAATCCTGTAACCGAACCGACATAAAGTAAAAGCAATCCGCAGATGAACCATTGCTGCGCCTGGAACGCGGCGATGAAAAATAGCGATCCGCAAATCGCGGCCACACCCGCCGACAGGCCATCCATGTTGTCCATGAAATTAAACGCATTGGTCAGCACCACAATCCACACCACGCTCACCAGGGCGGATATCACCACGCCGCCGGGAAAAAGATGATCCATGATTGTCAGCACGCGAAAGCCGCCCGTTTGAATGATTTCACCTCCGCCGACCAAAGCGCCCGCCATGACCAACTGCCAAACCAGCTTGGGCACCGCGGCCATGGCCCGGCGATCATCAACTAAACCAACAACATGTATGCCCAGCGTACAGATCAGCAGCCACAGGGCCAACAGGCGATGCGCCGCCAGGCCCGGCAGGTACAATCGAACCGAAGCGGGCAATATATTTTCCAGCGGTTGATGGGCAAACAAGCCCGCTGCCGCAATGCCGATCAGAAGTGGAATCGCCATGGCCCAGAATATCGCGATGCCGCCGCTGCGGGCCTTGGGCGTATCATGCACTTTGCGCAAGCCGGGATGATCGATCAGGCCGATGCTCGCGGCGTAGCGCCGCACAATTGCCGTGCCGATAACGCACAGAAATAGACTGGTAAAAAATAATCCCAGCGCGATCAGGAGCATGGTGAACCTCAAATAAGCCGCCCCGTTTTCCTCTGGTTCGTAGTTTTACAACGCGCCCGCAGCCGCGGGAAGCTGCCGCACATAGGCTTCCCGGCAGCGCATGAAAAACGCCTGTGCCGTGGGCGTGCGATAATCCGCATACGTCCATGGCCAGGGTGCCCAGCCGGTGGCCGTCCAATGCAGCGTTACTTCCGCGTAAATGCCATCACCAAGATACACGCGATGACTGTGATCCTTCGTGGTCGCCAGGATCACCTTCGTGCGCGAAACATAGCCCGGATCGATATTGATTGGCCGGGGGGCCGAACCGGGGAATTGCTTTGCCAGCAGCACTTCGGCCATATTGGTTTCAAGTTTGCATTTGGCCAGCAACTGCGGCTCGCAGAGCGTTGAAAACCGCACCCACTGGCGCAGCAGGCCCGTACCCATCTGATCTTCATAATATGCGGTAAAATTAAATGGAATAATTTCCGTTGCATCATCCACGGGGCCGTACCACTGCGAAAGATGCTGCCGCGCCGCGGCGAGCATCGGCTCACTGCCGGCGATAAGCCCCGCGAACCGCAGCACCGACAAAGGTTGATTAGGTTGGGCCATAACATCGCCGCCTTTCTTGCCCAGGCCCGCACGCGTCAATCGGGAGTACGGTTGTGGCATTGCGGAGGGTGTGGCAATACATCCGAACCAGTGTATTGCGGCACCCCATCCTCTTTTAGCCGCGTGTGCTTGCACCGCGTGTTTTGCGCGGAAAATCCACGGGTGCCCGGAAATATTGCCACGCCCGTTGCGGACACCAGAATGAATTATCGGCAATGTGATGAAATCAGCAAGTTCACGCCGCCATGAGAGGAATTCCGTGGTCGTTAAGCGCGAATGTGGTGGCGAATGCTGTGAAAGCGGCTGCGGGTGAGGACACCCCGCGGCCCCAACGGGGGACGGCACCGGATTATCATCGCGGTGCTCCTAATATCTTTATCCGGCTTATTCATCGGATGAGGCGGAATTCCGCCTGGATTTCGGTGCGGGCTTCTCCGGCAATTCGCCAATAATATAATTCAGGGTTGTGAGATTGAAATCCGCCGGCTCTCCGCGAATCAGCCAGAGTAATGGGGCACCGCTGACCTTCGCGGCCAGGTCCAGCACCTCCACCGGCGGTACACGCCGTTTTTCATAATAGTTGTAGGTGGATGGCGACAATCCCAGTAAAAATGCGAATCGGGATTGTCCGCGCCGGCCACATACCTGGGTGCGTACCTGCTTGAGGCGATCACAGATCAGGGCGTAATTCCCGCGCAAATCGGTTTGAGGAACCAGCACATCCATAGCGATCTCCTTATAAATAGACATCAAGTGGCATCACATGCCAGGAATTGGGCCGATCAGCCACCAATCAACTTAAGCAGCCGCGCAGCATTGTCCTGCATCCATTTTACTTTCCTTTCGATCATTTTCAAGAATCCAAACCCCTCAATACGTCCAAATGATCCGGTGGCGGCGATGTGAAAAGCGCTTTCAGCCACCATGGCCTCAATCATCAGCCAGGGAATAGCCTGCAGCTCGGCCACACTGATCATGTCAACGGAGTCATAGCCGCGAATGAAACGTTCCATCCGCACCTCATCGACATGCACGGGCCAGGTTGAAGGATCATCGCCACCTCCCATGAGGGAAAATTGAAGCACGCCATTGGCCAGATCGACAATGCGCTGTTGCAGCCGGGCGGAATCGTAGTCGATCACCGCAACGACATGCTGATCCCGGAACAACATATTACCGGGATGCCAATCACAATGAACGATCTGCAGCGGCCAGTCCGGCAATCCAAACTCATTGACTTTGGCCGCCGCTTCTATATAAGCGGCCCGCAATACTTCCAGCGTGTCAGCCGCCTGGCGTGCATTATCCGGCGACAAACCACTGCGGGAAAATGTCACCGGAATCTGGTCAATGCTGTTGCCGATATGGCGGGAGTTATGATAGCTGCCGGTCGGGGGTTCATATTCGGGCGTGTACTCACGAAGCAACTTATGGAAGAGGGCCAATATGCGTCCGGAATCCTGCGTGGCCTCCGGCGAATTGTCATACCCGGTGCCATGGATATATTCAAAAAGTTCATAGATTGTTCCGGAAAGCTGCAGCATCGAATTGTTATCGTGCCGCGTGCCGATCAGATGCGGCAGCGGAAACTGCTTTTCAGCCAGGTACAATTGTATGGCGTGGCAAAAGGCGACTTTGAATGGATCATCCTTGCCGCGCGCGCGGCGTTTAAGAAGGTAATCGCCCTTCTCGGCGCGAATCAGTAATTTCGGGGCCTTTCTGGAACCGCGGGGATATTCTTTAATGCTGTTGATGATACCAATGTCAAAATGACTCAACACGATGGCGAGTTCGTCACTTCCGAATTTTTCTCTGTCACTCATGCAATATGCCGCAGGTTTTACCCGCGGGCCCCTGACACCGTTGTTCACAAAATCACACTGTGCGTGGCATGCGCAGGCACATCCTTTAATATGAATCCTAATCATGGACATCCATAAGTCAAATCCAAACGTCGAATTTCAGGCGGCAGGTGTGTGTACCCATTTTTGTCGGGAATTGAAAAATGTCTTGGAAAACGGTGGTTTCCGCTTGCACGCCGAAGTGGCGACCGCGGGTTTCGAGCATGCGGTTGTGTGATGTCGCCGTTCACGCAGCCATGGGAGGAATCCCGCGGCCGGCGCGCGAATGTGGCGGCGAATGCTGTGAAAGCTACGGCGGGTGAGGACCCCCGCGGCCCCAACGGGGTACCGCACCGGATGCTTATCGCGGTACTCTTACTATCTTTATCCGGGTCATCCGGGTCATTGTGGCTTTATCGAAGGGGCCTCCGGGAATATGCAAACCGTGATTTTACGGATACGACGTACCCACGGTGGGTAAACCCCCCGGCTAACATACCTCACGGCGGCTCAATGCCGCCGGCTAAGTCCGCTGGTCGTTGGGTCTGTTCCGGCGGCTGCAATCCCAGTCGCCGCGCCATCGCGGTTAAATCCGGCGGCAATCCACAGGTGAATTCTCGCCAGCGGTTTTCAGAGGGATGTTTGAACCCAAGTTTCCAGGCGTGGAGGCACAGGCGCGGCGCGTGCGGCGGCTTCTTCTTCGCCAGATCATCAGGCATGTAGATATCATCACCTAATACCGGCGTGCCAAGATACATCATGTGGGCGCGAATCTGATGCAGGCGTCCGGTTTTAAGCCGCACCGCCACCAGTGCCGCGGTGGCGGTGGAACCAAGCACACGGTATGCCGAGATGGCTTCTTCACCGGAGCGGGATATTATCACCTTTTTGATGTCGGTATGAATTTCTTTCAATCGGGCCTGCACCACACCCTGCGCGGGGACCGGCACGCCGAACACGATGGTCAGATAGTGTTTATCGAGCCGGCGCTGCTCAAAATCTTCCCGCAGGGCATCATAAGCGGCGGCCCGCAACGCCACCACCAGCAGGCCGCTGGTTTGCCGATCCAAGCGATGCAGCAATCCCCAATCGCGCCGCGGACCAAGCTGATGCAATTGGCGGCCATACTGGGCGAATAATCCGTTCAAAAGCGAATCTTTGAGATGCCCCAGTCCGGGCTGTGTCACCAGACCCGCGGGTTTGCCGATGACCAGCAGATCATCATCCGCATAAACAACATCATATTTTACCGCCGGATTAGCCACGGGCGGACCGGATGTACGCTCAGGTTGTTTTGCCCGGTACTTCAATGGATGCCCTGCTCGGAGAGCCAGCGCTCGGCGTCAATGGCGGCCTTGCATCCCATGCCCGCCGCCGTAATGGCCTGGCGATAAATCGGATCGGCGCAATCACCGGCGGCAAAAACGCCCTCCACGCTGGTGGTGGAGCGGAAGGGTTCTTTTAATATGATATATCCCTTTGCATCCAGCGCAATGTGGTCCTTAAGAAATGCGGTATTGGGCGTATGCCCGATGGCGGCGAACATGCCATGACACGCGATAACGGAGGTGGCATTGGTTTTGATGTTTTTCACGCGAGCTCCCGTCACCCCCGCTTGTTCATTGCCCAGCACCTCCTCCACCACCGAGTTCCATACCGGCTTGATTTTCTCATTAGACAGCGCCCGTTCCGCCATGATTTTGCTGGCGCGCAGGGTGTCCCGCCGATGCACCAGATACACCACGCTGGCGAATTTTGTCAGATACGTCGCTTCCTCCACCGCGGAATCTCCGCCGCCCACCACGACCAGGGGATTGTTTCTGAACCGCGGCAACGCCCCGTCACAAACTGCGCAGGCTGATACGCCGTTATTTTCAAACCTTTTTTCGCTTTCCAGCCCAATATAATTGGCGCTGGCACCGGTGGAGATAATCACCGCGTGCGTCTTTATTTCGATTTCCGCTTCACCGGACAAATCATTGATATGCCACACTTTGAAGGGCCGCGTTTTGAAATCCACCCGTGTGACATAATTCTGCAGTACCCGCGTGCCGAAGCGTTCCGCCTGCTTCTGCATCACCGCCATCATTTTCTGACCGTCGATACCATGCTCAAAGCCCGGAAAATTTTCCACCTCTGTGGTGAACATGAGCTGTCCGCCGGGCATGCGCTCACGGTTGACGCCGTCGCCCGCAATGACCAGCGGCTTGAGGCTAGCCCGCGCCGCGTAAATAGCCGCAGTCCAGCCCGCCGGGCCGGAACCGATGATGACGATTTTTTCAACTTCCGACATGCAATCATTTCCTTTTAACAAAATCCAGTAGCAACGGGCGTGGCAATAAATCCGCACCAGCGTACCGGGACACCGCAGCCCCGCCGAGCGCTGACCGTTCAACCGTTTGGAGCGAACCAGCAATGCCGGGATGATTATAGCAACCCCACCGTCGGCGGCCAGCCGACAATTTGCGCCTGCCACCTGCGCTCCCGCAACGTTACCCGAATCGGCCAGTTGAACGCCTCGGACAGAAGCACATCCGTGAGCGTGTCCGCTGGTGCCCCCGCGGCAACCACCTGCCCTTGGCCATTAAGAAGCAGCGTGTGCTGAACCTGGGGCAACAATTCTTCGAGATGATGCGTAATGGTCAGGATTGCCGGCGGCGAGGGCGTTTGGGCCAGATGGTGGAGGAATAGCAGCACCGACTCCCGGGAAGGCAGATCAAGGCCGGACGTACATTCATCAAGCATCAACAGCGCCGGCTTATGCACAAGAGCGCGGGCCATGAGAACACGCATGCGTTCTCCAGTGGAAAGCGTCCAGAATCGCCGTTGGGCCAAAGATTCCATCCGCATATCCGCGAGCATATCGTCCGTTCGGGCCCATTGCGCTGCGGTGGGGTGGAAATAGCCGAGCGTCAAGGAGCCGAAAAAGCCGCTGCATACCACATCCTGCGCGGTCATCTGTTCGTCAAAGGGATAAATGCTCAATGCTTCGACAATTGAGATTTGCCGGCGCAATTCACCGATTGGATATTCACCGAGCCGATGGCCCAAAATATCGACCGTTCCAGATGTCGGCCAAAGGTATCCCGCCGCCATACGCACCAGCGTGGACTTTCCGCTGCCGTTCGGGCCGATGATGGCCCCGCACCCGCTGGCGGGAAGTTCCCAGTTGATGTCGGAAAGAATGGCGCGGTCATCCCGCAGAAAATTAACAGCGGCAAAGCGAATCGCCGCAGTGCGCTCAGTCATAAAATCGCCCACACCATGTATTGAATCCCGTCCGTCCCAATTGGCGGCAGTTGCGGTATGACAGTTTCCCGCACTGCGCGATTGGCCGGCCGCATAAGATACAGATAATTGCGCTGGGACAATTGAACTATCCGTTTGCCTTTAACTGCAAAGATCCGCACAACGGCCATCAACTCATCCTATCAATCTTAACAGATATATCAAAACTCACTACTTTATCCGCCGCAGAGGGCGATTACGACGAGATCAACCACGAGTTAGTGGAGGGGCGCTTCCGCTCAATGAAGTAATGCGTAATGAATAATGAGTACAACGGCTTTTGTCCCGTTGGGGGGGGCATATCCGCGTTATCCACGGTTCGCTTGTTTCCCGCGACCCCGCAGTGCAAAACCGCGGATTGCGTATTCCCGGTGGCCCCGTCTGTAAGTCCGGGAATTCACCAGTGGTCTGCGCCCGGGGCACGCTTGGCAGAAAGGGCCACAGGCCCGACACCCTAACTTCACCGCACCAAAGGGCTTGCATCCCCATGAAATTGTGGGATACTATGGATTGAGCGCCGCCGGACGCAAACGCTTCCGGTAATTTGGCGGAGATGTTGTAGACAGTCAGAAGGTATTCAAAGGAGCACTAAGTGGCACATTCCCTTTCGGCCAAAAAGCGCGTTCGCCAGAACGCCAAATTGCGGTTGCTTAATCGCGATCGCAAAAAGATCGTTCGCGTTGAACTTAAGAAAGTCACCACCGCCCTGGCGAAGAAGGACGTGGCCGAAACGCAGACTGCTGTGAAACAGGCGATCAAAATTCTGGATCGCATGGCATCACGCCGGACGTTGCACCCCAATACCGCGGCCCGCCGCAAAAGCAGCATGATGCGCAAACTTAACAGCCTTAAATCCAGCAGATGACGGATGACCCTCCAGAACGGTTGATGGCGAATCCCGCTCCGGGTGGGGAAGAACACTTTGTCTCGCGGGCGGGGCTGAAACTTGCCGCCGCACTTCGATCATTTCAATTACCGGTGACGGATGCCGTGGCCGCCGACCTGGGCAGTAATGTCGGTGGATTTGTTGATTGCCTGATTCAACATGGCGCGGGCAAGGTTTATGCCATTGACACCGGCTACGGCGTACTGGCATGGAAACTGCGCAAAGACCCGCGTGTCGTGGTGATGGAACGCCACAATGCTCTGCATACGCCACTGCCGGAACTGGTGGACCTTATTACCATTGATGTCGGCTGGACGCGGCAGGCTAAAATACTTCCCGCGGCCCGCAAACTACTTAAGCCGACCGGTTGCGTGATCACGCTTGTCAAACCACACTATGAATCCGAAGAAGCCAAAACCCAGCGTGGCATTTTAACCGCTGAACAGTCCCATTGCGTATTGGAGCGGGTCATCGCCAATGTGCGGGAAGCGGGCTGGACGGTGCAAGCTGTTGTCCAAAGTCCAATTGAAGGCCAGGGCGGTAATATGGAATTTCTGGCGCTGCTCCGCCCGACGCGGTGAAGAAACTGCGTGGCTTTCCATCGCGCTACTGCAAATACAAATATTCCACACGCGGCTTAACCAGATCATAGATCAGATGCGGACTAATCTGCATGGTCGGTTTGGCTTCATTGGCCTGCACATTGAACAGGTCCAACAGCCCGGCGGGGCGGCGAAATTCAATGACAGTGGGATTGTAAATCCCCGCAAGTTTGGCGGCTGCGTGATACGCCGCCGCCAGGTAACCAATATGATCCACCAGCCCGAGTTTAAGAGCTTCCGAGGCGGCCCAGATTTTCCCATTGGCGACCTGATCGATGGGAACCTTCAGGTGCGTGGAGCGGCTTGTCCGCACGATATTGATAAATCGTGCCGCATCAATATTCAGCAGATCCGTCAGATACTCTTTGACGGCCGGCGTGTAGTCGGAAAAAGGCGAGCCTGCTTCCTTCCAGACTGCGGCCGAGCTGGTTAGAAATTCCGGCGTGATGCCAATTTTTTTCATAAGGTCGGTGACCTGAAAGCCCGGCATCATCACCCCGATACTGCCGACAATCGTGGTTGGTTCCGCAAAAAGCTGCTGGCCGGTCATGGAAATGTAATATCCACCGCTGGCATCCAATGCGCCCATGCTGACCACAATGGACTTCCCATCTGATCGGACTTTTTGCAGGGCGTGATAAATTTCATCGGCATCGGTTACTCCGCCACCGGGAGAATCGACGCGTAAGACCACGGCCTTGACCGCCGCGTCGTGATCAATGACCCGGAGTTGGGCTGACACGGATTTCACCATCGCACCGTCAACCAATCCATCAATATGGATCAGGGCAATCTGATCCGCACTGCCATGGCGAATCACGCGCTGCTCCAATTTTTGCGTCGGAAGAAATCCGCCCTTGATCGCCACCGCGCCCGCCAGCATCAGCATCAAGACGACATTGGCACCAAGCGACAGCAGCAGCAACAGGGCCACCAATATGCGCAAAAACGGATTCGCTTTAGGCGCGACATTCTGATACACCACCGTCGGGGGAACTGACTGACTCATGGAAGAACTCCGCATATAACGCCAACCGGTGAAATATCATACCGGATTATTCCAATAAATCGAAGATGCTTACACCGAAAACGGATCAACGGGCGGAGCAAGCAGGGGCGGGCACCGGTGGCGGCGGCGGCCGCAGAGCAGAGAACGGAGTTAGGAGTTAGGAGACAGGAGGTAGAAGTTAGGAGTTAGGAGATGGGATTTAGCCGGCGGCATGGTGCCGCCGCGAGCGCGAGGACGCGGGCGAGCCGATGGATGTATCCCATCGGGAATTGTTCGGCGGCGGGTTTAACCCACCGGGGATGTTAACCGGCACATTGAATGTGCCGTTCCGTGACCGCGGGCGATGGTTAGCCGCCCAGTCCGCCGGGCTCGCTAAAATGTGAAGGTGCCCAATGGCGAACGAGAAACGAGCAACATGCCACAAATGAATCAATGAATAATGAGTAATGAATACAATGAGACACCGCTTCGGCAGACTCACCTGCGGCCTACTTTCTACTTTCTCAACACCGACGGCTGCCGCGCACAACGCGCGGCAAAAAACGGGAGGGGGTGCCCAGGTATGCTGGTTCGGATTAATTGGGGCCTGTGACAGATTCTGCCAGGTCGCTCGGGGCCAAATCCTTAACTTTTTAGCGCTGTTGTGCATTATCCCCCTTACTGCAATCCTATAGCCCTCCCGACGAATGGTTCAGACCCGCTGAACAACGTCATTGACAAGTAAATAACATGCCGCCACAGTGATCGCGGAAAAGAATCCTGAACGTGAACCGGAACGCGTTGCTCGCTACCCGTTGAGTGTCAAGTGTTTCGTTACTCGTTACTCGTTGCTCGTTAAGCGCAGCGTTTCGTTGTTCGTTGTAGCCAACAGCCCGCGCCCATTCCGCGCCCAAAAAGTCTTCTAACTCCTAACTCCTCAATACTAAATGCTACCCCCGTTAAAACATCTTGGGCATCTTGGGCAACTTGATCCAAACCCGCTAAAATCAACGCTCCCATCAACTTGCCCAACTTGGGCAACTTGCCCCCCGAACGTGGGCATCTTGGGCAACTTGAAATTCGCAATGTCTTCTAACTCCTAACTTCTAACTTCTAACTCCTCGCCCATCTCCTAACTCCTACATGCTGGCGGTGCCGCCGCGTTGCAGAATCGGTCACAGGCCCGATTAATTGTCACATTGTTATCAACCCTTGACCAGCATTCCAACGTACAGTTACTATGCCTACAGGTGCGGATCACGGCACAGGCTGAAAGCCGCCGCCCGACTATGACCCAAGCGGAAAATTGGAACTCCGCGGGTTTCTGTATTCTGAAATCAGGTGATGATTCATGCGCACAGTACATTCACATTCTACCCGACGCTCCGATTGGACCAGGCCCGTTGCAGGCATGTTGTTGACGATGGCAATGGGGATCGGTGTGATCGGCGTTGCCGGAGCCAGTGTCAACGCGGCTGCCGCCTCGACTCATGCGGCCACCCATAGCCTGTCAGCGGCGGAGACCTATGCCGAAAAAGTCAGCGCGCTGGTTCAATCTCAACATCTCGCCGCGCTGACGGTATTAACTCCTCCGACGACCAAGAACGCTGACGTTGCGTTGATCAACCGTTGGCGGGAGCATTATGTTTCCATCATGTCCAAGCAACATGCCGCCACCCTCGTGCTTTATAAAAAGCGACTGGCCACGGCGCAGCAGGATTTCAAGGCGAAGAAACTGATCCCGGCCTTTGAATACATGCGGGCCGCCTACGAACTCTCCGAGGACAAGACCGCTTTCAAAAAGCAGCCCTGGGTACATACCATCACCATGGAAGTCGCCGCCAAAGCGGCCCAATATGATCAACAGCACCGCTGGCTGCAATCACTGCAACTGTATAATCAGTTGAATCGCATGTACCGCATTTCCAGACTGTACCATCGTGATCTCCGCCGCGTGGTGCGCCGCACCATGCTGCTGGCCACGTATACTCCCAAAGAGTTCTTTGCGATGCAGAAGAAATTGGCGGAAGATCACGCTTTTAAAACGCCATCCACAGCGCCCCAAAACAAGCTCAAGTCTGAGCAGCGGAATCATGCCCCGGTTTATTCACGCTGGCAGAATACGGTCGCGGGGATCCATCAGGATATGCTGGTGCAAATATTACAGAAGACCGAACGCGACTGGGTGTTGCCCATCACCTACAACACCCTGCTTGACGGCGGAATTAACATGATAAAACTGATGGCCGATACGCCGATGCTTTCGGACGCATTTCCCGGCCTGAAGGACGCCACGGCGCTCCATCAGTTTGTAGCCGAATTGAATACGCTTCAGCAACGTGCTGAATCCGACAAACCCATTGATACCCTGGGCATGATTCGATTGTGGAGTGAAATGGTAACCGTGGATCAGAACACGGTAAAAATTCCATTGCCCGTATTGATCAAGGAATTTAGCGAAGGCTGCCTTGAAAAAACCGATAAATTCACCATGCCGTTCTGGCCCAGTCAGATGCAGCGATTTAACAGGGAGATGGAGGGGCAGTTCAGCGGGGTCGGAATCCAGATCACCGAGACGAATGGCGGATTGCTGAGGGTAATTTCACCGCTGAGTGGTACGCCGGCGTACCGGGCGGGAATTCAGGCCGGCGATGTCATTGTCACCGTTAATGGCCAGCACATTCTGGGGCTGGGTATCAATACGGTGGTCAACAGAATCCTGGGGCCTCCGGGAACCAAGGTTGTATTGGGCATTCGGCGCGGGAACAATCCCAAACTGCTTATTTTCCCATTGGTGCGAGCTATTATTCACGTCCGATCCATCAAAGGATTTGCGCGTAATCCATCCACCGGACGATGGCGATTCATGATTTATCCGAAGGAGGGCATTGCGTATATCCGCGTCACGCAATTTCAACAGGATACGGCGCAGCAATTAAAGAAAGTGCTCCAGCGGCTGTTAAAAGAACACATGCGCGGATTGATTCTCGACTTGCGGTTCAATCCGGGTGGTTTTCTCACGACCGCTGTGAGAATGTGCAATATGTTCCTCAATCAGGGAGCCATTCTTTCGACCCGTGGGCGCACCGCCCCCCCGGAAGCGTGGTCGGCACAAGGCTCGCCATTGGTGCCGCCGACGTTGCCCTTGATTCTTCTGGTCAACCAGGACAGTGCCAGCGCTTCGGAAATTTTCAGTGGTGCCATGCGCGATCACCATCGCGCTTTAATTGTCGGCCACCGCACGTATGGTAAAGGTTGCGTGCAGAATGTCATCGCAATCGGACAACACGATACCGCCGAGTTCAAACTTACGGAGCAATACTATTACCTCCCCGATGGCGAGTGCATACAGCGCCAGCCTTTTGCGCGTGTCTGGGGTGTCGGACCGAATGTGAAGGTCTGGTTTTCACCCGTGCAGATGGAAGACCTCCAGGCAACATGGATGCATGATGACCTGCTTCCGGCACATGGAAAACCCGCCACCACGCAAAAGGCTGATGCCTACAACGTGCCGCCGCAGCGGACGTTCGATACGCAATTGGATACCGCGGAACTGCTGATGAAGCTGCAATTGCTGAAATTTAAGCATTGAGTCTCATTGGCATTGGATACAAAAAAAGGAGATTTCCGATGATCAATCGCAGACGCATCATTGGCAATGTCATCAGTTTGACTGCGGCCCTTTTAACGGCGGTGGCCACGCTTTATCTCAGTGTCCATTACCTCGCGCGGCCACGTGGCTGGATCGACTGGATGGTTCAGCTATCCGGTGCCGCAACCACCGCGATTATCATTTTCTTTTTAGTCTGGGGTCATTTTCAGAAGATACCCACCGCGCCGGCTGATCCGCAGCATGCCGTGAAATAAGGGACTGCGCACAAATACATTCACATTTTTTGGCGCAGGGATTTTGGCCGCTGGCGAGGCGTGAGCGACGCGCATACCCCGCCAGTGGGTCTGTAAGGAGCGAACAACGATGCCACCGGCCAAAAGGGCCAGCCAGAAAGTGTGAAGTTATTTTTGCACGGTCCCTAAGGTCGTGGCATCTGGCTCGCGCGGATAGATGCCCGCGCACGGAGGTTGACGAATCCGAGAGTGACGGCCATGTTTCCACCGCACGGCTGACGAATAGAGTGGAGAATTATTTCCGTGCCGGTGCCGAACCCCCTTATCGGGTCAGCGACGGCGGGGCATCGGCATTTCGGCTGCCCCATTGACGATCTGGCATTTTTCCCAAAACAAATGATAGCTTTCCGCCATCCGTTATGCTCCGAAAATGAATCCAGTTCGCCCCCCGCAGATGACCATTGAGTTTGACACTTTGAATGTAAGGCGTAAAAGCCGGTGTGGGCGTGGTGACAATGGCAAATTGTGATCCACGATAGCATGAATGCAGATGAATGACGATTTTGGGAAATTCCGGACTGCATAATTCGTAAGCCGTGCTCGCCGGATCAATGCTGTAAATTCCCATCATGCTCAGTACCGCCCATGAAGACATTTCACCGCAATCATCATTGCCGGGGACGCCGTTGGGAGAAAGGGTGTAATTTTGCCGCAATACACGGCGTACCACGGCCTGCGTTCGCCATGGTTTGCCGGAAAAATTGAATTCAAACGGTGCTTCCAAATCCGGCTCATTGTAAGGATTGTAATATTGCGGCACCCAGTTTGGCTTCTTATAACTGAAAAACGCTTCCAGCCTCCGGTTAAACCGTGCCTTGCCGACCGCGTGAACCAGCCACGCCATATCGCAGGGGGCCAGCCACTGATACTGCCAGGCGGAACCCTCAATAAAGCCGTGGTTCTGCGTCAACTTGAATGGCCTGCGCCAAGCGCCATTGGCCAGCCGCGGACGAAAATCGTGATCCTTGTGATCAAAAACATTGCGATAGTATTGCGCCCGCTCGAACAGGATATGGGCATCATGTTTTCGTCCCAGCGCTTTGGCCAGATCGTACAGTGACGCATACGCCACACAATCTTCCTGAAGCTGCGATACCGAGCCATAGCCTTCATGGTTATCCGGATCATAGTGCAGCTTATTGATCCAGTTGATGTTGCTTTCGCCGGCATACGGCTTGTCGGCCGGCGGGGCTTCGGTGGCGTCCTTGAACATACCATGCCAGGCTGCATCAATGTCGAATCCGCGCAACCCATCGAGCCACGCCGTGCACATCACCGTCGTCAATGGGCTGCCGCACATGACATTTGTATATTGATTGATCTGTGGCCACCGTCCGATCCATCCTCCCTGCTGATCCATCAGGACAATCGACTGGCACATATCTTCCAGTCGCCGCGGGGCCACCAGCGCCAACAGCGGCATTTCACTGCGATAAATATCCCATCCGGAATAGTTACAATAAATTTGATGCCCCGCGGAAACGTGATGTATTTTGTCGTCAAAACCCAGGTATCGCCCATCCGCGTCGCTCATAAGACTCGGCATTAACATGCTGTGATACAACGCGGTGTAAAATATTTCCCGCTGCCCGGGCAATCCGCCGGATATATCAATCACGCTTAAATTTTTATTCCATGTCTTGAAAGCATCCGCGCGAAGCGCCTTAAAATTCCTGCCCGCAGCTTCCACTTGGAGATTATTCTTCGCCCCCGCCAGATCCACATAGGAAATTCCCACGCGCACCGTGATTATCCGCGGCTTGGACAATGCCGGCCAACTGGCGTAACCGCCAACCCACTGACCATGACGGGTCTGGGTGACTTGGCTGGATTCAGGGCGCAACACGCCGCTTCCATGGCTACCGCTCCATGTTCCGCCAACCGCGAACGGCTTGCTGAATCTCATCACAAAGTAAACCTTGTAGGGGCCGCCGCGATCACAAAAGCAATGATTGATCACATAGCCGGTAATTTCATCGTTATTGACAATATGAATTCGCGCGCCCAGTGTGTCATTCAGGGTGTGGCTGATCGGAATGAGGATGTTGGCCTGCTTCCCCGCGGGGAATGTGAATTGCGCCACGCCGCAGTGATCCGTTGCCGTCAGTTGCGTCTTGATTCCCCAGCGCAGCAGCTTGACCTGATAATATCCCGGAGATGAGACTTCTTCACGATGTGAATAGCGCGATTGAAAATTTTTAACCCGTGTGTGAATCGCGCCCGTGGTGGCGGTCAAAAAAACATCGCCTTCATTCGGACATCCCGGGCCGCTCATGTGGGTCATGCTGAAGCCCTGAATATCCCGTTGATAATAATGATAGCCGAACCCATGCGATTCCGTATCCGGGCTGAATTGCACCATGCCAAAGGGCATGGATGGCCCAGGAAATAAATTGATACTTCCTCCCGGCCCGGTACCGGTACCGATAAATGTGTTGACCTCATCGGCGGGCGGCTGATCGGCGTTGGCGACCGGTTGCGTAGCACGAAAGGTAAAATCACTGACCGTCTGTACTGCGGTAGCCCGTCCGCTGGAGCCGACAAAACCCACAAACGCATCATTGCCATTCGTCAACGTCAGCATGGCTGGGCTAATCTTGAGGCCAGATGCGCCCCCGCTGGTATTGATCGGCGCGAAACCACTAAAGTCAAAGATGGAAACTTGCGGGTTTGCCGCCCGCACCGCCGTCGCGGACACCATGGAAATGATCACAATAACCAACATGGTTGCGTGGATACGTTTCAAAACCGATGCGTGTGTCATGGGATTCTCCACAAACAAATACCTGTTGTTATGTTGGCAGTCCGTGGCGTCCTGCCGTGCGACCCTGAATGCAATGTGATTTCTCACAAAGCGGGCGATGGGATTCGAACCCACGACGTCCAGCTTGGGAAGCTGGCATTCTACCGCTGAATTACGCCCGCAAGCATCAATTCGCATCATAAAGAATATCAGAGCCGGGCTGGTGCCACAAGCACGACGCGAACGTTAGATTAATATTCGCTTGCCGAATTTCAAGTCATCGCATATATTTCCCAGCTATTGGTGTTCGTTACTTTTACGGAGGTATTCAACGATGCCGAAGCAATCCATTATTACACGGAATCTTTCCCGACGTTCTTTCCTGGCCGCCACCGGTGCCGCTGCGGCTTGGGCTTTGGCCGGCTGTAAGAGTATGCCGGGAACCGATGTCAGCAGCCTGCCCCGCAAGAGCGCGACCTATCAATCGCTTTTTGGCACGCTGCCGAATGGTGAGAAGGTCTATCAATATACGTTGACCAATTCCAATGGAATGATTGTGCAGCTTATTTCCTATGGCGCTCGCATCCAGCGGATTCTGGCACCGGATCGCAGCGGAAATCTCGGCGATGTAGTCCTCGGGTTCACGGACTTGGCTTCGTATGCCACCACCCATGCCAAGGATCCCTATTTTGGTGCCACCATCGGCCGATATGCCAACCGCATCGCCAACGGCACCTTTAAGCTCAATGGCGTCACATACCACCTGCCCACGAACGATGGCCCCAATACGCTCCATGGTGGCCCGCACGCATGGGATCAGCAAGTCTGGAAAGCTACCGAAGTCACCGAACTTGGTGCCCCAGGCGTGCGATTCAGTCTTTTCAGCAATCCCATGGAAAATGGATTTCCGGGAATGGTTCTGGCGGCGGCGACGTACACCCTTAACGAGAAAAATGAGCTGCATGGTCATTTCCGCGCCAACACGGATGCTCCCACGGTCATCAATATGTGCAATCACGCTTATTTCAATTTGCATAAACCCGGCACGCAGATTCTTGACCACGTCCTGACGATCAATGCGGATCATTACACTCCCACCAATGATGTGTTGATCCCCACCGGAAAACTCGCACCGGTCGCTGGAACGCCCTTTGATTTCTGCAAGCCTGTGCAGTTGTCCGCGCGTCTGAAACCAGCGTACAGCGGAACATCCAAAATCGCCTTCGATCAAGTGCCCTATGGCTATGATTACAACTGGTGCCTGAACAATCAGGATGAAAAGAAACTGGCATTTGCGGCGCGGGTGCAGGAACCCAAAACGGGCCGCGTGCTGGATTGCTACACCACGCAACCGGGGATTCAGGTTTATACCGGCAATTTCCTCAATGGCAGCATCAAAGGGATCGGTGGAAATTATCCCTACCATGGAGCGATTTCGCTGGAAACGCAGCATTATCCAAATTCGCCCAATCAGCCCAATTTCCCGTCCACCGTATTGAATCCCAATGAAACATACTTCCAGCGGACAGTTTATAAGTTCAGCACCATGTGAACTTTGCCAAATGGAGTGTCGCAGAAGAATTCAAAGGCCGATGGGTATTTGCCCATCGGCCTTTTTTTTATTCATGAATATGGGCATTGTGACAGCGCACTGGAAAAATTGCGGATCACGCGGAAACCGCTTGAGATGCTGACGGCACCCGAACAGATGCGTTCCGATGAAACGACGTATCCACCATTACAGATAAAGCCAATCCGATCAGGGCCATAATCGGAATACAGGTGTAGCCCACAACATGCACCAACCAACCGGCCAGATAAGTTCCCGCCACCGTGCCAATGGCGTTGGCCGCGTTGTTAAGTCCCTGCGCCGCCCCCTGGCTGATGGGGCTGAGTTCTGAGGTCAATTCCGTGCCCGTCACGCTGAGTATCGGCCAAGTCAAAACCACAACCGCAAAGCCAAGTAATGCCATCAAATTCGCTCCGGGCAACCCGTGAATCAACATGGGAATCAGCAGAAGCAGGAACCCGCTGAACCGAAAAACACGCCCGAAGAAATATATTTTTTGTGCACCGGCCTTCTGCGCCCACACGCCGGCCAGATTGTATAACGCAATGCCGACACCCGCGGCCAACGCATACGTGAGCGAAGTCGTGGCGGGCAGCACACCGAAACTTTGCTTGAGAAAAATCGGAAAATAGGCAAAAAATCCCGCCACGCCTAGAAAAATAATGCACCATGACATCAGAAATCTGCCAAAGCGTGTCGGCAAAAGATGCGGAATGCTTTTCAACCCCGCAATATTCAAATAATGAAAATATTTGAGCAGCCCACCGCCAACGAGTTCCACGCGGGCAAAGCGGGCCAAAAGTTGGAAATCAAGGGTCATCGTGGAAGTTTTGGAAGGAGTTGTCGGTTGCCCGGCACCCTGCGATGGCCGCGGCAGGAAGATCGCTCCCATGACAATGGCCATAAAAAGCAACCCGGCTCCCATCCATAATCCAAATTTGTAGCTGATGGCGGCAAATGCTCCGGCCAGGAGCAGGCCGATCACCTGCCCGGCACCATTGAATGTCTGCAACCAGCCAATGCGGCTGGTCCATTGATTCGCGGGATAAAACTCCACAATCAGCAACGTGGCGCAGGTGCTTACCGCGGCGCTGCCCGCTCCCATCAGCAGCGCAAGAATCAGCCAGATTCCAAGATTCGCCGCCAAAGGAAATAGCGCCATGGCCACAAGTTCCAGTATCAGGCCGCCGCAAAATACCAGCCGGAATGCTTTCTGTGCATCGGCAAATTTACCCCACAATGGCGAACTTAATGCGCCAAGGTTAAACGCGCCCATCACATAACCAATGGCCGCAAGTTCATGCGGCAATTGCCGCAGCATCATCAATGGCAGAAGAATGGGGATCAGGCCCGATGATACCGCGCCCAACAACGCATAGGCGGCGAACCAGGACGACACCCATTGCTTTGGTCCACGCAGGGTTTCCCAGAAAATTTTGTCGATTCTGCTCAAAATAGCTCCATGAATGCGGCATTCCCACCGCGCGCGGTGGTCCCATCCAAAGGGGCCGCCGAATGTTTCCTATCGTATCAAATGGTCGGCAGGATCAAAACTCAACCACCCTATTTATTCGCTGGCGACAAATCCCGCCCGTCTGGTGACAGCGCTGTAGCTGAACCATTTCGCCAGCAATCGCTGGTTGAGATTATCCATGAGATAACCCCGTACACCGGCAAGATCAGTGGAGTTGTGCAAAATATTCACCGGCACCGGTTTGGCATTGACAAGTTGCAGCACGAAAACTTCAAGTTGCGGATCCAGCGCCACACTGGTGCATGGATGTGTTAAGGTCAGATGCGCTTCCAATTCCGCACTGGCAGCCGCGGCTGGGCGACTGGTTGCCGCAGGTGCCGTGGCCGACCGTGCCGCCCCATCCTTACCATTGGCCAAGGCCTGATGGGCCAGCATGAACGCCGCCCGCATCAGCTTGCTGCTGCGTGCCTGCACGCCCGGCAGATGTCCGGGAACGATTCCATACTGTGGACGCCCCTGGGGTGTAATCCCGACGAGCTGGTTCTCCAGCGCCTTAAATGGAGCCGGACTGAACACCGCCAGATGATACGCTTTCGCGGCGGTCGGCAGACCGATGCGCCCCGCCCGGATGGCCAGCGCATCACCCTCTTTTTGATCGGCCTGATACGCCGCCAGCAACCGGGCGTCGTTGACGACTCTGGAACGCACAAGATTCAGCGTGGCGGGGTTATGCGCCGCGCTGACCGCAATAATACGATACATATACATATTGCCATGCGAATCTGTTAATACCGGGCCGTCAAAGCCCATCTGCAGGTGCAGCAGCAATCCGATATTCTTGGAATGCGGATTGAGTTCGCGTATTTTCATCGCCAGAACGCTTAAATTTTCCGCCTGCGGCAGCCCGGCCTGATCCGTCGTGGCTTCACCAATGCCACGCAGGCTGGCGAGGTCTTGGGCATCCAACCAGTGATTCCACCGGCCCACCACCGGCGTATAGCCATATTGCCGTTGCAAATCCGCCGCCAGAGTTTTGAACGAGACCCATTGACTCGCTGGAATCACCGTATGATATCCGTCCACATCCACCGTATGCCACGGTTTGTCGGCGATATGGCCCGCCCGGTTGAGCATACGATGAAATAATAAATTCACCCGGTGAATCAATTGCTGACGGATCAGCTTGCCCCGCACCTGATCAAAGGTTTTATAGATCGGTTTCGCGTTCGCCGGTGCGGTTGTGGTATCCGGCGGTGTTACCGCAAATTCATCCCGATGCGCCTGATAATACGCATACGCCGCCTGAATATCGCGTAGCGTCGGTTTGAGTCGGGCCAGCATCACCTTGCGATCAAATTTCAGAAATTCAATTTTCACCCGATTCGGATACCGGTAACCAAATGGATACCGATGCCCATCAATCAGCGGTGGCGGGGAGGAACTCTCCGGATTCCATGGCAAAATGGACCGATACAAGGTGAACAGATGTTGCAATTCGGGGGCACCTGGTGCCGCCATGGCTTCGGCGGTGTCCGCCGCCCGCATGCGCGCATAGCGCACCTGTACAGAGGTACCAAGTTCGCTGATAAAATGAGCCAGTTGCGGAGAACTCGGCAGACATGATCCCGTGACGAACGCCTGCATTTGATCAATCGTCGTAACATCTTCCAGCGCGGTATTCACATTGGGCCACGCAAAATTGGGGTTCGCCTCAAGCAGTTGGCCGATCTGCCTGCGCACCTGCTTCTGTTTGACCAACAGGCCGATATCCCCCCGATCCGGGTAAAAACCGGAATGCCGCGCTTCGCGCAGCAACAGGTAAAATTGAATGGCCGCACGGGTATCGCTGCGGCGGTTCAGCCACATCGGATAGATTCCATAATCCGCCAGTACCGGCAGATTCCGCAAGATACGAATGTCAATTCGCGCCTGCGTCAACTGCCCCTTGGTTATGGGCTGCCCGTGCAGTCTCCCCAGCACAAACGCATCGCCCGAGCCGCCCATGCCGGACTGATAGGAATAACCGACCAGAAAGGTCACCATCAACAGCACGCCCAGAACCGCCATCATGGGTTTGCTGTATTTACGCATCAATTTTATAGACATGCCTCATTACCGCCGCAGTAGCCTTTAGTCACAAACCAGACCCATGAGCATATACTATTTTGAGCCTGACGTAAATCGCGGAACAACACACGGAACAACAGACGGAACAACAGGAGCGTGGCAATAAATCTGGGCGTGGTGCCGGGACGCCCCATCCCCATTTACCCGCGTGTGCTTGCACCGCGCGTTTTCCGCGGCAGTCGTCGGTGTTGAGAAAGTAGTAAGTAGACCGCAGGGATTGCCTCATCTTGCGACAGCATCATATAGTTCCAGCCTTATGTGCTCTACTGTCAACTCTCTGTTCTCCTGCTCTGCGGCCGCCACCGCGCGTTGATTATTCGTTACCTCGTTGTGACAATTTGCTCATTGAAATTCCTCGTCCGCTTATTGGTGGTTAATTCCGTGCTCCCATATCATCCGCGACGGGCAGGCCATGGCCGGGCTTGTTGAGAAACAGGATGTAATACGTTACCGGAATGACAAACAGCGTAAATACGGTGGATGCCAGCAAGCCGAAGATCAGCGCCCAGGCCAGGCCGGAAAAAATAGGATCGCTTAATATCGGAATGGATGAAAGCATGGCCGCCGCCGCGGTCAGCAGAATGGGACGCATGCGCACCACCACACTTTCCAGAATGGCGTCATAAAGCGATTGGCCGTTGGCCAGGGACCGATGAATAAAGTCAATAAGAATAATTGCATTGCGTGTGACAATGCCGGCCAGTGCAATCATGCCGATCATCGCGGTGGCGGTGAAGAAGACCATATCCCGATATCCGCCGACATTCTGCGCCATCACCATATTCAAAATCCAGAATCCGGGCATGACACCGGGGATCGTCAGCGGTATGGCCAGCATGATAATCAGCGGTAAAAGGAATGATCCGGTCTGTGCCACCAGCAGCACATAAATTCCAATCATCGCCGCACCAAAGGCCAGGCCCAAATCACGAAATACGTTGATGGTGATCCGCCACTCACCTTCTCCGGCAAAATTCACGTGCAGCCCGGGCGGCAACTGCCAGGCGATTCCGGAGCCATCGTGAAAGAAAGACCGATCCGCCAGCGGACGGGGCTTGACTTCATGAATCCACCCGCTTCCGATATGGGTCATTCCCCCAATCCGCGGGGATGATCCGTCCGGCAAGCGATCCGCCTCGGTATCCAATATGGCATTGACCGGCGGGCGTCCGGCAGTATCGGCATAGACGTACACAATGCGGCGCAAATCTTTATGGTAAATCGCTTGTCCGGCTGATTCACGTTTCCAATGTCCCAATTCCGCCAACGGCACCAGCACGCCATTGGAGCCACGCACGAAAATTCGAGATAAATCGGCGCGGCTGGATCGCCGCGATCGCGGCAATCGCAGAATGATATTCAGTGGTTGCCGCTGGCGCGGAGCATGAATCATGCCGACGACTTTTCCGCCCAGGGCCAGAGCGAGTGTTGTGGAAATGTCATCCGTGGTTACGCCACTTAACGCGGCCTTGCGTTTATCGGTGATAAACACCATTTGCATCTGCGGGGCCTGCACGCTGTCATCCACATCCACCACATCCGGCTCCAGCAGCAGGCGATGGCGCAAGGTGCGGGCAGCCAACTGCATCTGATGATAACTGGTCGTGGGCGAGCCATGAATTTCACCAACAATGGTATCCAGCACGGGCGGCCCCGGAGGGGCTTCAACAATTTGAATGCGAACGCCATGTTTTTTTGCGATGGCGGTGAGGCTGTTACGGATGCGCAAGGCTATTTCATGGGTTTGCATGGCGCGTTGGCCTTTGCCGGCAAACTGCACCGCAATCTGCGCGTCATTGGGCTGATTGCGAATAAAATAGTGTCGCACCAGACCGTTGAAATCCATCGGTTCCGCCACACCCACATAGCTGGTGATCTCCACCACTTCATGCAATCGACGCAGGCGATGTACCAGCGCCCGCGTAGCGGCATCGGTGTTCTGCAAAGTTGTGCCGCGCGGCGCATGGACGACAATCAGCAGATTGCTCTGATCGCTGAATGGCAGCATTTTCAGCGGCACCAGCCGCAG
Organism: Planctomycetota bacterium; assembly: GCA_021809365.1. The sequence goes on along the minus strand of JAKBAC010000017.1, from coordinate 1,672 downwards.
CGCCGGCAGCATGACCGCAAACATCGTGATGCCTGCCACGGCCAGCAGAAATCCCCACCGGGCCCAACGATATTTAAGCATGGATCCCAGCAGAACTGAAAACACCTTATAGCGTCTGGTGCGCTGGATGACCGGAACCATGTGCGGATCAGCCGATTCTTCACGGGCCGCAATTTCCGTCTCGCGGTGTTTGTTCTTCAGCATGTGGTAGGCCATCCAGGGCGTGATGGTAAACGCCACCAGCATGGACATGAGCATGGCCACCGGCACGTTGAAAGCCATGGGCCGCATGTAAGGCCCCATCATGCCGGTGATAAAGAACATGGGAATAAATGACAGAATCACCGCCAACGTGGCGACAATCAGCGGCCCCAGAACTTCTGATATGGCTTTCAGGGCAATAAGGCGTGTGGCTTTCCCTTCCAGGGCGAAATGGCGGCTGATGTTTTCCACATCCACAATCGGGTCATCCACCAGCAGTCCCAGCGAAAGTATCAGGGCAAACAGCGTCACGCGATTAATGGTAAAACCGAGCATAAGATTACATGCCAGTGTCAGCCCGAATACCACTGGAATGGCCACCGCCACAACAATGGATTCCCGCCAGCCAAGGCCGATGGTCAGCAGGACAATGACGATCACAATGGCGACAAGCAGGCTCTCCACGAGTCCGTTGACTTTGGCATTGGCCGACAGACCGCTGTTGCGGGTCACAATCATATTGATGTCCGATGGCAGCATCACCTGTGCCAGCTTACTGGCGCGATGAATAACATCCGCCGCCACCGTTACCGCATTGCTGCCGGCTTTTTTCGCGATCGCCACGGTAACCGCGGGCGTTGCGGCATGTACGTTTCGCACGGCATGTCCAGCCAGCACGGTGCCGGGAAAATCAGGAGCCTCATGCACATTGGCGGCAGGTCCCCAGCACTGCCAGACGTACGAATGAACTTCCGCCGGGCCATCGACGATTCTGGCAACATTGCTCAAATACACAGGCTGCTGATGCCAAACGGATACGACCAGGTGCCCCAATTGCCGGGCATTGGCAAATGCGGTTCCAGCCAGCACATGAATTTCATTATTATTGCGCTGATAACTTCCCGCCGTCATGGTCACATCCGCCGCCTCAATATCCCGATCAATCTCCATGGGCGTCACGTTATAGGCGTGCATTTTCGACGGGCTTAGGTACGCATAGACCACGCGCGGGCGGCCACCGATGACATACGCGCGTGATACATTCGGAGCGGCGGCGAGGCGGGCCGCGAGTTCCTCGGCCGTTTGCCGCAGCGCCACTGCGGTGGCTGTTTTGCTGGTCAGGGTCAGCGTGACAATTGGCACGTCGTTAATGGTTTCGGGTTTGATAACCCAGCCGGTGACGCCGGCGGGCACGCGATTGAGATGCTGCTTGATTTTGCGAAACACCTTCACCACGCTGCGTTCCACATTCTGCCCGACGTAAAATCGAGCGGTGACCATGGACTGATCGCGCTGGCTGGTGGAATAGACATATTCAACGCCATGAATCTGATACAGCAGTTTTTCAAGAGGTGTTGTGACCAGTTGTTCCACGCTTTTAGCGCTGTGGCCGGGGAAGCCGACATAAATATCGACCATCGGAACGACAATTTGCGGGTCTTTTTCACGCGGTGTAATCATCAGCGCGGCG